>NZ_JBHWAQ010000041.1:0-56766 GCF_042743475.1 Streptomyces sp. NPDC059534
TTCCCACTCCGCGTTCGTCAGATCCCCACGGCTCATACAGCCAGCCTGACCTCAACACCCCGCCCCTGTCAGGAGATCCAAGAAACAGTGCCTAGTGCCCACCTTCGACGTTACTTGGTGCGGACGCCATCGAGGAAAGACAACCGAATGCACAACCGAATAGAGGCACCAGCGTGAGCTTTACTCTCACGGATTTCTTCTGCGGCGGTGGCGGGTCGTCGTCGGGCGCCGGCTTCGTCGAAGGCGTCGGCGTCCGGATGATGGCTGCGAACCACTGGCCGCTTGCGGTCGACGTGCACAACGACAACCACCCCGACGCCGACCACGACTGCGCGGACATCTCCCAGGTCGACCCCCGCCGCTTCCCGAAGACCATGATGATCTGGGCGAGCCCGTCCTGCACGAAGAATTCCGTCGCGAGGCGTGAAGGCCGACCCGAGGACATCGCCGGCGAACGCTCCCGGGCGACCATGTGGGACGTCCAGCGATTCGCCGAGCATCACCGGTACCGCTTCGGGTTCGTCGAGAACGTCTGCGAGGTCCGCAAGTGGGTGGGCTTCCGCGCCTGGAAGATCAGCCTGGAGAATCTCGGCTCCTGCCTCCACGCGGTCTTCCTCAACGCCGCCTCGCCGGGCAGGCCGGACCGGCCGCCGACCAATGGCGAGACCGCTGGTTCTGCCTGTTCCACCCCAAGGGCACCCGCTGCCCGGACATCGAACGCTGGACCTCACCGCGGGCCCGCTGCCTGAGCTGCGCAGCCGACATGGACGCCCGCCGGACCTGGAAGAACGGCAACACCGCGGGGAAGTACGGCAGGCAGTACATGTACTGCTGCCCGCGCTGCGAGGTCGAGGTAAAGCCGATGGTCGGCGCCGCCTCGAGCATCGTCGACTGGTCGATCGAGGCCCTGCGGATCGGTGACCGGGCCCGGCCGCTCGCCGAGAAGACGATGGCGCGGATCAGGGCGGGGCTGGAGAAGTACGGGACGGCCCTGGTGCCGGTGGAGGGGCGCGACGGAAAGCAGCCGCACTCCGTGGACCGGCCGATGCGCACGTGCACGGGTAAGAACGAGACGGGGCTCCTGGTACCGGCCGGCGGCACCTGCAACGACTCCGCTTACGTGACCGATCAGCCGGCCCGGACGGTGACGACCCGCGAGACCACGGGTGTCGTCGTGCCGCCGTTCATCGCCGAGCTGCGAGGCGGCAGCTCGAAGAACCGCCCGGTGTCGGAGCCGCTGGCGACGGTGTGCGCGTCGGGCAACCATCACGGCCTGGTCGTGCCAGAGCCGGCGCTGTCGGTGGAGGACTGCGGCTTCCGCATGCTCCAGGCCCACGAGTACGCGGCGGCGATGGCATTCCCGGATACGTACCGGTGGCGCGACTCGAAGCGCGCCCGGGTCCGGATGGCCGGCAACGCCGTCCCTTGCAACATGGCGCGCGACCTCGTCGCCTGCGGCGTCGAATCCATCGGCTCATGAAGCCCCGCGTCGTCTGCGCCAGGTGGGGCGACCGGTGGCTGTACGTCGCCGAATGCCCCTGCGGCTGGCACTACGAAAGCTTCCACGTCGACTGGGAGTTCATCGTCACCATCGCCACCGCCCACGGCTGGCTGACGGAACATGAACCGGCGGGCGTCGGGCAGGTGCCCGGCGCCCGCCCAGGGCTCACGCGGCCGTGATGTAGAAGTACTGGTTGGGCTGGTAGGTGCACGTCCACAGCCGCGCGGGGGCGCCGTTCTGCGTGCCCCAGTCGGCTATCTCCAGGCACTTCTGGGGGGAGTACGCGTTGTCCATGCGGAATCCCTCCCCGCCGTAGAAGAGCTGGTTGAGGCCGTAGTGACAGCCCCACTGATTGGCGGTCGCGCCATTCCCGGTCGCCCAGCCGCCGATCTCCAGGCACTTACCGCTGTTGACGTTGATGTAGTAGAACGCGTTGGGGTCGTTCGCCAGGCCCCAGCGGTACCACTTCTGGTTGTCGCCCTTGGTGCAGGTCCACTGGCGGACGGCCGCGCCGTCCGCCGTGCTCCAGTCCGCTACCTCAAGACACTTCCCAGAGTGCCTCGCCTGGATCTGGACAACGCCCATATAAATGACGGACGGCGTGGCGGCCTGGGCCGGAGCGGCCGAGAGGCCGAAGACGAGGCCCAGGGAGGCGGCAAGAACAAGCAGCCCGTGCCTGGCACGGGCAAACGCGGTGAGTTTCATGGTCCTCTGCAATCAAGAAGGGAGCATCCGGCGACCGGCCGGAAACGCCGTTCATGATCGCATAGCTATGCGACGTAACTGATCCTCCAAATCGCCTACTTGAGCTGCGACACGTCGTAGGTTCCGACGATCCGGGGGAACCGATCCCTCCCCCTCTGCTTGGCAAGCGCCGATGAACATCTGATCAAAGCTCGCGACCGCGCCGTCCGCCCGGCTCATGAGATGCTCACGCAAGCAACGCCCTTGGCAGACGAGTTGGAGGCAACCGGGCTGACGGGAACGCTGGTCGAGATGGAACTCATCGGCCGCCCGACTCCGCCAGCGCTCAGTCGTCGCGGTGTTGAGACGTGATCGAGAGCAATACTGGACGCCCGTGGATCGGCCTCGGGCGGGGTGCCTCGCGGGACGCGGAGCATACCTTCCTGTGGTGATCGCCTCGAGGTCACCGATAGGCCAATGTTGCGAAGGCGGGTCGGGAAGGCAGACCCGCGCTCAGCGCAGTCAAGGAAGACGGCACAACCGAGGCCAAGGCAACCCGCGGTGCCGCGCTTTGAGGGCGGCCGGCACATCGACGCCCCGAATCCCGCGTGGCATGGTCCACTTGGCCGGTCGCACTGGCTGCCGCTACGGAAATGGGGCATGCCAATGGACGGAGACGAGTGGCTGCACCGCTACGGTCTTCATCCTGTCGGCGCGGGCATCGACGAGGTACGCAGGCTGCTCGAAGTACGCGGCGGGCTGGAGCGGCATGCTCAGGGTGACGGCGACACCGAGCTGATGAAGCTGTGCTGCGTTCAGCTGTTCAACGCCGGCAGGCTCGACGACGTACCGCTCATCTGGAGGGCCAAGTCCGCCAGCATGGACGCCGAGTGCTCGATCGACATCCAGTTGCCGTGCGGGAGCGGACTGGCCAGAGCCAAGGCGTACCTGTCGTCCCAGCATCTCCTCGACGCTCTAGCGGCGCGGCAGCGACTGCTCGGCTGTGAGATGGCAGGCGACTTCGAGAGCTTCTCCGTCGAAGAGCGCTCCGCCCAATACGCCGCCTACTACGCGTAGTCAGGGAACTGCCGAGCTTCCGAGCCCGGCTCACACCCCATCACCGCGCCGAAGCACGGCGAGAAGTCCGGCTTAGCACCCACAGGCATTGATGACTAATCCTCCGCCCCTGCGGGCGGGGCCCGGCGTTCACCGCTCGCCATTCGTCCACCAACGCTCCTGGAGCCATCGTGTTGATCCGGATACGCCCGCGCCGCCTGGCCGGTCTGCTGCTGTCGACCACACTCGCCGCCGGATGCCTGACCGGCTGCTCATTCCTCTCGCCCTTCAAGAACTGCGAAGGAACAGAGAGCCGGGTGAAGGACCTCGCATCACTCCGCATCCTCGAATCCAGGCCACCGGCAGCGACACTCCCCAAGGACTTCAAGGATGTTGAGTCCGGGTGCATCGACGACAGTGGAGACGCCTGGCTGTTTGCCGAGCGCACCTATGCCTTCCCCGGCACCAGAGCCGAGGTAATCCAGTACTACCGGACTGCGGCGGAACGCGACGGCTGGAAGCTGGAGCAGGACTCCGAGCGGCCGCCCGTCCCTGAGGAGACGGCGGGACTGTGCTTCGCCAGAGGCGGCGACGGGCAAGTCATGTTGCTGACGCTCTATTTCATGACCGCCCACGACCTTGCGATCGAGGGCTGCAAGACCGGGGCCGAATTCGCCTCCGGGTCCGGCTTCCGCATCGCGGCCGGATCGGAGACCGACGGAGCCATCACAGGGTGCTGGGACTAGATGATCGATTCCAAGGGATCGGCTGCGCGCAAAAGAGGAGGGAGTCCAACGTCAGTGTGTGAAGACAGAGTTGAAATCCCTCGCTACCGCACTCTATGTGAAGACTGGCGACTTGCTGAAGGCGTCACCGCATCTGGCACCCTATCGTCCGGCTGTCGGGATCGCTCCGCAACTGACCGATGCGGAGCTGGTCACGCTCGCGATGATGCAGGCCATGCTGGGCTTCACCTCTGAGGCCAGGTGGCTTCTGGGCCCAGTACGGGTACTCCGCGAGCCACAGCCGCTTCTTCTGGGGCCGTCGGCTGCTTCGGCCGCGGCTTCGAGCATCTGTTGGCCGAGCAGGGCATCCGGCTGCTGCGGCCGGCCCGGAAGGGCGAGCCAGAACGGCCCGGCGCACCAATATTCAAGCCCTTGCGGCAGGTCATAGAGTCGGTCAACGAGACCTTCAAGGGCCAACTCGACCTCGAACAGCATCGAGGGCGCACACCCGACGGCGTCATCGCCCGCGTCATGCAGCGCATCCTCGCACTCACGGCCGCGATCTGGCACAACGACCACACAGACGAGCCCGTGCTGCGTTCACTGACCGCCTACGACCACTGATCATGTCCGTTGCCATGGGAACCGGGCCGTCTATCACTGAATTACCGCTGGGCGGGCGCTCACCCGGCGATCTCTGCTCAGCGGCGCGGGGTGCGATGGCGGCGGTGGTAGGAGATGGTGACGGCGGCGAGGAGCGGGCCCCAGAGGAACAGCGGTAGGTAGAGGATGCCGACCACGAGGCTCCCGGTGGGCGTCATGTCGGCGTGCGGAAAGTTCCACCACCAGGGTGTGAAGGCCCAGAGCACGGTCAGGGCCGCCGCGCCGAGGGCGGCAGGGACCACGGCGGCCATGGGGCGGACTCTTCGCCCTCCGATCAGCGGTATCCAGTGGGGCACGACCTCACCCCACGGCCGTACCAGACCGATCGTGAGGAAGGCTGCGAGCTCGCAGACCACGCTGAGTGTCAGCATCCATACCTTCGCGCCGATCGTCTGGAAGCTCTCGAAGCCAACGTCGGTGTATCCGGCCGGGTATCCGAGCACCAGGGCAATGCGCCACAGTCCGCTCGGCAGGACCACCCATGTAGTCAGATGCGCAGCGCAAACAGCCCAGCGGGGCGGCGCCGCTGCGGAGATGACCGTCGAGTCGCTCATTTGAATGTCCATGCCACACATCGTCACGCGTCGTCAAACAGACTTCATCACCCTGCGCGACGGACTCAGACGGCCCTGTGGAGCGACAGCGGGACGGTGGCCTCCCCCACGTGGGGGAGGCCACCGTCATCCTCCGAGGCCATGGCCTCCGCGAAGCCTGCCGCGCTGCTCCGACACGGGGTCAGCCAGCGGCGGTTGGGTTCCACGACAGACATGCTGGATTCATTGACAAGCGACACAACCCTTGGAATCGATCATCTAGGGGCTGTCTTGCCGATCATGCCGGGCTCGCGGCGCCTGGCACCGTGCCTCGCCGCGTTGTCGTCGATCGCCAACTCTCCGCGTTGACTCCCTCTTCTGCCGTGCGGGTGAGAGCCCTCTCCCGAAGGGGGTGGACGTGAACGATCCACTCGGCGCATGACTGACCGAGACCTCGCCTGCGACATCGGCCAGAAGCAGCCCCGCAGACAGCACCAGGCGCAAGGCCACGACGCCTCAGACGCACACGCGACCAGACGCGCACAGTGGCGGAGGAGGGAGTAGCGGTCGAGGCCGCACGAACAGTGCTCAGGCCCGCCACGCTAGGTGCCACCCCGATCGCAGCGGGAATGCCGCTTCTCCAGCGATTGTGCTTGGTAGGCATGACCGTGGAACTGTGGCATCTGCGCGCGTTCATCGCCATCGTGGAGGAAGGCGCGGTCACGCACGCCGCTGCCCGGCTGCGTATCGGCCAGCCCGCCCTCTCCTGAACCCTGAAGGCGCTGGAGACGCACCTCGGTGTGCGGCTGTTCGACCGCTCCACCCACCACCTGCGACTCACCGACGCCGACGAGTCCTTCCGCAGTCGCGCGGCCGCAGCTCTCTACGCCGCCGAAGCGGCCTTCGACCCCGACCGCGTGGGCCCCTGGCCACTGCGCCTGGGCCACGCCTGGTCCGCCTTCGGCCATCACACCGCCACCGTCCTGCACCGATGGCAGCAGCTTCACCCCCAGATGCCCCTGCAGCTGCTGCGCACCGACGACAGCCTCGCCAGGGCCGGGCCGACGCGGTCCTGGTGCGAGGCCATGTCCGTCACCGGTATCCGCAACAATATGCTCTTCCATGAACAGCGGATGGCCGCCCTGTCCTCGCACAACGACCTCGCCAAGCGAAGTGAGCTCGCCGTCGACGACCTGGCAGGTCAGACCCTGATCATGAACACCGTCTCGGGACCACCTCGCTCCGACTATGGGCCCCCGAGCACCAGCCGGGTCGCATCGCAGAGGTCGGCAACATCGGCGACTGGCTCGCCGCCCTTGCCGCCGACCAGGGCTTCGGCGTCACCACCACAGCGACCGCAGACGTCTACCCCTACCCCGGCGTGACCTACCTGCCCCTCACCGACGCACCCCCCCGTACCCGTCAACCTTGCCTGATCCGACCCGCCCAGCCACCCCGCGGTCCCCGACCTCGCCGTCTTCATCCGCGAGATCGCCCAGCCCACCAAGAACGATGCGAACGGACCCGAGTAGGCCCGCCGGACAGCGACGGGCCTGAACGCCGGAGTATCCGGCAGGCCCTGCGGAGTCTTCGGTTCGCGACGAGATCTGACAGCGAGGCAGCGGAGGAGCGGGCTCGCACCGCGCTCTCTGGCCTCGTCAGGAAGACACGCGGATCAACTTCACACGGTCGGACGGCTGTGCGTCATTCGGTGATGCGGACCGCGAGGGCGGGGCGGATGGCGGCGGCGCGGCGTGCCGGTCCGATCGTGGCGAGGAGCGACGCGGCGAAGGTGGCTGCGGCCAGGCCGCAGATGCTGGTCCATTCGACCGGGAAACCTCCTTCCAGGCCCTCGAACGCGGCGCTGTTGGCGTACATCAGCCAGGTGGTGAGCACGCCCAGAAGAGATCCGAGGATGATTCCTTCCACGGCGACGAAGGTGCTCTCCCACAGGAAGGACCGCTGCACGGTCCGCGCCCGGAAGCCGAGGGCCCGCAGGATGCCGATGGTGCGTCGGCGTTCGCGTACGGCTCGGACCATGACGACGCCGAGGCCGGTGATGCCCACGCCGAGGCCCAGGGCGAGGAAGCCCTGCATCAGTTGGAAGAAGGCGGTGCTGGAGTCGAACTGTTGGCGGATGTCCGACTCTATGGGTGTGGCCACCAGGCTGGCCGAGAGCTGCTCGCCCTGGAGTTGGGTTGCCAGGGCGTCGGGGGAGGTGCCGGGACTGGTTCTCACGAGTGCGGAAGCGTTCTGGGCCTGGGTGCCGAAGAGCTCGCGCGTCGCCTGCTCTCCCATCACCACGGGGTAGGTGGTCGAACTGGCGCCGGTGCCGGGGTAGAAGACCAAGCCGTTGCTGAGCACGCCGGCGATGATCTTCTGTTCGCTGTGGCCCGTGCGGGGGTCCGTCAGGGTGAGGGTGTCGCCGGGGTCGTAGTAGTCGCCGGCCGGGCCGCCGGTGCTGCCGAAGAAGCCGTCGAGTACGACGTAGCGGGGGTCGGAGGCGAGGGCCCGCCACACGGCGGCGTCGTTCGTCAGGCCGGGCAGGCGTTCCCTGAAGGTGATTCCGGTGATCGCTCCGTCGGGCACGCCGACGACGGCGGTGTCCAGCGGTCGGGGGCCGCGGTGTCCCGGATCGGTGGCCCGCCCCGTGGCGTTGAGCAGGGGTGTCACGGCGGAGACCCCGGCGGCCGACGGACCGCTGCGGAGATCGGAGAGCAGCCGGTCACCGGCGACCTGGTGGTTGTAGTCCAGTCGCAGGGAGTATCCGGCGGTGGCATCGGCGACGACTCCGTCTACTCCGGCGCGGATGATGCCCGAAATCTCCGTAAGCAGGACGAGGACGAACACGATCAGGGTGTACATCACCAGCGTCGCGCCGGTCCTGAACCGCTTGGCCAACGGATACGCGACCGCGAGCCGCGCCGCCAGGCCGCCTTCCGTCGGGCGTTGGAGGAGCCGTCTTACGGGGCGGAGCAGCGTCTTCTGGTTGTCGCTGACGAGCACTACCGCGGAGAAGGCGGCCAGGGCGCCCTGGATGACGTACACGGACATGGAGGGAGTGTCGAAGATCCGGGGACGTATGACGGGTGCCAGGAGTGTCCAGGCGAGCACGGTGCCGGCGACGAGGGTGGTGGTCGTGTGCCGGGGGAGGACGCGCAGCAGTGCCGGAGTGGCGAAGGCGAGGGCGAGCGCCGGCATGAGGTACGTCGCGTCGGGCTGGCTGCGTGCCACGGCCGGGACGGCCACGAGCGCGCACAGGACGGCCAGGGTGGTGGAGACCACGAGCAGACGGCGGTGCGGTCGTTGTCCGGGCGTGGCGGGGAGGTCGCGGATGGCGGCGATGATGTTGAACCTGCTGATGCGCACGCTGGTCGCCAGGATCGCGGCGAAGGCGATGAGCAGGCCCATGGCCAGTCCGTTGAGGACGCTGGTGGGAGTGACGGCGAACGCGATGCGGAGGCTGCTTCCGCCGACCGACCAGCCCTGGAAGATCTGCGCGGCCACCACGGCGACGCCCCAGCCGACGGCGACTCCGATGGCCACTCCCGGCAGCGCGGACAGCAGCGCGTAGGTGGCCCCTTCGAGGGTGAAGGACCCGACAAGGCGCGAGCGCTTCATCCCCACGGCCCGCACCATGCCCATCTGGGACTTCCGCTCCTCGCCGAGCATGACGAAGATGTTCACCAGGAGCAGCGCGCCCGCGATGATGCTGAAACTGCCGATCATGAGGAACAGGGCTCCGAGGGAGTCCCCGGCCTGCTTGGCGTCGCGCAGGACGGTCTGCTTCGGCGTCTCGATCGCCGTCTGCCCGGCGAGCGGGCCCAGAGCCTGCCGGAGGTCGGCGGCCACCCGGTCGGTCAGGGCTTCGCCGCTTTCGACGCCGCCGCGATTGGACACGAAGGTGACCGAGCGCGGCTCCACACCGGCGCCCCGGGCAGCGGAGTCCAGGGCCTTCGGTGGCAGGAACACGTCGCGGTTCAGCCTGCCGCCAAGGCCCACACCGGCCAGACCCTGCTCCGGCACCACACGCTCGACCCTGTACGTCTGCGGCGTCCCGAACAGATACACCGTGATCGGATCCCCGGCTCCGACGCTCAGGGACTGGGCCAGTGGCTCGTTGACCACGACCTGGCCGGGCTTCGGGTTCGGTCCGCCGAGACCGGAGTCGCCCCCTGGGGCGCCGAAGCGCGCCGCCTCGTCGAAGTCCATCTGCCAGGCCAGGACGCGCGGTTCGGCGGCAGTGTGGTCCCCGGCAGTGCTGACGGCGGATGCCTGGGTTGCCTGGGCGTTCAGGATTCCGTCGATGTCGGGATTTCCCGTCAGGCCGGCCAGTCGTTCGGTGACGGCGTGCCCGGTCGGCCCGGGGGGCGCGACGACGCGTTCGTCCACGGGTCCCAGGGTGCGGTACGCCTCCTGGCGTACGGAGAAGTTCAGGGTGTCGCCGACGACCAGGGCCCCGATGACGATGGCCGTGCCGAGCATCGATCCACCGATCACCAGCGCCGCTTCGGTGCGCCGACGCGCGACCTGGCGGAAGGCCAGCCGCCGTGACACCGGTTGCCGGACGGCGACCAGCACCAGGACCGCGAGGGCGAGGGCCAGGGCCGTGAGCAGCGGGATGAGGAGGTTCGGGTACATGGTCAGCCCAAAGGGAAGTCGGGGATCACGGCCCGGGCGGCGCCGGCCTGGCGGACGTCGTCGACCAGCCGCCCGTCGCGCATCCGGATCAGTCGGGGCACGCGGGCGCCGATGGTGCTGTCGTGGGTGACGAGGACGATCGTCTGGCCCTCGTCGCGGTTGAGCTCGCACAGCAGGTCCATGACCTGGTCGGCCATCGCGCTGTCGAGGTTGCCGGTGGGTTCGTCCGCCCACACGATGGCGGGCCGCCCGGCCAGGGCGCGGGCGATCGTCACCCGCTGCTGTTCACCGCCGGACATCTCGCTCGGCCGGTGCTCGACCCGGTGTCCGAGGCCCACGCGGTCGAGCATCTCCAGAGCCCTGCGTCGCGCTTCACGCGGTCGGGTGCCCACGAGCAGCAGCGGCAGTTCGACGTTCTCCACCGCGGAGAAGACCGGAATGAGGTTGAACGCCTGGAAGACGAAGCCCATGGTGTGGGCCCGGTGCTCCGTGCGCGCCGCGTCCGACATGGCGAACAGGTCATGGCCGTCGATCTCCACCCGGCCGGCGTCGATGTCGTCGAGCCCCGACAGACAGTTCAGGAGCGTGGTCTTTCCGGAGCCGGACGGTCCCATGACTCCCACCATCTCCCCGTGGCGCACCAGGAGATCCAGGTCGAGCAGGGCCGTGACCTCCACGGAGCCCGTCCGGTAGATCTTGCGTACCCCGGTGGCGGCGAGGAGAGCCCGGTCGGCGTTCATGTCTTCCATACCAGCCTCCGGAAGGAGTCGACGGCTACGGCCACCCAGGCCCGGAAACGGGCCGAACGGCCCAATCGCCGGGTCCCACCGGGAGGCCCGCATCATCCCTCTCGCCGCCGCGGTCAGGCGTCCGCGGTCACCCGGGCGCGTCGCCGGAGAGTAGTCCGGACAGCAGCGGCGGCCAGGGTTCCCGCGCCGGTCGAGGTGGCGGCGAGGAGCCTTCTCGGCGCATCCGACTGCCTGGACCTGCACCCGGCAGACGCCGCCTGGTTCGGTGCGCGGGACGGCACCCCGGTCACCGTCGAGAGCCGCCACCGGCAGGCGCGACTCGTCGCCGGCGTCGGGACGGAACTTGTTCCCGGGCAGGTCTTCTGCGCGTTCCACTTCCCGGCCGGCGGCGTCAACTCCCTCACGTCGGAGCACGCCGACACCGTGACCTCGTGTCCGGAGTACAAGGTCACGGCGGCACGGCTACGTCCGACGGTGGCCGACGACTGACCGGCAGCGATCAGTCGTGGGGGACGAGGGCTACGGGCGCCGGGCTGTGGTGCAGGACGGCGTGGGCCACGCTGCCGATGTGCGCGCCGAGCGTCGAGTGGCGGGTGCGCCGGCCCACCACCACGAGGGAGGCGTCCCGGGCGACCGCCACCAGTTCGAGTCCGGCCGATCCGACTGCCACGCGGGCGACCGCCTCGACGTCGGGATACTTCGCCCGCCAGGGTTCCAGCGTGACCTCCATCGAACGCTTGATCTCCGGCACCATGGAAAGCCGGAAGTCCGGGACCATCGCGGGCCCCATTCCCGCGTGCAGCGGAAGCTGCTGTGCGTACACGACGAGGACCTGGGTGTGCCGTCGCGCGGCTTCCTCGAAGGCGAAGCCCAGCACGGAGTCCACGGTCTGCCGCATGTCGGCCCCGACCACGACGGGTCCCCGTGGAGTGCTTGCCGCGCTGACGGCCCGAACGAGCACGACGGGACGCTCGACGACACCAGCGACCGTCAGGCCGACCGAACCGAGCAGGTATCCGGCCACGCTGCCCAGCGCCCGTGAGCCGAGGACGAGCAGATCGCTCTCCTCGGCCGCGGCGACGAGACCCGGTACGGGCCCCGAGGGCAGCAGCCGTGAGGTCACCGACAGACCGGGATGGCGCTCACGCAGTTCACCGGCGGTGCGCGCCATCATCTCTCTGGCCCAGGGCTCCTCGGACTCCCACTCCACGAGCGGGAGAGCGGCCTCCGGCACTGGTTCCGTCGCGTGCACCAGATGCACGTCCGTGTCGCGCAGCAGCGCCTCCTCGGCCGCCCACTCCGCGGCTGCCTTCGATTGCTCCGTGCCGTCCAGGCCGACCACGATGCTCCGCGTCATGATCGTCCACCTCCTCGATCGGTGTCGTCGACGTCGTACGTGAGACGGGTGCAGGAGACCGAGACCACGCCGTCCACCGTCGCGCACATACGCTCGATCGCCGGCGCCATGCCCCGGAAGGGCAGCCTCCCGCCGAGCTCCACCCGCCCGTCGCGCACGTCGACGGCAAGGGAGGTCGGTCCGAGACGCAGCGTGTCACCGAGCACGTCCTCGACGATCTCCCGGCGGATGTCGTCGTCCTCGCGGAGGTAGATGCCCAAGAGGTCACGCCGACTCACGATGCCCAACAGGCGGTCGTCGTCGTCGACGACGACGAGCCGCTTGACTCTCTGGACCTCCATGAGCCGTGCGGCCTCGGCCACGGTCCACTCCGGGCGGGCGCACACCGCGGGGGCGGACATCAGCTCTTCTGCCCGTGTTCCCTCGGCCTTCGCCCGTTCCCACGTCTCCAGGTCCGGAACGGCAGGCATGTCACTCGGTGCGGCGGCCCGGTCGGCGGTCTTGCGCAGCAGATCGCCCTCCGACACCACCCCGACGACCCGGCCGTTGCCTTCCACCACGGGTACGGCGGTCACCTGGTGCTGCGAGAGCGTCCGGGCGACCTCCTTGAACGGGGTGTCGCCGCGGACACTCACCACCTCACGGGTCATCAGCTGGTCGATCCTGCGGCGGTGCATCACCCTCTCCTTCCTTGCGCGGGCGCACTGGCCCCGGCCACCAGGCGAGCGGCGCAGCCGTCCCAGGTGTCGAGGGCCGGATAGTCGTCCTCGGTGAGTTCCGTGGCGCTGAGTTCGGCGAGGGCTTCGACGAACTCGAGGAAGTCCAGCGGATCCAGCTCGAACGTGTCCCGCGGGGACACGCCGGGATCGAGCCCGGTGAAGTCGGCGTCGGGGACGACACGCTGCACGGCTTGCCGGACGAACGCCTTCGCCTGGTCTGGTTCACAGTTCCTCCGGTCGTTGCAGGAGCCTGTCCGGTACTCCGGCACCCCGAGTCCTGTTGCTGCGAGGGTGTCGCCTTCGGGCGGCGGACGACAAGGGCCGAAAGGGGCACGTCGAAACCTGGGCAGCCCTGACACGGACCGTCTTCAGCGTCGCCACCGCCCCTGGTCCGGGCGGGCCGTGCCCGGGACCGACCGGCCCTATCCGGTCGCTTCCGCCCGGTGCGAGCCTGGGCAGCAGGCCACCTCACGAACCGGAAGGCGGTGGGCACGATGGAATCGCCCCTGGTGGTAGGAGTCGATGGGTCCGACGCCAGTCTCACGGCCCTGGACTGGGCCGTCGACGAAGCGGTACGGCACGCGCTTCCCCTGCGCATCGTCCACGCCTCCCTGTGGGAGCGGTACGAGGGAGTCGTGCCGGCCTGGAGCACGGACCGCCCCTCGGGCCAGATCCTCGCCGAGAACATCGCCGCCATTGCTGCCGAACGCGCCCGGCGCCGTGCACCCGACCTCCCCCTCACCACGGACGTTCTCGCCGAGGACGCGTCCAGTGCGCTGCTCAGGGAGGGGCGGGAGGGCACGACCCTCGTCGTCGGGTCACGTGGGCGCAGCGGGATTGCCGACCTCCTGCTCGGATCTGTCAGCCTCATCGTGGCCGCCCGGGCTCACTGTCCGGTCGTCGTCGTCCGTGGAGACCGACATGCCCTGGAATCACGCCACGGGCGCGTCCTGCTCGGCGTCGGTGAGCACGACCTGGACTCGCCGG
Source organism: Streptomyces sp. NPDC059534 (assembly GCF_042743475.1). Lineage (NCBI taxonomy): Bacteria > Bacillati > Actinomycetota > Actinomycetes > Kitasatosporales > Streptomycetaceae > Streptomyces > Streptomyces sp. NPDC059534. The sequence goes on from NZ_JBHWAQ010000041.1 coordinate 13,616, forward strand.
CTGTGCGGTTCGCCTTCCGTGAGGCGGCCGTCCGGGACGCGGAACTCGATGTCGTACGCACCTGGCGACGGCAGGCCCATGAACCGGCCGACCACCTGCTGATGAGGCGCGCCGGGGCGGCCTACTTCACGGAAGGGGCTTCCGAACTGCTCGACAAGGCCCTTGAGGCCGCGGCGTCCGAACATCCCCAGGTGCGGCTGCGCAGGAGCACCGTCGAGGGCCCCGCCCACAGAGTGCTGACCGAGCGCTCCGCCGCCGCCGACCTGCTGGTCGTCGGTGCCAGGCGCCGGGACGGGCTCGTCGGCCTGGAGCTCGGCAGGGTCGCCCACCGTGCCCTGCACCACGCCTCGTGTCCGGTCGCCGTCGTTCCTCAGCGGGCTCCGGAGACCATGGAAGGAGACCGGTGATGAACACGGCCGGTACCCCGCATCCCTCGCACGCCACGAGCGACCTCGGCCGCCGCGTCGCATCCAGGCGCAACCAGCTCGGCCTGTCCTGGGAGGACGTGGCCGAACGGGCCGGCTCGACGCCCGGCTACGTCGCCTACGTGGAAGAGCAGGCGGCCACCCCGGGGATCGAGTTCCTTCTCCGGCTTGCGAACGCTCTGGAGACCACTGTCCAGGATCTCACCGGGTACACGGCGGACCTCGCGCCAGGAGGAGCCCGCGCAGGGTACCGGGCACGGATGGAGGAGATCGGCGCGGCCGAGTGCTGGGAGCTGCTCGACGGCCACGGCGTCGGCCGGGTCGCCGTCGAAGGACGGGACGGGCTGGCGGTGTTCCCCGTGAACTACCAGGTCGTCGACGGGGACGTGGTCTTCATGACTGCTGCTGACTCGACCCTCGCCCGCGCCTCGGAGTCCGGCGCGGAGGTCGCCTTCGAGGAGGACCACCTGGACGAAGCCTTCAGCCAGGGCTGGAGCGTGCTCCTTGTCGGTCCGTCACGCACGGTGTCGGAGGACACCGAGGTGCGGAGGATCAAGGACGCTGTCCACTCGGCCCCGTGGGCGGGGGACGGCCGGGACACCCTGGTGACCCTCTCACCGCGCCGGGTGACCGGCCGGCGCATCCAGGTGCCGGGCGCGCCGGGCGGGCCCGCTGCCTAGACGGTTCCGCTTGGGTCTGGGGTTTCGAGCCGGACAGGTTTCGAGCCGGACAGGGAGAGCCGGCTCGATCTGGACCGGACCGAGTGAACGGCGACGGCGCCCGGCCGGCGTCCAAGCGACGGCCACGCCGAGCAGCTCGCGTATGCCACACGGCTGGTGCGTCCGGCCAGGGGGCGGCCGTGGCGTCAGTGCTCGCTGGTGGTGATGTAGATGCCGTGCCAGGTGTGGTCCCACACTGCGCCGGTGGAGGCGTTGACCGACAGCATGCCGCTGATCTCGCCCGATCGCAGGGTGTGCAGGGTGTAGTAGCCGGGGAACGCCTCGGCCTCGCCGACGGTCAGGTCGCTGCCCCGCTCATGCAGCCACCTCTGGGCGCGCTCCTGCGCCTCGCCGGGGGAGATCCGGGTCTCGGTCCGGCCGCGCTGGTGCATGCCGTAGTCGGTGTTCCACATCATCGCCGGCCCATACTCGATCCCGGTGTCGCCATCGGACGGATCAACGAGGACCTCAGTCGCCGGCTTCCCGTCACGGGTCTGCAGTTCGGCGTAGAAGTTCTTCGAGAACTGCATGACTTCACCGACACGCAGGTTGAGCCGGTCGGCGAAGGTGTCGGCCTGCTGGCGGGCCTGGTCCAGGGTCTCGACCGGGGTACCGTCACCGCGCTGCCAGTAGCCCCCGCCCATCATGCCGGGACCCCACGTGCAGTCATCCCGGCCTGTCATTCCTGGCCCCATGCCCGGCCCCCACGAGTCCCAGTCGTCGCCGGACATGCCCGGCCCCTGGCAATCGCCGCCGGAAGGGCTGGGTTGGGCGGCGGCCGCGCTCAGGGGCCTGCCGCCGGCGGTGCTGTTTCCGGCCGCACAGCCAGCGGCCAGCGCGAGGGCCGCCAGTGCGGCTGCGGTCCGTCTGCTCGTGCTGGACATGATCATCACCCTTCCGGGCCGTTCTGTGTCCCTACTGACCGACCCGGGTACGTTCTCTTCAGTCTCGCCCCGGACGCAGAGACCGCCGAGGGCTGTTCGGGCCCGGCCGTTGCACCGATCGGCCCGTGCGTGACAAGACCGGACTGCCTTGAGGCCAGCGATTACCGTCCGCGATGGATCCATCCGTGTGCGGTCGAAGTCCGAGTCGCGTCCGCTCACATCAAGGGGACGACGGCGACCGGTGCGGGGCTGTGGTGAATGGCCGCGTGGGCGACATGGCCCAGATGCGGGCCGAGGGGGATGTTCCGACTCCGGCGTCCCACGATCACGAGTCGCGCGGTCTGCGCCGCCTCGACCAGCTGGTACGCGGGCGAACCCACCACTGACTTGGCCTCCACTGCCACACCCGCGTACCGCTTCCGCCACGGCTCCAGCAGGTCGTCCAGCCCCCCGAGAAGGTGCCCACCCAGCTCCTCGCCGATCCCCGGGTCCACGATGGCCGCGTAGCCGTACGAGGAGGGAAGCGTCCAACTGTGCAGGAACCGCAGCGGCAGGCCCCTGCGGGCGGCCTCGTTGAACGAGAAAGCGAGCAGGGCTTCGCACGGGTGGTGGATGTCGACACCAACCACGATCCCGCCTTCGGCAGCCACACGGTGGTGCTCCGGTCGCACGAGGACGACCGGCTGTCGCGCCGAGCCGACGACGGCGAGCGAGACCGAGCCGACGATGAAGCCGCGGACTCCACCGAGCCCGCGCGAACCCAGGACCGTCAGATCGGCTTCGTCCGCGGCGGCCGTCAGTCTCTCGGCCGCCCGGCCACGCGCACGCTCCGTGAGCACCTTGAGGCCGGGATGGTCATTCCGCGCGCGGTCCGCCTCGCTCCGCAACAGGCCCTCGGCCCGCTCGGCCAAGGCGCGAGCGTGAGACGCGGGCACCTCCGGGGTGTTCGGCCACTCCTCCACGTGCACCAGCCGGAGGGGCACTTCGCGCAACACCGCTTCCGTCGCCGCCCAACCCACGGCGGCGAGGCTTTCCTCCGAGCCGTCAAGACCGACGGTGACCTGGGCTGTCATGGCGTGCCTCCTCAGTCGCGTCCGCTCCGTTCCGTCCGTGGGCCGGATCGAGCAGGGCACTCAGACTTCAGGCTGGTCCCCCCGTCCTCCCGGCAGCAGGGCCGGGCAGGTCTCGATCGGGGCCGAACGGCCCATCCCGAGGAAGCCCACCACGATGCCAGTGTGGAAGATGCCGCCCCTCGGGACGCGCTCCCGAGCCTCGCGTGTACCCCGGAGGAGGAGCCATGACCAGCGAGACCCCCGCCCGACCGGAGCTCGGCAACGTCGTCGTGGGAGTCGACGGGTCCCCCTCCGCACGCACGGCCGTGCTCTGGGCCGCCGCCGAGGCGGACCGACGGGGGCGGGCGCTGCATCTCGTCCACGCCGCCGACACCGACCGCCGGGCCCTCTTCGCCAATGCCGAGACGCTTCAGGCGGTACGTGAAGCGGGTCGTGACCTGCTGGCCGAGGCCGCGAGTGCGGTCCACGGCCTTTATCCGGACCTTGCCGTCACGAAGGAGCTGAGCCGTCGGGAGCCGGTCGCCGGTCTTCGTGCGGCCGCCGGCCACCGAGGCACGATCGTGGTCGGTAACCGGGGGCTCGGTGGATTCTCCGCGCTCATGCTCGGATCCGTCGGTCTGGGTGTGGCGGCCCGCGCAGAAGTTCCCCTGATCGTGGTCCGTGGAGGCGGTGACCGTCCCGCGTCGGGCTCCGTGACAGCAGCCGTGCACGGCGCTTCGGATCTGGGCTGGCTGCTCCTCGCGGCCGCCGAGGCCGACGCCCGCAAGGCGGCGTTGCGGCTGGTGAGCGTGTGGAACGTGCTCACCCACGTCGGCAGTGTCGCGACCATGCTGGACGACCTCGACGGGATCGCGCGACAACGCGTGCAGGAGATCAAGTCGCTCGCCGACCTCGTGCGTGAGTTCTATCCCCGGCTGATCGTCAGCCATCACGTCGAGGCGGGCACGAGCACGCCCGGGATCCTGGTGGAGGCGACTGCCCACACCGATCTGCTGGTGGTGGGCAGAGAACACCGCGTCCTGGGCGCAGGCCCGTCCCTGGGGCGCGTCGCCCATGTCCTGCTCCACCACGCCCACTGCCCGGTGGAGATCGTCCCTCCCGCCTTCGCCACCCGGGTCGCGGAGACGTGAACGAGATACTGCTCGGAGTCGACCCGCGGGAGCAGTCGGTCCCCGCTCTCCTCTGGGCCGCCGACGAGGCTGTACGAAGAGGACTGGCGCTCCGGCTCGTCGTGGCGGTCCCCCCTTCCCACCACGGGCTCCGGTACGACGCGCTCGCCCGCCAAAGCGCCCTGGGTATCCGCGCGGAGTCGGCGATCGCCAAAGCGGTGGCGGGCTGGGCCGAGAGGTATCCGGATGTCGCCGTCTCCGAGGAGGTCCGGCGAATCCCTCTCTGTGGTGGTCGGTGGCAGAGGCCGTGGCAAGACCGCCTCGCTGGGCGAGAGGACCAACGGGCTCGGGGCGCGGGCATTCGCGTCCCTCCGGGATTCGCCACCACCGCCCCGGACAACCGGCTGCACGGCATCATCACCGACCGGGACATCGTGGTGAAGTGCCTTGCCAAGGGCAAGGACCCCCGACAGATGACGGCCGGATACCTCGCCCAGGGCAAACCTGTCACCGTGGACGTGGGCGCCGACAGCGAAGAGGTACTCCGCACCAAGCATGACCACCGCATCCGCCGCTTGCCGCCCGTGACAGACGACCACCGCCTCGTCGGCCTGATCAGTGAGGCGGACCTCGCCCGGCGCCTCCCGGAGGACGGGTGGGTCACTTCGTCGAGGAGATCTGCCGCTGACAGCACCGGCGCCGTGGCGCCATGGGCCGGTCGGTCCCCTCCCGGTGCGGCCCGTTCGGCCCCCTCGGACAGCCCCCTTGGACACTGCGCCACGCGACCTCGTGGGTGGAAGAGTGGGTTGTGGACTCGGACCGAACTCCGCAACCCATCCGCCGCCTGTCCGCACCGACTCGGGTCCACGGCGACCGTCCTGGGCCCCGTACACGAGGAGCAGAGCAATGGCCGGAGGCAAGGTGGAACGCAGGCACAGCCTCTTCCCCGATTTCAACGACTGGTTCAACAGGGAGTTCCCAGGGCTGCCCGGGTGGCGCCCCGCGACGGCTGCTCATTCCATTCCCGTGGAGGTGACCAGCGGTGACGGCGTGTACGTGCTGCGGGCCGAGCTGCCGGGGATGGACCCGGACGACGACATCGGCATCACCGTCGACGACAACCTCATCACGGTGAGTGCGGAGCACAGCGAGAGCATGGAGGACAAGGAGCACTCGGAGTTCCGCTACGGATCGTTCCGCAGAACCGTGCGCCTCCCGGGCACGATCCTCGCCGACGACGTCGAGGCGTCGTACGCGGACGGCATTCTCACCATTCGCGTCCCGATGCCCGACGAGGAGACCACGTCCGTCCGGACCGTTCCGGTGAAGCGGACCGACAAGCGGGCCGGGGGAGTAGCGTCATGAACGCCAAGCGTGTCCTGGTCGCATACGGCAGCAAGGCCGGCTCTACTGCCGGCATCGCCGAAGAGATCGGCAAGACGCTCCGGGACGACGGTTTCGACGCTGTCGTCCTGCCGGCCGACACCGTCACCGACGTGAGCGGATACGACGGCGTCGTCCTCGGCGGAGCCCTCTACGCCGGGCACTGGACCGGCAAGGCACGACGGTGCGCCCGGCGCAACGCCGAACAGCTGAGGCACCGGCCTCTCTGGCTGTTCAGCAGTGGTCCCGTCGACAGTTCCGCGGAGCAGCGCGACATTCCGCCCGTACGAGGAGTCGCCCGGCGGATGAAGAAGCTCGGTGCCCGCGAACACATGACCTTCGGCGGCGCAATGACCGCCGAGACCTCGGACCCGGTCGCCCGGCACATGGTGAGCCGCGGCAAAGGCGGCGACTTCCGCAATCCGGAACGCATCCGGGCATGGGCCCACCACATCGCAACGGAACTCGACGCCACCCACTGAATCGGGCCCCCGACCGGCCGGCGAGCCACCCCAACGGGAGGTGCGGCATGCCCCACCACGAGCCGTCATGGAGCGGGACCACCCCGCCCAGGAGACTCGCGAGACGCGCCGCCCTGGTCTTCGTGCTGATGGTCGCCCTGATCTGCGGTGCCGTGGTCGCCGGGAGCCTGTGGACGGCCGGATCCAAGGCCGACCGAGAACGTGCCGTCCACCGTCATCAGGTGACCGCTACGACCACTGGGCCGGCCAAGGACCCACCCGTCGCCACCAGGTTCGGCTCCCATCCGCAGGCCGTCGCGCCGGCTGTGTGGGAGCAGCCCGAGCACGTCCGTCGGTCCGGCACCATCCACGTCCCGCCGCGGACACCCCAGGGCCGCGCTCTGACGATCTGGGTGGACGACAATGGGGCCCCAGCCCGGCCCCCGGACAGTGCCGCGAACCGTGCCCTTACCTCCCTCTCGGGCGGCACGGCAGTGGCGGGTGTGGTGGGGGTGACGGGTGCCGCCGTGGTCTTCCTCGTACGGCGGCGGACCGAAGGTCACCGGCTCGCGGCCTGGGAACGCGAATGGGAGCAGGTGGAACCCGTATGGTCCGGGCGACTCCGCCGCGGCAGCGGTGCAGGGGACGACGATGACTGAGCATGCCGGCAGCCGTACAACCCCGCACCGGCCCTGCTGCTGTGGGCTGCGGCCGTTCTCGCCTTCGTCGCGGACCACGCATACGTAACAGCGATCACGGCCACCTTCGCCGGTATCGTCACCTGCCAGGTCGGTACCGCCTTCGCGGCCCGGACCGATCACGCGACGCTGCGCGACATCGGGGTGTTCTCGAATCCGCACGGACGAGCTGCGGCGCGCCAGGCGGCGCCGTCAGTTGCCGTACGGGGAGCGCTCGGTCGCGGCGGAGGTCTCCGTACCGCCCTGGTCGAGGCGGAAGGGCGGGTAGGCGTCCGTCATGAGGCTCGCGTAGGCGGCGACGCGCAGGACCCAGCGGTTCAGTCCGACGACCAGGACGAACAGGTCACGCGGATAGCGCTCGGTGAAGGCGAGGGCGAAGCCCGCGATGAGCGCGAGCAGGGTGATGAGGCCGCCGCTCCACCATCCTGCGTGCATGCCGCTGGTGAAGAAGGCGATCACGAGGTAGTGCGGGATTGCGAGCAGCCACCACTTGACCAGGACCATCGAGCGCGAGAGCCGCTCCGGGTAGGCGATGTCGAGCCGGGCCGGGTAGTCCGGCTCGGGGCCCAGGCTGAAGGGCGGGTAGCGGTCGGTGCCGAGGGCCCCGTACGAGTAGTACGAGACGCGCCAGGACCAGCGGAGCACACCGAGGTTGAAGTCGAAAAGACCTCGTGGGAAGCGCTCGGTGAAGAGGATGGCGAAGAACGCGATCACCGTCACCACGAAGAAGGCGACCCAGAGGAAGAACAGCACGATCCAGTGCGGGATCACCAGGATCCACTTGACCAGCCACAACCAGCGCGACAGTGGCTTGTCGAGTTCGGCAGTCACCGTCACGGAAGGGTGCGGGGCGTTCGGGGTGTCCATGGTCCTCACTTCCTCGTCAGGTCGTCGTCTTCGTACGTGAGCCGGTCGACGACCCCACGACACCGTCGACGCTGTTGCAGAGTTCTGAGGAGTACCGGCACGAGACTGCGGTGGCGGACCGTGCCGCTGGGGGTGACCTGGCCGTCTACGACGTCGACCGAGAGGGCGGACGGGCTCAGTCCCAGCGTGTGGGGGACCACGTCTTCGACGATCTCCTCCAGGATCGCCTTGAACGTCGTGTCCGGCACGACGCTGACCGCCGTGGGTGTCATCGGATCCGCGACGCTGCGGTGCCTCATCGCTCGTCACCTTCTCGCGCGTTCGACCGGCGGCCCCCACGTTCAGGATCGCCCGCTGCCGCCGTCCTGGGGAGGGCCGTCCGGCCCCTGGGGTTGCCCGTGGTCGGCGGCGTAGGCCGCGAAGACCCGCTCGGGTCCCTTGCCCGTGCGCAGGAATCTCTCGTCGAGCACGACGGCCAGGTCCTCGAGTGCCCTGCGGAGCACCGACGCGGAGAGCCTGACGTCCGGGTGGTGCGCCCCGTCGGCTTGGTCCGCGAGGCCGAGGGCGTACCGGAGCTGCCGGGGCAGGGACGTGTTCTCGTCCCCGTCGTGGAAGTAGTAGGACTCGGCGTACTGCAGGAAGTCCACCGTGATCGTGGAGAGGGCCGAGGCGAGTCCGTCCAGGAGAGCGGCGCCGCCGTCGGAGTCGAGGGCCTGGGCAGTGGCCCGGCTGCGGCGGACGTGCGACAGCCGCAGGGCCAGCGCTCTGCGGCGGGCCAGAGCCGGGTAGATGCCGAGGATCCAGGCGACGGTCGCCGACAGCAGGACGAAACCCACGAGTGCCTCCATGGGGGCGAGTACGCGCAGCCATCCGGAGGCCGGCGCGATGTCGCCCAGCCCGAGCGTGGCCAGGGTGACCAGCGAGATGTACAGGGCGTCGAGCGGGCCCGCGTGTTCGGACGGGACGAGCCCCGCCGCGTACGAGAACTCCTCCGGCATGTGGGGCCAGTAGATGAGCCCCCACCCCACGGCCACGGTGAGCGCCCACGCCGCGACGACCGTCACCATGCCGAGCGGGCCCGCGAGCCCGGCCGGCCGCCACCGCGCGCCGAGGCGGGCGGACAGCCACCACAGGGACACCATGACGAGCCTGCTCAGACCGCCGTGACGGGTCGGGTGCCAGAGTGTGTGGAACACGTCCCGGAGGATGAACAGCACCAGGACAGCGCCCGCAGGCGTCGCTAGCCACGTCATCCCGGCTCCTTTCCCACGAGCGGCGACGGCGTCCCGCCCTCCGGCTTCGATCTCAGCCCACTGGCGGCCCCCGCTCGCTCCTTCGGGTGCGCAGCCTCTGCGGCGTGTCCCTGGTGCTACCGCCCGGCTCGCGCCCGCGCCTCGATCCGGTGTCGCACGACGGTCGTCAGAGCCGACAGCCTGGTCGACACGACCGGCACGGGTGGCACGGGCCCCTCGATGCGGCGCGCCACCTCCGGCAGTGCGGCGAGGTCCGCCTCGAACCGGGCGCGGGCGGCGGCCAGGGTGTCGGGCGGTTCCGTGCGGAGTCCGCCGCCCATCACGGTCCGCAGCAGTGGCTCCGTGCCCTCGGGCGGATCCTCGTTCGCCAGGCCGATGACGTCGCGGAGGCCGGGGCCGCGGAACACCTGCTTCGGGCCCGGCGCGGTCACCTTCGCCGACGAGAGCTTCATGACGGGCCGGGCGTCGTACTCGACCAGCTTGTACGCCGCGTCCAGATACGGGGCGTCCGCGGCCGTGCCGACCTTCGTCCCCACGGCGAAGACGTCGATGGGTGCCCCGTCCCGTACGAGTGTGGCGACGGCGTACTCGTCGAGGCCGCCGCTCGCGATGATCTGCACGTCGCTCAGCCCCGCCGCGTCGAGTGCGGTACGGGCGCGTCGGGCCAGCGCGCCGAGGTCGCCACTGTCGAGGCGGATCCCGCACCCCGGGCCGAGCCTCAAGTCGCTCAGGACGCGAGCGGCCGTCGCGACCCCGCGGTCGGTGTCGTACGTGTCGACCAGGAAGGTCACGGGTCCCGGATGGGTTCGGGCGAAGGCACGGAAGGCGTCCTCCTCCGAGGCGAAGGTCTCGACGTAGGAGTGGGCCATGGTGCCGGATGCAGGAATGCCGTACCGGGTCGCGGCGGCGACGTTGCTGGTGCCTGCGAACCCGACGAGTGCGCAGAGTCGTGCCGCCTGCATGCCCGCCTCGGGTCCGTGGTTCCGGCGCAGGGAGAAGTCCACCAGGGGTCGCCCGGCGGCGGCGAGCGCACACCGCGCCGCTTTGGAGGCGACCGCCGTCTGGTGACAGACGAGGGACAGCAGGTACGTCTCCACGAGCTGGGCCTGCGGCAGGGGCGCGGTGACTTCCAGGAGCGGCTCACCTGCGAGGACCAGCCGTCCTTCGGGCACGGCGCGGACCTGGCCGTCGAACGACAGGCCGTGCAGCGGTTCCAGGTCCTCGACCGGCCGACGCAGCGCCTCGGCGAACTCCCGGACGTCGGAGCGGCCCACAAGGAAGTGGGAGAGGTAGTCAAGGGCCGGTTCGAGCCCCGCCGCGACGAGAAATCCGCGGCCAGGGGGGAGGTCGCGGACGAAGAGGCTGAAGGTGGCCGGGGCCCGCATGTCCTCCCGCAGGTACGAGAGCGCCATCGTGACCTCGTACAGGTCCGTGCTGGTCACCTGGGACATACTTCGAGCATGCGCGCTGGACCCGTGACCTGCACCGGAACGGCCGGACATGGCTATGTCCGGCCCAGGGTGGTGAGCTCGCACCGTACGTCCACCACGCCTTCGACAGCGCGGGCAAGGCGGGCCGCGAGCGGGATGAGCGCGCTGTCGCGGACCTCGCCGGCCAGCGTCACCACTCCGGCCTCGACACGGACGTCGACCCGGCGCTGAGAGAGCGGGAAAAGGTGCTCGACGACGTCGCGGCGCACTTCGGCGGCGAGATCCTCGTCCGGTCGGAGGAAGACCTTGAGGAGGTCGGACCGGCTCACGATCCCCTGGATCGTTCCGCCCAGGCCGACGACCGGCAGCCGCTTGACTTGGTGGGAGGCCATGAGGCGGGCGGCCTGGGGCAGGGACGCCTCGGGAGCGACGGTGACCGCGGGCGAGGTCATCAGGTCCTCGGCCCGGCGAGAACCGGCCTTGGCCGTGGCGTCGAGCCGTCGCATCTGTTCGACGAGACCGAGGCGGTGGTCGTGGAACTCCTCCTTGAGAAGCAGATCGGCCTCGGAGACCACCCCGACGACGCGGCCCTCGCCCTCGATGACCGGTACGGCCGTCACCTTCCACCGCTCCATGGCGGCGACGATCTCCTTGAACTCCGCGCCGGGCTGGACGGCGACGACCTTCCTGGTCATCACGTCGGCGACGGTGAACGGCTGAGGTGTCATCGCTCTTTCCTTACCTGAGGGATCGGCGTGCTGGCGCTGCCGCAACGGCTGCGGGTACCGGCGCGAGTTCGTTCGGCCGCATCCTCATGATGCTCATGGTGCGCCTCCAGCCCTCCCCCCCCACAGACTTCCGCGCGGCGGTCCTGCCCAGGTAGGGCCGGGCAGGTCATAGCCGGGGACCGAGGGGACCGGGTCAGCGGACCAGCACGGCCTCCCCGAGCGGGGCACGACGGCCGGCCAGCCCAGTTTCCGGGCTTAGCGGGCCCTCTCCACGTGCCAGGATCTCGGGCCGCAACTCGGCGAAGCCGCTCTACGACGTCCGAGTCGTCGTAGAGCGGCTTCGCCGGGGGGTGCTTGGGCCAGCCGTGTTCGTTGGCGTGCCAGGCGCCCTCCGTCTGGAGCCGTTCACTGTCGCGCAGCACGATCCTGGCGAGCCGGGCGGTGCGGGCGCTGGTCAGGATCGGCCCCCGGAATCCCTGCCGCACCAGTCGGGGCGCAGATAGCCGCAGTGGTCCAGATGGGCATGAGTCACGACCACGTCGTCCACGTCCGCGGCGGCGCGGGCGAACCGCTCCCAGTTGCGGTGCCGCAGCTTCGCGAAACCCTGGAAGAGACCGCAGTCGAGGAGGATCCGCGCATGGTCGCTCTCGACCAGGAACTTGCTGCAGGTGACCGTCCCCACCCCGCCCAGGAAGCTGAGCAGAGCCGGCCGCGGGTCTCCTGCGTCACGGCCTGCGGCAGGTGTAGCTTCTGCCGTGAGAGCCGCTACGGACAGTGCCGCGGCGGCGGTGGTCGGATCCTCGGCCTGAATGCCGTCGACGGCATTCAGGCCGAGTACGTCCGCGTACCCCCCTTCGCCGACTCGTCCGGCCACCCACTGCCCGACTCGATCGACAACTTCGACGCCGTCCTGTTCGCCGACACCTTCCCCACCTCCTGCGAGGGGGATGTCGTGAACGGCGCGGCGAGCCCCGCCGACACGGTGGTCGTCGTGGTCGGCGCAGGCCCCAGCGGCTTCGCCGCCGTCATCACGGCGCGCCTCTCCAGTCCCGGCCGTGTCGTCGCCGTCGACGACCTCGCCCAGTCCCGGCTGGCCGCCGCCCGTGCCCTCGGCGCGGACACGACCGTGGACGCCGGGGAAGGCCCCGAACAGCAGGTCGCGGATCCGATCGACGGCCTCGGCGTCGATGTCGTCACGGAGGCCGTCGGTGCCCCGGAGGCGTGCGAGACCCGCACTCGGCGGCGCCTAGGACGCCGATGACCAGATCCCAGCCCCGCCCGACACAGAGCGCTCCGGCGGACGACCGAAGCCCCCGATCACGCCCGCCGTGTGCACTTGTCCTGGACACGGACGGGGTGCTCCTCGACTCGGCCGGCCTCCACGCGGCGGCCTGGAAAACGGCGCTGGACGCCTGCCTGGAAGCCCTGGCGGGCGAGGAGCAGCCGTCCTTCGACGCCGACGCCGAATACCGCCGGTTCGTCGACGGAAGATCCCGCTACGACGGAGCGGCGGCCTTCCTCGCCGCCCGGGGCCTCGGACTCCCGGCGGGGACGCCCCGCGATCCGCCCGGCAACGCGACGATCTGGTCGGTCGCGGCCCACAAAGAACGGGCGTTCGTCGATCTGCTTCGCACGGAGGGCGTCACGGCCTTCGCCGACGTACTGCCCGCCCTCACGGCCCTGCGCACGGCGGGTGTGCCGTGCGCTGCCGTCTCCGCCTCCCGGCACGCCCGGACACTGATCCGTGCCGCCGGGCTCGCCGGTTCCCTCACGGTGATCGTGGACGGCGAGGACGCCGCCAGGCTGGGCCTCGCGGGCAAGCCGGATCCCGCGCTGTTCCTGCGGGCGGCCGATCTCCTGGACAGCCCTCCGCGGGAGACCGCGGTCGCCGAGGACGCACTCGCCGGAGTCGAGGCAGCGCGTCGCGGAGGCTTCGGCCTCGTCGTCGGAGTCGAGCGCACCTCGCTGCGGCGCAGCGCCGCCCTCCTGCGGGAGCAGGGTGCCGACCTGGTGGTTCCCGATCTGACGACGCTGGTCCGGAGCGTCTGGGGTGATCACGGATGACCGCCGGCTGGCAGTGGAAGTACGACCGGTACGACCCGGAACGCGAGTCGCTGGTCGAAGCACTCTGCACCCTGGGCAACGGCCGGTTCGCCACTCGGGGCTCCGCTCCCGAGTGCACCGCCGGGGGTCAGCACTACCCGGGCACCTACCTGGCCGGCTGCTATGACCGGCTCACGTCGACCGTCGCAGGGCAGCAGATCGAGAACGAGGATCTCGTCAACCTTCCGAACTGGACGCTTCTGCGCTACCGCTGCCTCCCGGACGACGGTCCGCCGGGCGATTGGCTCACTCCCGACGCCGGGGAACTGCGCCACTACGATGTGCACCTCGATCTGCGTGCGGGCGTTCTCACGCGACGTCTGCTCTTCCAAGACGCCCGCGGGCGGGGTCTGCGTGTCAGCCACCTCCGCGTCGTCCACATGGGAGAACCCGGACTGGCGGCCCAGTGCACCCTCTTCCGCGCCTACGGCTGGAGCGGTTCCATCGAGGTGCAGTCCGTCCTCGACGGCAACGTCACCAATGCCGGAGTCGAGCGCTACCGGCACCTGGACGGGCGCCATCTCAGCGACCACCGGACCGGATTCGAGCCCGACGGCGTCGCCTGGATCTCCAGCCGTACCGTCGACCCGGGCATCCGGATCGCCATGGCCGTGCGCACGGTCACCCGACCCGCTCGGCCCGCGCGGGAGGCAGCCACCCCGGCCGGCACCGTGCAGACGTACCGTCTGCCCGTCGTTCCCCGCCGCTCGGCGATGGTCGTGAAGACCCTGGCGCTGCACACATCCATGGACTGGCCCGCCGCCGACCCGCTCACAGCAGCCACTGACCTGATCGCTCGTACTCCGGCCTTTCCCCAGCTGCTCTCCGCCCACAAGGCTGCCTGGCAGCGCGTCTGGGAGCAGGGAGAGTTGCACGTGCCCGGTGAGGCGGGCCGCATCCTGCGGCTGCACGTGTTCCATCTGCTGCAGGCACTCTCCCCGCACACGGCGGAGCTCGACGTGGGCGTGCCTGCGCGGGGACTGCACGGTGAGGCGTACCGGGGGCACGTCTTCTGGGACGAGCTCTTCGTCCTGCCCTACCTCGACCTCCACTTCCCCGAGGTGGCCCGGGCGCGGCTCATGTACCGGCACCGTCGACTGCCGGCCGCCCGCGAAGCCGCCGGTCTCGCCGGTCATCAGGGGGCCATGTACCCGTGGCAGAGCGCGAGTTCGGGCCGGGAGGAGACCCAGGCCCTGCACCTCAACCCGCGCTCCGGGCGCTGGCTGCCCGACCATTCCCACCTCCAGCGCCATGTGGGCTCGGCCGTCGCCTACAACGTCTGGCGGTACGCGCAGTCCACCGGTGACCGCGGATTCCTCCACTCCGCCGGGGCGGAGATCCTCCTTGAGGTCGCCCGCTACTGGGCCGGTGCCGCCGTCTTCGACCCGGCCCTGCGGCGCTACCGGATCCGAGGGGTCGTGGGACCGGACGAATACCACGACGGCTATCCCGATGCGACGGTCCCGGGCATCGACGACAACGCCTACACCAACGCGACCGCCGCATGGGTTCTCGCTCGCGGCCTCGACCTGCTCGGCGAACTGCCCGCGGCCCGGCGCTCGGAACTATCGCAGCAACTGTCGCTTGACGACGGCGAACTCGCCCGCTGGGAGGACGTTTCCCGCCGCCTGTACCTGCCCTTCCACCAAGGCGTGGTCAGCCAGTTCGAGGGATACGGAGACCTGGCGGAACTCGACTGGGACCTCTATCGGGCCCGGTACGGAGACATTCGCAGACTCGACCGGATCCTGGAGGCCGAGGGCGACACGGCCAATCGCTACCAGGCGTCGAAGCAGGCCGACACCCTCATGCTCGGCTACCTCTTCCGGCCCGAGGAGCTGTACGGCCTGTTCGGCCGTCTCGGCTACGTGCTGGACGACGAGATATGGCGAGCGACTGTTTCGTACTACCTGCGGCGCACCAGCCACGGCTCGACGCTCAGCAGCCTCGTCCACGGATGGGTGCTGGCCCGACAGCAGGGTGCCGACGCCTGGCGGTACTGCGAGGAGGCCCTGCTCGCCGACGTGGCCGACGTCCAGGGAGGAACGACCGGAGAGGGTATTCATCTCGGGGCGATGGCGGGCACGATCGATCTGGTCCAGCGGGGGATCACCGGCCTGGAGACGGGACCGGAAGGGCTTCGAGTGGCTCCGGTGACACTCGCGGAGATCCCCCGGTTCACCTTCACCGTGTGCGTTGGCCGTCACAGGGGGGTGCGCCTGCGGATGCTTCCCGGGCGGCTGGCAGTTCGGGTTCCTGCCTCGCCCGAGGGCCCGCTCGCCGTCGAGCTCCCTGGCGGACGGCGGGTGACCGTCGCACCCGGACAGGAGCGCTGGTTCCGTCTGTGAGTGGCGGCTCAGCCGAAGGTGAGTACCTCGGAGACGGGCCGACGCGGCGTGGCCCGCCCATGGGAGCCGTAGCCCAGGCGGATCACCACGTGGACGAAGCCCGTCGTCGAAGCCGGATCTCTCACGACGGAGCGGAGTTCGGACCACTCCAGGGGCTGGGACATGAGGGAGGTCGACTGTCCGTCGAGGGTGGCCCGGAGGAGTACCCGGTGCAGCGCCGGCCGGCCTCCCGGCACCGTCATTGCCTCCCTCTTCCACTGACCCCCAAACACCCCCGACCCCATACAGCGGCCCGCACCAGAGTCCATGGGATTCCCCATCCCGCATCACGGAGCGAGGCATCCCATGGAGCCCCGGCACACGCCCCCGGTCCTGCTCATCGGCGGCGGCGCCGGCTCAGGCAAGACCGACCTGGCCCGCGCCCTCGCCGCTGAGGTCCCCGGCACGCACGTGGTTCATCTCGACCTCTGCTACCACACTGACCCGACCCTGGCACCGACCGTGCCGCGCTTCGACGGGGAAGGCCGCTTCGTCGACTTCAGCAACCCCGACGCCCTGGACACCGCCCGCATCAATGCCGCCATGGCAGCCGCAGACAACGCGCCGATGATCATCGTGGAAGGCATCTTCGCCTTCGCCCTGCCCGAACTGGAACACCACGCCACCTGGACCGTCTACGTCGACACACCCGCCGACATCCGCCTCACCCGCAAACTCCTCCGCAAGGCCGAAGAAGGACAAGACCTCCTCACCAGCCTCCGAGGCTACGACCGGACCCGCCAGGCACACCAGACACACGTCGCCCCCGCCCGAACCCGCGCCCAGCTCGTCGTCGACGGCACCTTCCCGCCCTCAACGGCTCTCCGCGCGGTCCGAGAACTCCTTGCCGTTCGCCCGTTCACGCCCTGACCCGCCGGTCGCCGAGACCTGTGGGTGCCAGACCCGCCGCCGGACTGTCTGCTCACCGGCACGCACGTGCAGGCGTGCAGGTACTACAGCCTGCTTCGGCGAGGGCGGGGCGCAGGCAGGTTCTCTGACCTCTGCCTACCTAAGCCCCGCCCGGGTTCGAAGGCCGCTGGCCGGCCGCTGGTGTCAGGGCTTCTTCACGACCGAAGGCGTGGAACGCGCTGGTTGACGCCGGCATCCGACGCGCCGTGATCCCCCGGGGATCGATACCCCGGGCCCGGTCGCGCAGCGTCCGCCCGCCCTTCCCGCCCAGGCCCCGGCACACCACGGCCTCTCCATCGCCGCGAGCGCACCGATCGTGTGCAGCCCGGACGCCTCCAGCCGCCCGGCCTGAGCCGGTTCTCTGAACTAGCGATCGCTACTCGGGCTCCTGGGGTAAACCGCTGGCAGCTGGGTCCTCGCCGGGCAAAGATGCAGCCATGCGCTATCCCAAGACCGACCCCGAGCTGATGGACCTGGTCCGACGATTCGTCACGCCTGACCGACGGTACATGCGGCTGGGCGGAAGCTCACTGCGGTTGAGCGGACCTGAGCGCGACCTGTTCGTGAGGGAACTGGTCCAGGCTGCCGCGGAGATCACTCCCACGGAACTCGGCATCCTTTTCGAGGGCGGGTGGCGCGAGCGCAGGACTGCCTCCTGGCTGGTTGCCGTGGCCGGGAGGACCGAGTTCCGGAGCCGCATCGGCGAACTGCTGCTGGCCAGCGGAGGCCGCTACCAAGGGTCTCTCTGCATCGCTCTTGCCACCTTCGGCACCAGCGCGGACGCCGATCTGCTCTGCAAATACCTTGATCGCTACCTGCCTGAACTCGACCTCCGCTGGGACCAGACCGCGGTATTCAGCACACTGCTTCACCTCGATGCCGTCCTTGGGACCGAGCGAGCAGCCCCGTACCTTGCGGCCGGTGGACTGTGGCAGCAGTGGACTGCTGCCACGCCGAACACGGTGTGGGATCCGCAGGAGTACCAGCAGGTCGTGGACCAGCTCTGTTCCTTTGCAGGCGAGTGCGCTGAACTCTTTGCCAGAACGGAAACCAGGCACTGAGTCTGCCGACCTGACCGCTGGACGCCGACTGCTTCGGACCCCTCGCTAGAGTCTGGGCGATGACAGGAAGCCAGGGCCGCCGGCCAAAGATCGACCAGGATGGTGGCATCGAGGACGTGACACTCCTCATCCTGGAATGGCTGGGTGAGCAGGGCGTGCACGCCATGATCAGAGTGGACGCCGAGAGGGTGGCCGACAACGCGCCGGCGTGGACGTTCGCTGCCAGTGGGGTCGGTGGCGGCGGAAGCCCGGCTACACCGGAGCGGCCGCCGACGGCATCCCCAGACCCCGCGCGTCCTGGGCGGCCCTCGAAGTCCCCCACCAGCTCTAGTCGTTAGACGTCCCATGCGCCTCTTCTTCTGCACCTTCGCCGCGGCCCTCGTGCTCGGGGGACTCGTCCTCAAGATCACCGGCAGCTCCGTGGCCGCAGCGGCCTGCGCCGCCTACGTCGTGGTCGTGATTCCGCTCGCCGTGCTCGTGGGTCGCGCGATCCGCGGCCGCTCCACCCCTCCTTCCTCTGACTGACTGATGGAGTCCTTCATGCAAGAGGGTGCCCGATGCGGCGGCGGGCGGATGTCGCTCCGGCGCTCGGCCCACCACCATCTCGGCTTCGCGCTCCAGATGTGCACGGTGCGCTACATCGGTCGGTTCCTTTCGGATGATCCGCTTGATGCCCCGTGGTCGGTGGTCGAGCACCTGGCCGCGCAGCTCGGTATCGAGGACCCGTCGGTGGTGAAGCGGTACACCGAGCGGCCGAAGACGTCGTACGAGCACGCGTGGGAGATCCGGGACGCCTACGAGTACCACGAGTCCGAGGACCCGGAGTGGTCGCGTCGGTTGCACCGCAACCTGAACCTGCCCGGCCGCTACAGCTTGACCGCCGGCCTTCCGGCCGCCGGCGCCCTGCGCCCTGCGCCCGGTGCGCGATCCGGACGCGCCCGAGCTGGACGAGGACGAAGACGGGAGCGGGCAGGGCGGTGATGAGCGAGCGGGCCGTCTTGTGGCGAACTACGGCGGTCAGGTGCCCGCGACCAGCGTGCCGAGGGCCGTGCGCTGGTGGGTGACCGAGCGGCCTGTGCGGGTCGTCGTCGCCATGCCTGCCGATCTGAGCGCCGCCGCGTGGGACGAGGCCGTCGCGTTGCTGACGTGGAGGGCGCGGGCCAGGGATGTCGTGGTGTGGGGCTCGGCGAGGAGGCGCAGGGCGTCCAGCCGGGTGCGGCCCAGGACGGCGGCCAGGGTCTCGGCGGGGACGGCCGGGCGCCCCGCAGTGGGCGGGAGACCGGGACCGGCTGGGTACGTCAGGACTGCGGGACGGCCCGGGGTGTCCTGCAGAAGCGGGCCCGCCGGGTGGTGGAAGGTGGGCATCAGAACCAGGCCGCGCCCGGCGAGGCGGACGTCGCGGCCCGGCGCGGCGCCGGGCCATTCCCACACACTCTCGTGGAGTCGGTTGCCCGGGGCCAGGCCGGTCAGCGTGGCGGCCACGCCGTGCTCGGCGACCGTCAAGGCGTAGCGGGTGAACTCCTCGCGGTGCAGATCCTGTACGACGGACCAGACCGGGGCGAGGACCGTCTCGTACGCGGCCTGCTGGGCGCGGTGCAGGGTGCGCCAGGCAGTCTCGTCGCCCGCGTGCAGGCCGCGGATCCAGCGAGGGGCGGGCACCGCTCCGTAGACCCGCTCCAGCTCGGAGCGGACGAGACCGGGGTTGGTGGCGCGGATCTGTTCGAAGCCGTCGGCCATGGTGTCGCCGAGGACGTCGAGGAAGGAGGGCGGGCGGCCCGCCGGAACCACGTCGGCGAGCGGGTCAGTCGCGGCCGGGAGGGAGCGCAGGACACGGCCGCGCCACGGCGCGAACAGAGGCCCGCCACGCCGGGTCACGGCTGTCGTCAGGGCGGCGTGGAGCTCCTGGAGCGGCGCCGGGCGGGGTGCGAAGCGGGTCCGGGCGAAGTCCTGCGCGGTGAAGTGGATTCGCAGCACCCTCACAACTCCTCGTCTTGGGCCAGCCTTTCGGCCAGGGCCTGAACGTTCGCATCGTGACGGCCCCCGCCCCAAGGATGTTCGTATGACTTCTCGACGCACTCTTCTGAAAGGCACCCTATTCGGGAGTGCCGCCGCCCTGCTGCCCACGGCTGCGTCCGCCTCCGGTGGCGGCTCGATCCTCCGGCTGCCCGCGCCCGCCGGCCCGTACCCCGTAGGCATGCAGACGGTCTGTCTGACGGACCCGGCCCGTACCGACCCGTGGGTGGGCGGTGTGCGGGAGTTGATGCTGACCTTCCTGTATCCGGCCCGATCGGTACGCGGCTTCTCCCGTGCGCCGCAGCTCACCCCGGGCGAGGCCCGGGTGTTCGCCGAGTACGCGCCGCACGTTCATCCGGGGCTGCCGGAGCCGGGAGCGGTGGACTGGGGCGCGGTCCTCACCCACGGATACGTGGGCGCGCCGCCACTGCCCGGGCGGCGGCCGGTGCTGGTGTACTCACCCGGCGGCGGTGACTCCCGCACGCTCGGCACAACCCTCGCCGAGGACCTGGCGAGCCACGGCCGAGTGGTCGTCCTCGTCGACCACCCCGGTGACGCCTCTCAGGTGGAGCTGCCCACCGGAATGCGGACGACCGTCCTGACCGGACCGCCGGACAAGGCGACCTTCCGCACCATGGTGGACACCAGGATCGCGGACCTCCGCCTGGTCCTGGACCGGCTCAGCGACCTGCCGCTCGCACCGGTCATGGACTCCTGCCGGATCGGGTTGTACGGGCACTCCGCAGGCGGCACGGCGGCGGTGTACGCGGCCCGTGGCGACCGCCGGGTCGGCGCGGTGGCCAACCTGGAGGGCTATCTCGACCTGTACCCGCCGGTCGGCTTCGACCGGCCGCTGCTGCTGTTCCGCACCGACGGATTCGAGGGCGCCGCCCGTATCGAGTCCTCCTGGGCGAGTCTTCCCGGCCGCCGCGTGCTGCTCGCCGACGCGAACCACTGGGCGTTTACCGACTACGGCTCGTTCGTCGCGCGGCTCCAGACCGCCGGTCTTGTGACAGCGACAACACGGGCCGCGCTCGTCGGCACCGGCGACCCGGTTGTGACCCTCGCCGAGGTACGACGCCAGGTGGGGACCTTCTTCGCCCGCCATCTGTCGTAGCGGGACCATGAGGAGACGGTCAGTGGCCCTCTGCGGCCGCACAGCGGGGCGTCGGTCGCCTGTCGTCAAACGATCCTTCGACGACAGGCGGATTCCGAGGGCCGGGCCCCGGAAGCCGGCTCAGGAGTCCATGCGCTGCTGCTCTCCGTCCTTCGCGGTGGGGGCGCGGTCAGGCTTGGGCGCGGTCATGTCGAGCAGGGTCATGGCGTCGTGGTCGGGGGTGTCGGGGTCAGCGGTGTAGACGCCGAGGCGTTGCCCGGGGGTGCCGTCGAGGAACATGGACTGGCCCGTGAGGTGCATGGTGCCGACCTGGGGGTGGTGGAAGGTCTTGCGGGCGGGCTTGTTGCCGGTGACCTCGTAGCGTTCCCAGAGCCGTGCGAACTCGCCGCTCTTGAGGAGGAGCTCGCCGACGAGGTTGGTCAGGTCGGGGGCGTCGGGGATGGTGCCGGCGGTGGCGCGCAGGCGGACGACGCAGGCGCGGACCTGGCGGTCCCAGTCGGGGAACAGGTCGCGTGAGGCGGGGTGGAGGAAGAGGTAGCGGGCGAGGTTGCGCTGCTTGACCGGCCAGTCGGCCAGGCCCGCGTAGAGGGCGAGCCCTCCGGGGTTGGACGCGAGGAAGTCCATGCTGCGGCTGACGATGTACGCGGGGTTGGGGCGCATCGTCTCCAGGAGCAGTTTGAGGTGGGGGTGCACGGTCCGGCTGGGTGCCGGGGGCGGTTCGGGGGCGTAGCGGGCGGCGTGGACGGCGAGCTCGCGCAGGTGCTGGTGCTCCTGGTCGTCGAGGCGGAGCGCGCGGGCGAGGGCGTCCAGGACGGCCGGACTGGGCCGGGTCTCCTTGCCGCGCTCCAGGCGCACGTAGTAGTCGATGCTGATCCCCGCCAGGGTCGCGAGCTCCTCACGTCGCAGGCCCGGGGTGCGGCGCAGGCCGGCGCCCATGGTGAGGCCGACCTGGTCGGGGCGTGTCTGGGTGCGGCGGGCCCGCAGGAAGCGGCCCAGTTCCGTTCCGCCGCCGTCGCTGGTCGGGGTGGGGGGCTCGTGTGCCATGGGTTCAGTCTCACACCGCAGTGACCTGGGCGGCAGCCCGGTGGGGGGCCCTGTCACTACCCCGAACAGCCCGGCCTGCCACAAGGCGGGAAACGGCGCCAAGGTGGAGGAACGCCAGCCCACCCCACGTCTCCCGGAGCTACGACATGCCTTCCACGCCCCAGGCCCCCGCCCGACCGGCCGTGTCCGGTCCGACGGCGGCCGCCACCGCGACCGGGTCCCGTGCGGCGCCGGCCGCGGTGCTGCTGGGCTTCTTCACGATCACGCTGGACGCGCTGATCGTGAACGTGGCGCTGCCGTCGATCCGAGACGGACTGGGCGGCGGGATGTCCGGACTGCAGTGGGTCGTCGACGGCTACACCCTCGCCTTCGCCGCGTTCCTGCTCTCCGCCGGTTCGATCAGCGACCGGATCGGCGCCCGGCAGGCGTTCGCCACCGGCCTGGCCCTGTTCACGGCCGCTTCCGTCGCGTGCGGCCTGGCCCCCGGCCTCGGCGTCCTGGTCGCGGCCCGGATCGTGCAGGGCGTGGGCGCCGCCCTGGTACTGCCCTCCTCGCTGGCCCTGCTGCGCGAGACGTTCCCTGATCCGGCCCGGCGGGCGAAGGCGATCGCATTGTGGGGCGTGGGCGGCTCGGTCGGCTCCGCGGCCGGACCGGTGGCCGGCGGGCTGCTCACCATGGCCGACTGGCGGCTGATCTTCTTCGTCAACCTGCCCGTCGGCGCGGCGGCCCTGCTCCTGCTGCGCCGGGCCGCCCGCTCCCCGGCGCGGCCGACGCCGTTCGACTGGACCGGACAGGTCACCGCTGTCGTCGCCATGGGCGCATTGACCTTCGCGGCCATCGAGGGCGGCGCCGACGGCTTCACGACCACACCGGTCCTGGTGGCGCTCGCCGTCACCGTCGTCGCCGCGAGCGTGTTCGTGATCGCACAGGCCCGCGGCCGGCACCCGATGACCCCGCTGCCGCTGCTGCGCAGCCGCGTCATGTCTTTGTCGTCGGCCGTCGGCTTCGCCCTGAACGTCGCCTTCTACGGAATGATCTTCCTGATCGGCCTGTACCTGCAGCAGACGCGCGGCCTGAACCCGCTCGCCACCGGCATCGCGTTCCTGCCGATGGCGCTGACCGCCGCCGCGATGGGGCCCGCCGCCGCCCGCCTGGCCAACCGCTTCGGCGCCCGCACCCCCATCGTCCTGGGGCAGGTTCTGATCGTCGGCGGCCTGCTCGCGATGGCCGCCATGCCGGCCACGGCCTCCGTGTGGCTGCTGGTCGTACTGATGGTGCCGATCGGATCCGGGGGCGCCCTGGCCGTCACGGCGCTGACCGCCCTGGTGCTGGAGAGCGTGCCCACCGAGCGGGCCGGAACCGCCGGCGGGGTCCTCAACACCTCCCGCCAGACCGGCGGCGCCCTGGCCGTCGCCGTCTTCGGCGCCCTGGTCGCCGAGCCGTCCGGCTTCGTCCGCGGCCTGCGCATCAGCCTGCTGATCGCCGCCGCCACCGTCCTCGTCACCGTCGCGGCAACCCTCCGCCTTCGGGCCCTGTCTGCGCGCGAGGACCACCACGGTGCGCGAGCGTGACCGAGAACCACCGATCCACCAGCGACCCACCCGGAAGCGGAGAACCACCGATCCACCCGGAAGCGGAGAACCACCGGAACCGCCCGGCCCTCACCAAGCCGTCCAGACCCCGCACCTGCACAGAACGGAAGAACCATGCAGCACGTCACCCTGAACAACGGCGTCCAGATGCCCGTCCTCGGCTTCGGCGTCTACCAGATCCCGCCGGAGCAGACCGAGCAGGCCGTCACAGACGCCCTCGCCACCGGCTACCGCCTCCTGGACACCGCCGCCGCCTACGGCAACGAAGAAGCCGTAGGCCGCGCCATCAAGAACAGCGGCATCCCGCGTGAAGACCTCTTCGTCACCACCAAGCTCTGGGTCCAGGACCACCCCGCCGAGGACAACACCCGGCGCGCCTTCGAGACCTCCCTGGCCAAGCTCGGCCTCGACCACCTCGACCTGTACCTGATGCACCAGCCCTTCGGTGACGTCTACGGCCAGTGGCGCGCCATGGAAGCCCTCAACCGCGAGGGCCTCGCGAAAGCGATCGGCGTCGCCAACTTCTACCCCGACCGGCTGATCGACCTGATCCTCAACAACGAGATCGTCCCGGCCGTCAACCAGATCGAGACCCACCCCTTCTTCCAGCGCACCGACTACCAGGACCTGATGCGCGAGCACGGCGTCCAGCACCAGTCCTGGGGCGGCTTCGCCGAGGGCAAGAACGACCTGTTCACCAATCCGCTCCTGGCCGAGACCGGCAAGGAGTACGACAAGTCCGTCGCCCAAGTCGTCCTGCGCTGGCTCACCCAGCGCGGTGTCATCGCCATCCCGAAGTCGGTCCGCGCCGAGCGGATGGCCGAGAACATCGACATCTTCGACTTCGAACTCACCACCGAGCAGATGGCCGCCATCGCCACCCTCGACACCGGCAACACCCTCTTCTTCGACCACCACGACCCCGCCATGGTCGACTGGCTCGCCAAGCGCCGCGTCAGCTGACACAGCCCCGGAACCGGCGCGGATGCCCACCCCTCCAGGGCGTCCGCGCCGGACGCACAAAGGGCAGCACCCGAAGGACGCCACCGTGACCCATCAACAGGACAGGGCTGCCCCACTGCGACGGCGCACACTGCTGCGCGGCGCCCTCCTGACAGGAGCCACTGCCATCACCGGCACCCACCTGACCAGCTGCAGCGTCCCCGCGGCCGAGCACTCGACCGAAGCGACCCGGCAGTCCACCGTCACCGCTCCAGGCGGCAGGCGGGTCCTGCTGGCGTACTTCTCCCGGCGGGGCGAGAACTACGACTACGGTCGGCGCACCGACCTCGTGACCGGCAACACCGAGGTGCTGGCCGGGACGATCAGCCGCCTCATCACCTGCGACGTCCACCGCATCGAAGCCGCCGAGCCCTACCCGGACAGCTACGACCAGGCCGTCCGGCGCAACGTCCGCGAGCAGGACGCCGACGCCCGGCCGGCCATCGCCGGCCGCCTTCCCTCCCTCGCCCCCTACGACACGATCCTCCTCGGCAGCCCGATCTGGAACGTCCGCCCGCCCATGATCATGAAGACGTTCGCCGAAGCCCTCGACTTCCACGGCAGAACCGTCATCCCGTTCACCACCCACGCCATGAGCGGACTGGGCACCGCCGAACGCGACTACGCCGCCTCCTGCACCGGCGCCACCCTCGCCCAGGGCCTGGCTGTACGCGGTGAGGAGGTGAGAAAGGCCCAAGCCGAGGTCAAGGCATGGCTCCGGAGACTCGGCATCGGCCTCGTCACCTGAAGCGCCCGTCCGTCACGCCACCACTTCGTCCAGCGCCTGGAACAGGGCCGGCGCGCTGGATGGCCGCTGGGCTTTTGGAAGCGCCATGGCGACGATTCGCCGAGGATCGGGCGGCGGCGCGGGGACGCCCAGGAGGGGCGGCCCGAAGGGGCTTGTCCATCGTCAAGCTGGCCTTGCTCACTCGTTCGTATGTGCGGGGCGTGTGGGGTATCTGGTCCTGGAGCATGGCCAGGACCTCGTAGTCGGCGACCTGTTCGCCCAGGGGTTGATGGTCCCAGACAGGGTGCGCCGCAGTTCGGTGTTGATCGTCCCCATACGCAGTGAGGCGTTCTCGGCGATCTTTGCGGGTCTGTGGTGATCATGTAGCCGCCGCGGTAGCCGAGGGGGCGGGGTGCCGCTTGCCTTGCTCGGGCTGCGGACCATACTGGTTGGGCCCTGCTCGCTCACTGAATGGTTCCATGGCCAAGAACAGCACTTCAGCGACCATCGTCCCCGATACCGTCTGGCTGGGGCGTGGGTGTCACCTCGGGCTCGAGCCTGAGCTGGATGTCCGGCGTAACCTGATCGCGCTCAAGGCGGCCCGGGTGATCGACGACTTCCTGGACCTCGACCCCGTCGAGGCGGCGCGTTCCACCGACCTGTACCCGCGGGACGAGTCCGCGGATCCCGGCCCGTCCGCCCGCCGCCTCTTCGAGGCCCGCTGGCGCGTGGCCGACGGCGTCACGGTGCGCGCGCAACTGACCCTGTACGAGTCCGAGCCCCGCCGAATGAAGAGCGCGGGTGTCACCTGGGTCCTGGCCGCCGAGGCCGAGCGGGTGTGGGAAGCGAGCTGGCCCTCACCGGCCACCGTGTTCTGGCCCGACAGCGACCAGGTCGCGTGGGACCACGAGACGGTGCCGGACGTGCGTCTGCGGACGACGAACCACCTGCCGAAGGACGACGACGAGCTGCGCCGCCTGCTACGGGCCTGCACCCGGCAGAGCTGGTTCATCCATATCGTGGTGCACGAGGCGATGACGCCGGACGCCCTGGGACGCCGGCCGATCACGGCGTTCCTGCCGCCGAGCCTGCGGCACCGGGTGGTCGAACACCGGGCCACGCCGGAGCAGGCCCAGATCGCCGACTTCGTGATGAAGCGTGAGCTGGGTGTGGGAATACCGCGCGGCGGCGCCGTCATCCTGCCCCCGACACCGCAGGCCGTCGATGACGACGCGGAGCACCTCACCGTACGCAACGTCTTCCTGGACGGCACAGAACCCACCGAACTCCTGAACAAGATCACCGAGTTCGCCTCACTGCCCCAGCCACTGCCCGCCGACGCCGAACAGGCCCTGACACGGCTGCGCCAAGGCTGGCATCTGCTCACCCCTGCCGAGGAACTGGTCCATGCACGGGCCATGGTCACCAGGTACGCCAAGGCGCTCGAGGCCATGACGGCATCCTGCGACTTGTACCGGGAGGCTGCCGAGTCGGCGCTCGACGCCCTCGCCGAGGCGACCAGCGGCGACGGCGCACCCCGGACGGCATCGCCGGCGCCGGCCAAGGAAGACCCCTGGCCATGGAAGAACCTCGGGAAGACGCTCGCCCGCTTCCGGGGCCCGAACCCCCAAGCGCCGGATGCGGAGGGCCGGCAGCGTCCGGACGGCCGGTGAGATGCACGGGAGATCGGACCGGTCACACGCCGGCCTCCCCGGAGAAAGGCCAACCGGTCGCAGTCGTCTTCCGACATGAGGGGCACCGAAGTAGCAGACAGCGACCGGTGACCAGCGCCATCGACCACGACGCCGCCCTGGCGTGATCTCCCCGGGGCGCCGTCGGCAACCCTTCACAAGGCGGCGGCGCGATCCGGTCCGGCTCGCCCCAGCTCGTCCGGGCCCACGCGGGGGCCGGTGTCCGCTCCTCCAGGGTGTACCGGCAGCCGTCGGCCGGATGACCTGGCCGTGGCGCGGTCCGATCCGGGGCACCCGGATCGCTTCCATCACGGTGGTGAACCGGTTGCAGTCGTTGGTGTTGCCACACGATCCCGTTCAGCACCCGGCGGTCGTCCAGCCGCTTCCGCCCCCGCAACGACTCGGGCAGAATTCCGTCACTGTCAGGGTGATCATGTGCCCGCCCGGAGCGTCGACCCGCACGGACGGGTCATCCTGAGCAGGGAACAGGTGATGAATCAGGGGAATCGTTCGATGATCGCTTCCACGATCCGATCCGGTGCGTCTTCCTGGATGAAGTGCTTCGCCTGACGGAGTTCAACGATGTCCAGTTCGGTGAATGAGGAGCGAATCCGCGGGATGCACGCCTTCGGCCGGAACACCATGTCCCGCATGCCCCATATCGCCAGGGTCGGTTTGTCGCCCAGGCGGGCAGGCACCTCTTGGGCGAGTTCCTTCAGCAGGGGGCCTGCGGCGCGGATCTCCCCGGGCATGACCGTGAGTCCACGCCGGGCTGCCTTCGTGGGTTGGACCATGCGGTAGTGGTCAGCCTCGACTGCGGTCAGAGTGGGGCCGGTTCTGCCGAGCAGGAACTGTTCCACGAGAAGGTTCTGTTCGAGGATGCGCCGTTGCATGGGGCGGCTGCTCATGATGACGCTGAACGCCCGATTCGCCAGCGGCTCGATCGGCCAGAACGCGGTGTTGCCCAGCACGATTCCCCTGACGCGCTCTGCGCGTGTGATCGAAGCACCGAGCCCTATGGGGCCACCCCAGTCTTGTCCCATCAGGACGAAGGCGTCGAGCTGTAGATGGTCGATCAGCTCACCCATGACCGTCGTGTGCTCTGAGACCGTGTAGCCGAAGCCGGCCGGGCGCTCCGACAAGCCGAAGCCCAGGTGGTCGACGGCGATACAGCGATACCGGTCACGAAGACCCTTCACGATGTGGCGGTAGAGGAAGCTCCAGGTGGGGGAGCCGTGGCAGAACACAATCGGCGGCCCCATCCCCTCGTCGATGTAGTGGACCCGCCCGGCGGACGAATCGAACCATCGCGAGCCGAAGGGGTACAGGCTCGGGTCGGGAACGAAGTCGATCATCATCGCGCTCTCCTCCTGATCTGTACTGCAGTCCTGTCGGACTGACCCACCCCGTCACTACAGGTGTAGAGCTTCTCGGGTCCAGACTCTACACCTGTAGCATCGAGTCGTGTCTTCGAACATGCCAAGTGGCAATGAGAGGCGGGAGGCGATCGCCAACAGCGGGATTCGCATCATCGCCCGCGACGGTGTTCGCGCCCTGACGCATCGGGCTGTCGACCGTGAGGCGGGGATACCGCAGGGATCGACCTCCTACCACGCGAAAACGCGGCTTGCGCTCGTGGACCTCATCGTCGACGCGCTCGCCGCCCGTTCGAAGGCGGACGCCGAGGAACTCGCCGCCTCTCTGAGCACGATGTCCGAGCGCGAACACCGGCTCGACGTCGATGAGCTCGCCGCGCTGATCGCAGGGCTCGTCGAGACCCTCGCGTTCCGCCGCGACGACATGAAGGCCCGGTACGCCCTCATCCTCGAACTCGATGACGCGCCGCATCTTCGGGCCAAGCTGACGGCGGAGTCCGAGGTCCACGCCATCACCCGACAGGTGACGGCGTCGGCCCTCACCAGGGCCGGACTCCCCGACTCGGACGCGCGCGTCGAGGAACTGATCGCCCTCACGGACTCGCTGGTGTTCTACCGGACCGCCATCAACGAGACCGCCTCGCTGCAGACGATCGTGGCCGCCTACCTACACGGCACCGCCTTGACCCAACCTGATCTCTAACCTGTGCGGAGAGGTCGTGGGGTCGTCGACTTCTTGTTCTGGGACGTGGAGGTGTCGGTCTTGCCGACTGTGTGACGTCGACGACGCGACCCACGACCAGGTCGAACCGCTCGCCCTGGTCGAGGCCGACACCACTCCCAAGGAACCGTTGTGGCCCCTCCTCGTTGCGGCTGCGGCTGCGGCCGCGACGCACTACGCCTTCACCGTGACACCTGTGGGTGGGCTCCGGCCGGATCCCAATTTTGTCCATGCACCGGAACTGGCGGATCCGTCGTTGGGCAGAGGAGGACAAGGTCGAGCTCTAATTCACCCCGACCTACGCGTCCTGGGCCAACCTGATCGAGGCGTTTTTCGGACCCCTACGGCAGTTCACCCTCGCCGACTCCCACCACCCCAACCACACCGTCCAGACCCCGGGCTGTGCACGCCTACCTGCGCTGGCGCAACAACAATGCCCGTCGCCCCGACGTCCTCGCCGCCCAACGACGCGAACGCGCCCGCATCCGCATCCGCAGCGAGAAACGCATCCGCTGGGGAGGCAGACCCCTTCGGCTTGCGGCCTGACCTGGCCGCCGGGGTCACAGCACTGGATCCTTGGAAGCTGGAAGGGGTTGCCCTCATCCCTCGCGATACGGTGCTGTCATGCCTCGATCAGTCGAAACCGGATCAGTGTTGTCTCCCGTCACCGCGGACGACGTCGACCTTGCCGTGCGGCTCGCCGTGGGCGTCCTTCGGGACGCACCCGCGGAGGGGTGGGGTGGTAAGGCCGGTTCGCTGGAGTGGGACTGCTGGGAGACCGCCGAGCACCTGGCCAACGACCTGTTCTACTACGCCGTGCAGCTAGGGCCGCAGAGCCCGCCGCTGGACACCCATGTGCCCATCGCGTTGAGCCGGAAGAGGCCGGACGCACCCGCGGTCTTCCTCTACGCGGACCGTGATGCGGGTCCGGCCGGCCTGGTGCAGGTGCTGGAGGCGTGTGGCGCGCTGCTGGTCTCCATGGTCCGCACCACGCCGCCCCGGGTCCGCGCCCACCACGCCGCCGGGGTGTCGGACCCCGAAGGCTTCGCGGCGCTGGCGCTGCAAGAGACGCTGGTACACATGCACGATCTGGCGGAAGGCTTCGGGCTTGCCTGGACCCCGCCCTCCGCTCTCTGCTCGCGGGTGCTCGCCCGTCTGTTTCCACAGGCTCCGGGCGGCGCGGATCCCTGGCTCACCCTGTTGTGGGCCACCGGCCGCGCCGAACTGCCGGGGCACCCTCGTCTCACCACGTGGCGCTCGGACAGCACACCGCGGTCATAGGAGCGGATCGGCCTCAGCCGCGGCCAGGCTGATGATCGTGCCCCTACCGCGGCGAGAGCACACCGGGCCACCCGTCCCCACCGGCAACCCGGCGAACCTATGCGGTCACGGCACTTGGTGTATTGGCCCTGAGTGCGTTTGTGGAGTGCCGGCTTGGCGGGGCGACCTGTGTCTTCTTCGTCTACTGGGGGCCGGACAGGTCTGTGTGGTCCGACCCCCCGACCGCCGAGGAGTTGAAGAGGTCAA
The DNA here is from genome assembly GCF_042743475.1 of Streptomyces sp. NPDC059534. Taxonomy (NCBI): domain Bacteria; kingdom Bacillati; phylum Actinomycetota; class Actinomycetes; order Kitasatosporales; family Streptomycetaceae; genus Streptomyces; species Streptomyces sp. NPDC059534. The sequence continues at coordinate 43,916 of NZ_JBHWAQ010000041.1, forward strand.
GGTCAGGGCCGTCGAGGTGATGCCCCCCGTCAGCAGCACCGTCTGCTGCATGAAGCGGCTCCAGCCAAGATGCGGGTCCCGTTCCATGAGAGAGCTCGCTGGGAGGCCGTCGGGGCTTTGAGGGCGGCAGCGGGGATGTACCGGGCCGCTGTCGAGGAACCGTGCAGTGATAGGCAAGCAGCCGGCAAGGGCCTCTTCGAGCGGATGGACGGCTTGACGGCCCAGGGTGTTCCGGCTGAGATCGTTGCCGACCTTCATGGGGCCCGGTTGCTGGGCAACTGGACTTTCCGCGACGGTCTTTCCTTCTCTGTCGACGAGGTCGCAGACGTGGCGCTGCTGATCCAGGAAGCCGTCATGGTGGTCTATGTGCAACCGGAGGAACGCGCTGCGATGCGCGCTGCACGCAAGGCGCGCCGCGGCGGGCACTGCAATGCACAGACGCAATGGCCATCAGCACACGCTGAGCGAGTTGAATTGTGCGGTCACCTGCCGGACCGCCTGTCCACGCAAGTCCTGATGGGGGCGTCCTGGTCTGAGGGGTGCTGTGAGTGGCGTAGTATTGGGTTTACCGACGCGGGGTGGAGCAGCTCGGTAGCTCGCTGGGCTCATAACCCAGAGGTCGCAGGTTCAAATCCTGTCCCCGCTACTGAAGTGACCTGAGGCCCGGATCCTATGGATCCGGGCCTCAGGCGTGCTGCTACTGGTGAGCGTCATTCTCTGCATTCGGGCAGGGTTGTCCGGTGAGGTTGTGGAGTTCGTCGCTCGATAGGTCCAGGTCTCTGTTTGTGAGCGGGTTCCTGCGATTGGACGGGCCGCAGGGTCGAGTACCACTGTGCCCGCAGGTCCGAGGGTGCCTGGGTTTCTAGGAGTGCAGTGTCGCGGATGCGGAGAAGCTGACGGTGCATCTGGCCGGGTATGTCGGGTACGAGGAACGCAGGTGTGAGCACCTGTGACCAGGTGTGGGTCGTGCTGCTGGCACGTTGCCGCGAAGAGAGTATTGAACCGCCGACTGCGGGCGGTCGAGGAGTCGCTGGCGGCCCGGATCTCCTTGCGCTGACCGCGGTGAACGTTGAGCTGCGGGTCGCTCTGGTCGCTCTGGTGGCCGCGGGCGCCGGCCAGGGGGATGGCGTCAATCTTGGCGGTGGCGGCGTGGAGCGTGGGGGACGTGCCGCCGGTGCTGGGGAGGATCGAGGGGGCTTCGGGCGATGTGGGCCTGGAGGCGATGCTCATCGAGATCGACGAGCTTCTGGCGGTGTGGGTGATTGGCCTGCCGCTGGCGCCTTGGGACCGCGTCTTGTCCGGCCGATCTTGGACTGTGGAAGGATGCCGTCCATGACTTGCATTCGAAGGGGCCGTGCCGCGTAGAACACCAGCTTCACCACGGTCGCGTGAAAGCGGCCGGGGAAGCCCGTGGGTGCGGTATCGCGATGTTCCCGGTCTGTCGGGAGCGGCGAATTCCGCCGTCCGTGTGCTCGAACGGGAGCGATTGTCTCCGGGCATCGTGTCAGCGGCGTTGAGCGTGTGGTCCGCGCGTGTCCACGGCACCAAGCGCCGGTGGAGGCAGTGGGAGGCTGAGTTCACCTGCTCCTGCTGCGGCGAGGGCTGGGCCCGGGACAAGCTGCAAGAGGCTCTTTTCATGCTTCCGCCAAGGGCCGCCGCCGAACTCCGAGTGCAGGTCGAGCGTCTGGACGGGGTGCTGCTCAGACGGACGCATTACGAGCCGACGGCAGACTCGGAGTTGGCGTGGTGGCATCGCCGGTGCTGACCGCACCCGTGCCGCCCGCTGAGTCGTTGGTCTCGTGTGACTGGCCGGGGGATCTGACAGAGGCTGAGTGGCGACGTCTGGCGCCGCTTCTGCCGACGGGCAACAACACCGCTGCGGGCGGTGGCTCGATCATCGTCAAGTGGTCAACGGCATTGTGCACCGGGTGTGGACGGGCGTGCAGCGGCGTGACCAAAGAGCGACCAGGCTGGGCATCGCAGCGGCCGGGGCCGGGGCCGGGGCCGGGCGGGAGGTCGCCCGCCCGGCTTCGACAAGGAGCTGTACAAGAAGCGCAACACCGTGGAGCGAGCAATCAACAGGCTCAAAAACTACCGGGCGGTGGCGACGCGATACGACAAGCGTCTACGTCTACCTGGGCACCGCGACCGTCGCAGCAGCCCTCATTTGGCTCCGCACATGATCGACCGGACAGAACCTAACGGGACAGCCGATATCTGCCGATCGCGCGCACCGCCAAGAGCTCGTCGCGGCGAGATGGATCTCGAACGGTGGGAGGACTCTGTCGATGCCTCGAGGGGCAGCTGGCACCCGGCTTCCCCTCGCGGTTGTTCGCGTACTGGGACTGGCGTGCGTCAGGTCGCTCGGTGGCGGATCCACCAGGCGCAGAACCCGGTCAGGGCCAGGGCGAGGCCGAGGTAGAGGCATGTCTCGGCCCATTGGAGGGTCCAGAAGTTGCCGGCGGGCTGGTAGGTCACCTGCTGCTGGTAGCCCTGGGCGCCGAGGTCGGCGATGCAGCGGTCGACTTGCTGCAGGGTGGGTGGGCCCGATGTGGTGTGCAGGCAGTCCGCGAAGGACGACGGCACGGGGGCCGGCCGGCCGGTGGCGTTGAGTGTCTGTTGGGAGGTGATCCAGGCCCCGGGTACTTCGTCGAGGTGCGCGACGACCTGTTTGGCGCCGTCCTGGATGCTGATGGGGGCGCCGTCGGGCTGGATCGGCAGGGTGGTTCGGTCTGTGGCGGCCAGGTGTGGGCGGATCCACGTCGGCACGGCGAGCTGGACGGCGGCGTAGAGGGTGAAGGTGGTGGCCATCGCGGGCAGGGTGCGGCGGATGACGAGGCCGAGGGCGACGCCCAGGACGAAGGCGAAGGCGGCATGGGCCATGGGGACGACACCTCGTGCGGCGAAGGCCACGGGGTCGAGCCGCGGGAAGTACGTGTCCGTCGCGCCACCGCCGTTGACAGACCGGTCGATGGGGCTGCTCCACCAGCTCACCGCGAGGCTGGTCAGTCCGGCAGCGGTCACGGAGGCCGCCGCACCCAGGCCCAGCTTGGGCGTCAGCCAGCGTGTGCGGGTGACGCCCTGGTTCCACGCGAGGCAGTGGGTGCCGGTCTCCAGTTCGCGGGCGATCAGCGGCGCGCCCCAGAACATCCCGATGACCGCCGGCACGGCGAGTACGGCCAGCAGTCCGGTGTAGTAGAGGGTCCGGTCCGGACTGGAGACCTGGTCCACCAGGCTGCTGCCGGCAGCTCGGTGGAGGTCGGCCAGCTGCGGGCCGGTGACCGCGAGGGCGGCGGCGAGGGCGGCGACCGCGGCGAACATCACGGCGGCCTGGGTGCGGAACTGGCGCCAGGTCAGCCAGATCATCGGAGTACCTCCAGTGCGGGTCGGGTGTCACTCACCGCGTCGGCGGGCCGGGTCATGTAGGCCAGGGCGATGTCTTCCAGACCGAGCGGGCTGACGGTCCAGGACGGATCGTGGACCGCGGTGTCGGTGCGCACCAGGAGGGTGGTCTGCCGGTCGGTGTGGCTGGCGGTGATGACGTGCTGACCGGCCGGGAGCGTGCCGAGGTCCCGGCGCGGTCCGGTGAGCCGGTGGTGGCAGGCGAGCAGGTCGTCGATGTCGCCGGCCACCTGCACCCGGGAGTCGACCAGCACGATGACGTAGTCGCAGGTTCGCTCGACGTCGGAGACCAGATGGGAGGAGAGCACGACGCTCAGCTCGTGCTCGGCGACAGCCTCCATCAGGTCCTGCATGAACTCCCGTCGGGCAAGCGGGTCCAGCGCCGCGACGGGCTCGTCCAGGATGAGCAACTCCGGGCGTTTGGCGATGCCCAGGGTGAGAGCAAGCTGCGCGCGCTGGCCGCCGGACAGCTTGCCGGCCTGCTGCTTGGGGTCCAGAGCGAGGCAGCGGATCCGGTCGCGCGCCACAGCGTCGTCCCAGTTCGGGTTGAGGCGCTTGCCGAGGTCGAGATGGTCGGCGACGCTCAGCGCGGCGTAGATCGGGGTGTCCTGGGCGACGAAGCCGACCTTGGCCAGCTGTTCCACACCCGCGGCAGGACGACCACCGCACACCTCGATGGTGCCGGCTGTCGGGGTCAGCATGCCGGAGGCCAACTTCAGCAGGGTCGACTTGCCGGCGCCGTTGGGGCCGACCAGGCCCACCACCCGGCCGGCCGGGACGTCAAGGTCGCAGTTCTGCAGCGCCCAGCGCTGCTTGTACCTCTTGCCCAGGCCCTGGGCTCGCAAGACAGCGCTCACGCTACGTCCTCTCCGGCGGCGTTACGAAACGTGTTCACGAACAGCGCCTCGATGCTCTCGTCGTCGAGCCCGGCCAGGCGGGCCTTGGTCAGCCAGCGCTGCAGCTCCTTGCGCAGCGGTCCCTGCGCGGCGAGCGTGCCGTCGGCCAGCGTCCGGGTCACGAACGTCCCGACGCCGGGACGGGCGGCCACCAGGCCGTCGTGCTCCAGCTCCCGGTACGCCTTGAGCACCGTGTTCGGGTTGACCGCCATCTGCTTGGCCACGTCCTTGACCGTCGGCAGCCGGTCCCCCTCCTCCAGCAGGCCCAGGCGCAGGGCGTGGCGAACCTGTTGAACCAGCTGCTGGTACGGGGACAGGCCGGACCGGCTGTTCAGGTGGAACTCAATCACCGGTTCCTCCATTTATCTAGTTAGCTAGCACTATAGCTCTCTGTGTCGACCGGTCGGCAAGGCGTTCACAGCGGGCGCCGGACGCCCGGCACCGCGGGGCGCCAGTTGATCGGTACCGTGGGGCGCCAGCCGTGCATGGTTGGCGGTCGCCGGACCTCGCTCGTGTGCCGGGAAGCGACTGCCTGCCGGCACTTGAACCCGTGATGACGCCCCCTCCGGGGGCAGGGCAGCCGGCGCGGCGGACTCCTCAATTCGCTTGCGAATGCCCAGGTCGGCTGGGGCAGGATGCTCCCATGGACGTGGAAAGCAGCGTGGCCGAGGTCATCGAGCGGGAGTTGCAGTTGCTCGGTCCGGCCGGGCGGTCGTCTGGGGCATTGGCGGATCAACTCCTCGATCCGGAGTTCGTGGAGGTAGGTGCCTCAGGGCGTAGGTGGGATCGTCGGTCGATGCTCTCGGCGCTACCGGTCATGCAGGGTGCCGCGGACGATGGCCCGCAGTACGTGCCCACCGAGATGACGGGCACCGTATTGGCGCCGGGGGTTGTGCACCTGACGTTCGAAACCATGCTCGATGGCAGGCGAGCCCGCAGGAGCTCGATCTGGCGGAAGTTGGATGACGCATCCGGGTGGCGGATGTATTACCACCAGGCCACGCCCGTCCCGGATGTATGAGGCGGTGAGCCTGTGTCAAGCCGGGCGGTGCTGACCGCGAGTGCGGTCGCCTGCCCGGTCTTGGGGTCGATGACCGGGTAGATGGCGTCGGAGGTCGGTGACCAGGACCTGCCCGTCCGGGCCGACGGCCGGGCGGGGCTCCGCGACGGGCCCGTACGGCAGCGCGCCGACGGGCTTCAGGGCGGCCGCGTCCAGGACCGCGGCCGTCCGGTCCGGGCAGACGGCGTACGGCCGGCTGCTGCCCGGTGAGAGCGCGAGCCCGCCCGGGGCCGGCCCGACCTGGTGGCCCAACGTCAGCCGGCCGGCCGACTGCGCTCCGCTCGCGCGAGGGTGGCCCCCACGCCGCGCACGGTCGACGGCGGGGGCAGGTTGCCGGTGTTGCCTGCTCCTCGCTCTGCGGGGATGGCTGCTTCGTACGTGAAGTCATTACCGAGAGAGGCTGCTTCTCGCGCTTGCGCTTGCGTGGACGGCCTGCCGGGGGAGGGGAGTGCGCTCGCTTTCGCTCCTCGCATGCCTTCGGGTTCGCGCGGGGAGTGGAGGCGATGGCCCGCCTCGCATGCTGTGGTCACTGCGCCGTACCGGCCCCCGGGCGGAGGGCTCCGGTGGAGGCGCCTCACCGTGGGCGCAGGCCGTCCATCAGTACGGCGAGGTAGGCATCGGTGAGGTCTGGCGCGGTGGGGTGGACTCGGGCGACGGCGTAGGCGGTCTGTCCGACGAGGGTGGTCAGAAGCGCGGCGTCGAGGTCGGCGCGGATGACTCCCTCGCGTTGGCCGTGGCGGATCATCTCCTCGACGGCGGTGACCAGTTCTGCGCGCCTGGTCGTGGTGGCGGGCAGGTTCAGGCCGGTGAGCTGGTCGTTGATGGCTTGGTGCGCCGCTTGGAATGCGATGTGCTCGGTGAGGAAGGTGTGCAGCGATACGCCCGCCGCGGCGCTTTCGCACAAGTCCCGGGCGCGCAGGACGACGGGTTCGAGTAGGCCGGCCACGGCGGCGTCGAGCAGGGCGTCCTTGCCGCCGAAGGCCCGCACGACGGTCCCGGCACCCAGGCCCGCGCGCTTGGCGATGGCTTCGACGGTCAGGGCGGCGCCAGGCTCGGACAGCAGTTCCGTGGCGGCTTGCAGCGCGGTCTTCCTGTTGCGGACCGCATCGGCGCGGCGCCCGTCGCTTCCCGGCGTTGACATTTGGAACGCACCTTCCACATACTCATCTGGAACCATGATTCCAGTAATCTTAGGGGAGGACACATGGACGAGCGCATCCTCATCTCCGGTGCGAGCATCGCAGGTCTCACCCTCGCGCACTGGCTGACTCGGTACGGGTTCCGGCCCACCGTTGTCGAGCGCGCTTCCGGCCCGCGTGCCGGCGGCAACGGCGTCGACGTGCGCGACCTGGCTGTGGATGTCGCCGAGCGCATGGGTATCTGGCCAGCCGTCCAGGCGGTGGCCGCGGATGTGCACGGCATGAAGTTCGTCGACAGCCGCGGCCGCACGACCGCCCGAGTCGACGTCCGCACCCCCGGCGCCGCGGAGATCATGCGCGGCGACCTCGTCGCTTTGCTGAAGGAGAACGCGGACGTCGAGTACCGCTTCGGCGACTCGATCCATGACCTGCAACAGGACGAGAACGGCGTCACCGTTTCCTTCGGCAACGCAGCCCCGCACCGCTTCGACCTGGTCATCGGGGCCGATGGCCTGCACTCTGACGTCCGACGCCTCGCGTTCGGCCCTGCGGAGCGCTTCCTCCGCTTCAAGGACCACTACTTCGCCTTCGCCGATGCCGACCCCGAACTGGGCGAGAACCGCTGGGTCACGATGCACAACACCCCCGGCAGGATGGCCGGCGTCTACCGGTCCGGCAACCACGCCCAGGCCAAGGCGTACTTCATGTTCCGCTCCCCATCGCTCGCCTATGACCACCGCGACACCGGCCGGCACAGGCAACTCCTGCGCGACGCGTTCGGCGACGACACCTCCTGGTGCGTACCCGAACTCCTCGCGAGTGCGCTGGACGATCCGGGGCTCTACTTCGACGCCCTCAGCCAGGTCCACATGCCCACCTGGTCCGCCGGCCGCGTCGCCCTCGTCGGCGACGCCGCCTGGTGCGCCTCACCCGCCTCCGGCGCCGGTGCCGAACTCGCCCTCGTCGGGGCCCACCGGCTCGCGACAGCACTCGCCGCCCACCGCGACGACCACACGACTGCCTTCAGGCGCTACCACGCCGAACACCACCCCCTGGTCCAAAAAAAGCAGCAGATCGGACTCAACGTCCGCCTCATGGTTCCCAAGACCGCCGCAGGACGCCGGGCCCGCGACACCATCGCCCGACTGCCCCTCATACGCGCCGCATCGGCCGCCGAACGACTCCTCCAGCAGGGAACTCGGCCGCTCCGAGGCTGACGTCCGATCACAAGGTCAGTACTCCCGGGGCGGACTCACCATGCCCCGTGGGCTCACCACCGCACTCACCACGCCCTGCTCCCCGCTGGCGTGGGGTGCACTGCGTGGGGTTGGGCGGGATCGCGACGGGCGTCGTACCTGCCCCAAGGGGCAGCGGACCAGCCAAGCCTCATGACCTGCTTCATTCTCCGAGTGCGAACGACGCCCGTTCTTGCCACTTCGTGCCGTCGTGCACGATGAGTTCAACCGACGAGACGTGAGACGTGAACGGGAGCCTGCCGGCGAGGTCGGCCTTGATCTCCTCCAGGACGACGTCTTCCTGACCTTGCGCGATGGTCAGGTGCGGCACGATCTCGGCGAACCGGCCGCCATACGGCGGAGCCTCAGGCCAGCGATCAGCGATCGCCTCCGTGAGCTGCCTCAGCTGCGTGTCAGGCTCGGGGGCGAGATACAGCACTTCCGGGAGTCGTCCACACCGCTCGAATCGCAGGTCAAAGGCATGGTGGCTTCCCAGCACATCCGCGAGAGCGGAGTAGACGAGCGCATCTATTCGGCTCTCGTCGAGGAACGGGAAGAGCACGGTGACATGGGCTGGAACCCCGGCCTGGGCCGAGGGGTCGAGCCGTTCGCGCCACCCGCGGACGGACGGCTCCGCCTCCGGGATCCGGACGATGAGCCCCGTCTGGCCTGCCTGAAACGCACTGGTCCTGTCATCTGCCATGACACCGCATGCTGCCACCTCTGCCCCAGACGCCACGGCTCCTTTTTCGCTGAACGATCACGCCGATCTGCGAAGCAGGAAGACGACCGGGACACCCACGACGCTGACGCTGACGCTGCCGCTGTTTCCCGTGAACGTCCAAAGTGCCGATGATCACTGAACGCCGCTGGAACCCACGAACAAACGCCGTCGGACGAAAGTGAACGAAGCCGTTCGGCCGACGCTGCTCCTTGCGCCCGCGGGGATGGCCCTCTCGGATCGCTCCTCCTTTCCCCCGCCCGGACCCGCTCAATGCGCCGCCCCGTGGTCGCCGCCCTACGCTCGGGACATGCGACGCCAACAGATGCACATGTCCCGCGAGGCCCAGGACGCCCTGCTCAAGGCACTGCAGCAGCTCCGGGCTGAGCTGAAGGCCCCCACGGAGTTTCCCGCGCATGTGCTCGAAGCGGCGGAGGATGCCAGCTCCGCGCTCCAGCTGCCCGACAAGGACGCCACCCACCTGCCGTTGTTCACGATCGACCCACCGACCTCGAAGGACCTCGACCAGGCCATGTACCTGGAGCGGCGGCCCGGTGGTGGGTATCGCGTGCACTACGCCATCGCCGACGTGGCCGCCTTCGTCAAGGCGGGTAGCCCGCTGGACGCCGAGGCTCACGACCGGATCGAGACGCTGTACTTCCCCGATCTCAAGGTGCCCCTGTACCCGCCCTCGATCTCCGAGGGGCCGGCCAGCCTGCTTCCGGACCAGGTCGTCCCCGCCCTGCTGTGGCAGCACGACCTCGACGCCGACGGCAACGTGACCGACTCGACCGTAAGCCGGGCCAAGGTCCGCAGCCGGGCCAAGTTCAACTACGAGGGGGTCCAACAGGACATCGAGGCCGGCACGGCCGAGGAGTCCGTCGCGCTGTTGCGCGAGATCGGCAAGCTGCGGGAAGCCGTCGAGGCCGCGCGCGGCGGGGTCGCGGTGAACCTTCCGGACCAGGAGGTCACCCTGAAGGACGGATCGTTCCGGCTGAGCTACGTGGCGGCACTGCCCGTGGAGGGCTGGAACGAACAGATCTCCCTCATGACCGGAATGGCCGCGGCCCAAATCATGCTGGACAGCGGTACCGGGATCCTGCGGACCCAGAAGAAGCAGGCCGACCAGGATGTGGTCCGGCGCGTGCACGACATCGCAAAGCACCTGGGCATCGACTGGCAGCCCGGCGTTTCGTACGCCGCGCTGGCCAACTCCCTCAATCCGGCTGACCACAAGCACATGGCCTTCCTCAGCGAGGCCACCGCCATGCTGCTCAAGGCGGAGTACACCACCTTCCGCGACCACCACATCCCGGAACACACGCTCCACGCGGCGATCGCGGCCCCGTACACCTACTGCACGGCCCCGTTGCGGCGCCTGATCGACCGCTACACCGGTGAGCTGTGCGTGGCCGCGTGCGCCGACCAGGTCCCGCCGAACTGGGTGCTCGACGCCCTGTACTGCCTGCCGTGCGACATGGCGCGGGGGAAGGGGAAGGTGGCGGACCGGCGCGCGGTGGACCTGGCGGAGGCCGCGGTGCTCAAGAACCGGGTGGACGAGATTTTCAGCGGCATGGTCATCAACACCGACGCGGAGGACAACAAACCGAAGGAGGGCACGGTGCACCTGGCGGAACCAGCCGTGATGGGCAAGATCACGTCCGGCGCCAAGCTCGACCTGGGCACGAGCGTCCAGGCCAAGCTCACACGGGCCGACCCCTTCTTCCCCGGCAAGAACAAGATCCTCTTCAACACGGTGTAGCGGCCCGTCGTCCCCGGAACTGGCCGCCCCACCCGCGCGGCCCGCACCACCGCGACGAGGGCCGCCGAGTCGTCGGCGTGGGAGCAAGGGCCGGCCGCCTCGCCGGCGCCGCCCGCCGGGGCCTCCGCCGCCGAAGTCAGCCGCTGAAGTGGACAGGGGGAGGCGCTCCGCACAGTGCTGTCGATGGGCCGGACTGGGTCAGCCCGCCAGCCGGGCGAGGGCCAGCGCGTGCGCGTGGTCGAGGGAGTCGGCAGCAGCGCAGCGAATATCCGGCTGCACACCGGTGCCCTCCCAGTTCGTGCCGGAGACGGGGTTGACGGCTCGGCCGACGGGGATGGTGGCTTCCAGGTGTGGGTGCACCGTCCAGCCCCTGCACGGGTGTGCGCCGCCGCGGGTGGGCTCGCCGACGACTACGGCGCGACCGAGCTGCTGGAGGTTGTACGCCAGCTCTTCAGCGGCAGAGAAGGTGCTGTCACTGGACAGCACGTACAACGGCTTGGTGCCACCGAAGCGCGCGCCGGGAACGTGCGGCAGGCTCCAGGACTGCTCACTGCGCTCGCGGCTGCGCCAGTGCATGGTGTTGAGGTGGGTGCGCTCGTCCAGGAGGTAACTGCAGACGAAGGCGACCGTGTCCGGGTCGCCGCCCCGGTTGGCGCGAAGGTCCACGATCAGCGCCTGGGCGCGGGAGGCCAGGGTGAGCGCGGCGCCCAGCGGTTCGGCGGCCCACTCCAGCGGAAACAGCATCGGTGCCAGCTCCACCACGGCGACCCCTCCGTCGAGCAACTGCACCCGTGGCGCACCGCCCAGCGAGGTGTCGAAGTCCCGGCGCATGGCGTCCAGGGTGGCCGCCCCTTGCTTCGGGGACACCGGGTCGGCGTGGTGCTTCAGCCTCAGGTGTCGGTCGCCGTTGACGGACTGCAGGTCCGCGGTGACCAGACGGGCGAGCTCCTCGGCGCCGTCGACGTCGTACGCGCCCTCGGCGAGGCGTCGTTGCAGCAGGTCGGCGAGCTGCTCGGCTATCTCGGGGAAGACGTAGTGCTCGATCAGGAGCCGGACTGTCTCGTCGACAACAGGGGCCGGCGGAAGCTTCGTTGAAGTCGTCATGGCAGGGAGTAGAGCATTGACCTTGCGGAAGCGTCAAAGAGTTTAGACACTTTCGGTATGCGTGATCAGCCTCCCTACCTGCCACCCCCTGAGGACGCCCTGGAGATCGGTGCGCCTGAGCAGTTCGCGGCACTCGCCCACCCGTTGCGTCAGCGGTTGCTCTTCGCCCTGGGGCACCGGCCTGCCACCACCAGCCAGCTTGCGGCGCAGCTCGACGCGAAGAAGGGCAACGTGGCCCACCACCTCAAAGTGCTCCGCGAAGCCGGACTGGTCCACATCGCCGAGACCCGCCAGGTCCGCGGCGGCACCGAGCAGTACCACCAGCGCACGGCCCGCCGGATGGTCGTCGCCGAACCCCAAGCGGCAGGCACCGCCGCGATGCTCGCCGCGGTCGCCCACGAGCTGGGCCGCTCTCCCGCCGAGACCCACCTGACACTGCGCCACCTGCGTCTCAGCCCCGCGAAGGCAAGAGAACTCGGCGAGACCCTCGCCCAACTGGTCGACGAGGCCGAGGAGAACGCAGAGGACCAGCCCGTGCACGGAGTGTTGGTGGCGCTCTATCAGCAGGCTCTGCCGACCAGCACCACCAGTTCCGCCTAGACGATCTATTCCAAGGGGTCGGTGGTCATAGCGGATCGCGGACTGCTTCCACTGCCTCCCGGACGTTTGAGTGCGGGTCGTCGGCGAGACCGTCCAGCAGTTCGGTGACCCCTGGGGTGGACCAGCGGGCGACCGCCCACACCAGCTCCTCCCGCACCCCGGGGTCGGGGTGGGTGGCGAGGTGGCTCAACTGGGCGAGTGGGCCGCGCCGACGCATTCCGAACCAGTGCAGTGCCTCCCGCAGCGCGGCCGGGTCCGCGGGGTCACCAGCTGCGACCCGGGTGAGCAGCACCTTGACGGGTGGCGGCGGACCGTCCAGCGGATGCGGCAACCGCTCGCGCAGGCGCCGCGCCCCGTACCCACCGCGCACGCGGCATCCGAAACAGGTGCAGGGGCGCACACCGTGTGAGTCCGGCAGGTACCGCCACCCCGCCACCTGCGGCGCGGTGCGGACCCGGTGCACTTCACGGGGCCGGATCGTCCGGGGGACGAACACCTCCCACCCGCGCGGGTCCTCAAGTGCCGCGATCCGCCGCACTGCCTCTGACGCGGAAACGGCGGCCTGGGCATCCTGCGCCCGGTCGGTATAGCGTCCGACCAGCACGTCCTGGTCGTCGTCGAGTCGTACGTGGACTGCCACAAGCCCGCCCCGGCTGCCGAAACGAGCCAGCTCGCGCAGCCATTGGTGGGTGAGGGTGTACGACGGAAGGACCGGGAAGCAGTAGACCCCCCGCGAGCTGCCCTGTCCGTGGCCGGCCGCCCGGATCCCGGACCGCCGGATGCGCGGCGCGTTCGCCGCCGAGGTCAAGTGCACGAACATCGCCATGACACGGGATATTACTGAGGTTTTCGGGTTGTCGTCGGGGAGTGACGGTTCATGATCCCTGCGGTATGCCGGTGGGATGAGGTATCCGGAGGGTGGGGGCCTGACC
>NZ_JBHWAQ010000042.1:0-54843 GCF_042743475.1 Streptomyces sp. NPDC059534
TTGTAGCCGTTGTTGGACAGGATGATGTCGACGAGGTTCTTGCCGATGTCGTGGACGTCGCCGCGGACGGTGGCCAGCACGATCGTGCCCTTGCCCACCTCTCCTTCGCCGTCGGCGGTTCTCTCCATGTGCGGCTCCAGGTACGCCACCGCCGTCTTCATGACCTCGGCCGACTGGAGCACGAACGGCAGCTGCATCTGCCCGGAGCCGAACAGCTCGCCCACGGTCTTCATGCCGTCGAGGAGGATCTCGTTGACGATCTCCAGGGCGGGGCGCAGGGCCAGGGCGGAGTCCAGGTCGGCCTGCAGGCCGTTCTTCTCGCCGTCGACGATCCGGCGCTTGAGGCGTTCGTCCAGGGGCAGGGCGAGGAGTTCCTCGGTCTTGCCGGCCTTCAGGGACTTCGCGGTGGCGCCCTCGAACATCTCCAGGAAGCGCTGGAGCGGGTCGTAGCCCTCGGCGCGGCGGTCGTGGATCAGGTCGAGCGCGACCTTCACCTGTTCCGGCTCCAGGCGGGCGATCGGCAGGATCTTCGAGGCGTGCACGATCGCCGAGTCGAGGCCGGCCTTGACGCACTCGTCGAGGAAGACGGAGTTGAGGACGATGCGGGCGGCCGGGTTGAGGCCGAAGGAGATGTTGGAGAGGCCGAGCGTGGTCTGCACGTCCGGGTGGCGGCGCTTCAGTTCGCGGATGGCCTCGATGGTGGCGACGCCGTCCTTGCGGGACTCCTCCTGGCCGGTGCAGATCGTGAAGGTGAGGGTGTCGATCAGGATGTCGGACTCCCTGATCCCCCAGTTGCCGGTGAGGTCGTCGATGAGCCGCTCGGCGATGGCGACCTTGTGCTCGGGCGTGCGCGCCTGGCCCTGTTCGTCGATCGTCAGCGCCATCAGGGCCGCGCCGTGCTCCTTGGCGAGGGCGGTGACCTGCGCGAAGCGGGACTCGGGGCCGTCGCCGTCCTCGTAGTTGACGGAGTTGACGACGGCCCGGCCGCCGAGCTTCTCCAGGCCGGCCCGCAGGACCGCGACCTCGGTGGAGTCCAGGACGATGGGGAGGGTGGAGGCGGTCGCGAAGCGGCCGGCCAGCTCCGCCATGTCCGCGGTGCCGTCGCGGCCGACGTAGTCCACGCACAGGTCGAGCATGTGCGCGCCCTCGTGGATCTGGTCGCGGGCCATCTCGACGCAGTCGTCCCAGCGGCCGTCGAGCATCGCCTCGCGGAACTTCTTCGAGCCGTTGGCGTTCGTCCGCTCGCCGATCGCCAGGTACGCGGTGTCCTGCCGGAACGGCACGTGGCCGTAGAGGGAGGACGCGCCCGGCTCCGGCGCCGGACGCCGGTCGAGGACCGCCGCGCCCCGCACCCGCTCCACGATCTCCCGCAGGTGTTCCGGGGTCGTACCGCAGCAGCCGCCGACCAGCGCGGGGCCGTACTCCCGGACGAACGCCTCCTGGGCGTCGGCGAGTTCGGCGGGCGACAGGGGGTAGTGGGCGCCGTCGGAGGTCAGGACGGGCAGGCCCGCGTTCGGCATGACGGAGATCGGGACGCGGGCGTGCCGGGACAGGTGCCGCAGGTGCTCGGCCATCTCGGCGGGTCCGGTGGCGCAGTTCAGGCCGATCATGTCGATGCCGAGCGGCTCCAGGGCGGTCAGGGCCGCCCCGATCTCCGAGCCGAGCAGCATGGTGCCGGTCGTCTCCACCGTGACCTGCACGATGACCGGCAGGTCCACGCCGACCCAGTCCAGGGCCCGGCGGGCGCCGATGACGGCCGCCTTCGTCTGGAGCAGGTCCTGCGAGGTCTCGATGAGCAGGGCGTCCGCGCCGCCCCGGATCAGGCCCTCCGCGTTCTGCCGGAAGGCGTCCCGGAGCGGCTCGTAGGTGACGTGGCCGAGCGTGGGGAGCTTCGTGCCGGGCCCCATGGAGCCGAGGACCCAGCGGGGGCGTCCGTCGGCGGCCGTGTGCGCGTCGGCCGCCGTACGGGCGATCCGGGCGCCGGCCTCGGACAGCTCGTACACCTGGTTCTCGATGCCGTACTCGGCGAGCGCGGCCAGGTTCGCCCCGAAGGTGTTGGTCTCGACGCAGTCCACGCCGACGGCGAAGTACGCGTCGTGGACGGAGGCGACGATGTCGGGGCGGGTGAGGTTGAGGATCTCGTTGCAGCCCTCCAGGTTCCGGAAGTCGTCCATCGTCGGGTCGGCGGCCTGGAGCATGGTGCCCATCGCCCCGTCGGCCACGACGACCCGCGTCGCGAACTCCTCCCTGAGCGACCGCCGGGCCGCGCTCATGACAGGCCCCCCAGATGGGTGACGAGGGTGGCCGTGCAGCCCACCCCGTACGTCGTCCTGATCCGGTCGAGGAGGGAGTCCCGGTGCAGCCGGTACTCCTGCGTCCCCACGTAGTCGAGGACGGTCGCGGCGACCGCGCAGCCCAGCTGCGCCGCGCACCGCTCCGGCACGCCCCACAGGGTGCCGGCGAGGAACCCGGACCGGAAGGCGTCCCCGACGCCGGTCGGGTCGACGACCGCGGGGACCTCCACGGCCGGCACGGCGAGCGTGGCGCGGCCCTCGCCGCGGATGCGGACACCCGCCTCGCCGTGGGTGGTGACCCAGGTGGCGACCCGGCGGAGCACGTCGGCCTCGCTCCAGCCGGACTTCTCCATGAGCAGGGCCGTCTCGTACTCGTTGGTGAAGAGGAACCGCGCCCCGTCCACCAGCTCCCGCACCTGTGCCCCGTCGAGCCGCGCCAGCTGCTGCGAAGGATCGGCGGCGAAGGGGATTCCCAGGTCACGGCAGGTGCGGGTGTGCCGGAGCATGGCCTGGGGGTCGTCCGGGGAGACCAGGACCAGTTCCAGCCGGCCGGTGCGTGCCACGACCTCGCGCAGGTCGATCTCGCGCGCCTCGGCCATCGCCCCCGCATAGAAGGTGGCGATCTGGTTCTGGGCCCGGTCGGTGGTACAGACGAAGCGGGCGGTGTGGAGCGTCTCGCTGACGCGCACGGAGTCGGTGTCCACCCCGTGGTCCTTCAGCCAGACCCGGTAGGGCTCGAAGTCGGCGCCGACCGCGCCCACCAGGGCGGGCCGCAGGCCGAGGACCCCGAGTCCGAAGGCGATGTTCGCTGCCACTCCGCCGCGCCTGACCTCCAGGTTGTCGGCGAGGAACGACAGGGAGACCCGGTCGAGCCGGTCGGCGAGGAGCTGCTCGCTGAACCAGCCGGGGAAGGTCATCAGATGGTCGGTCGCGATGGATCCCGTGACAGCGATGCGCATGGTCTACTCCCCGTCCCCTTCTCGCGCCGCCTTCTTCAGGGCCTCCACGCGGTCCGTGCGCTCCCAGGTGAACTCGGGGAGTTCGCGGCCGAAGTGGCCGTAGGCCGAGGTCTTCGCGTAGATGGGCCGCTTGAGGTCCAGGTCGCGGATGATCGCGGCGGGCCGCAGGTCGAAGACGGCGGTGACGGCCTCCTGGATCCTCTCGTCGGGGAGGGTGCCGGTGCCGAAGGTCTCCACGAAGAGGCCGACGGGCTCGGCCTTGCCGATCGCGTAGGCGACCTGGACCTCGCAGCGGCGGGCGAGCCCGGCCGCGACGACGTTCTTGGCGACCCAGCGCATGGCGTAGGCGGCCGAACGGTCGACCTTGGACGGGTCCTTGCCGGAGAAGGCGCCGCCGCCGTGCCGGGCCATCCCGCCGTACGTGTCGATGATGATCTTCCGGCCGGTGAGTCCGGCGTCGCCCATCGGACCGCCGACCTCGAAGCGCCCGGTCGGGTTGACCAGGAGCCGGTAGCCGTCGGACTCCAGGCTGACGCCCTCCTCGACCAGCTCCTTGAGGACGTGCTCGACGACGTACTCGCGCACGTCCGGGGTGAGCAGGCCCTCGACGGAGATGTCGGCGGCGTGCTGCGAGGAGACGACCACCGTGTCGAGGCGGACCGCGCGGTCCCCGTCGTACTCGATGGTGACCTGCGTCTTGCCGTCGGGCCGCAGGTACGGCACGGTGCCGTCCTTGCGGACCTCGGTGAGCCGGCGGGACAGCCGGTGGGCCAGCGCGATCGGCAGCGGCATGAGCTCGGCCGTGTCGTCGCAGGCGTAGCCGAACATCAGGCCCTGGTCGCCGGCGCCCTGCGCGTCGAGCGCGTCGCCCGCGCCCTCGACCCGGGACTCGTACGCCGTGTCGACGCCCTGCGCGATGTCCGGCGACTGGGCGCCGATGGACACCGACACGCCGCAGGAGGCGCCGTCGAAGCCCTTCGCGGAGGAGTCGTAGCCGATGTCGAGGACGGCCTCGCGGACCAGCTTCGCTATCGGCGCGTACGCCGTGGTGGTGACCTCGCCGGCGATGTGCACGAGACCGGTGGTGATGAGGGTCTCGACCGCCACGCGCGAGGACGGGTCCTCGGCGAGCAGCGCGTCGAGGATGGTGTCGCTGATCCGGTCGGCGATCTTGTCGGGGTGGCCCTCGGTCACGGACTCCGAGGTGAACAGGCGACGGCTCATGCCTGGCCCACCTCCACCTGCGTCTTGAAGAAGTGCTGCTCGATGGCGCCGAGGGTGCGGATGGAGTCGACCTCCAGGGTCTCCATCTGGATGGCGGTGCCGCTCTCCTGCTCCAGGAGGAAGACGAACTCGACGAAGGACAGCGAGTCGATGAGCCGGTTCTCGATGAGGTCGAGGTCGGACGCGATGTCGTCGCGCTCCGGGTGACGCTCGAGGATCCAGTTCTTCACCGTCTGCAGGCCGTCGGCCATGGTTGCTCTCCTTTTAGCTGCTGCTGGATACGGAAGGGGTGGGGGGCGCGGACACGGACGTCGCGGCGATGATCGGGGCGGCCACCGCGACCGCGTAGTCCACGTCGTGGCTGATGGACACGGTGATCTCGGTGATGCCGGACTCGGCCGCCATCTCGGCGGCGGCCCGGTGCAGCTCCACGAGCGGCCAGCCGCCCTCGGAGCGCCGTACGACGATGTCCGGCCACGGCAGGAACCTGCCTCTGACCCGTAAGGTCTTGAAGGCCGCTTCCTTGGCCGCGATCCGCCCGCACAGGCTCAGGACGTCGAGCCCGGAGGACGTACGGCAGTCGGCGAGCTCGCCGGGGGTGAGCATCCGCTCGAAGAACCGCTCCCCGTACTGGGAGAGGAGCCTGCGGACACGGTTGACGGACACGATGTCCATGCCGAGGTTCGCCCACCCCAGGCCGCCCGCCGGCGGGGCGGCGGGACGGGCCGGCACGTCAGATCACCGGCCCGGCCGCGCCACTCGCATCGGCCCGCATGCGGGCGTTCGCGTCGAGCACCGCCCGGGTGGCGGACTCCCAGCTGCCGTGGCGCCGGGTCAGTGCGGACAGCCATCGCTCCAGGCCGAAGGCGACGCAGCTGGTGAAGGCCGGTCCGCCGGTCGACTCCAGGGTGATGTCGCAGCGGTCGCCGAAGAAGTTCCGGTGCGTGTTGACCGAGGCGATCGCCAGGTCCTCGTACAGGAACTCGTACTTCACCGGGGTGAGCCGCTGGAGGACTGCCTTCGAGCCGCCCTTGTCGAAGAACGGGTCGCAGGCGGCCTCCCTGCGCAGGGGCAGGTCGAGGGCGTTGGCGAAGGTCTGGATCCGGCCGGTGAAGTCGGCGAGGTGCGACTCGGCGTGCTCGCGCGCGCCGATCGCCACGATCTCCCGCATGCGGAAGCCGAGCTGGCGCCGCATGCCCTCGTAGTGGGTCTCCTTGCGGAAGCACCAGGAGCAGATCGTGACGAGGGTGTCGTCGGCGACCCGGCGGCCCTGGTGGTCGAGGTAGACGGCGTAGCAGGACGCCGAGGGCAGGCCGAGCGCGGCCGGTTCGAGGGCCTCGCCGGGGAAGCTGCCGGTGTCGGCGTCGAACGGCGTGGTCGTGCGGCGCTCCAGGTCGAGCGGGGCGGCGACGACGGCCTGGTGGGGGAAGTTGTCGTAGTAGTCGAGCCTGGCCAGGTCGGCGGCCGGCAGGAGCGGGGGCATGGTCATCGGGCGGGCGCCCGCGGTCACGCCCCAGCGCTCGAAGGTGTCGTCGAGGAGCCGCAGCAGGCGGGTCCCCTCGGGGCCGAGCGAGGGCAGGCCCCTCGCCTGGCCCTGGGTTTCCCCGACGGTCGCGGGGGTCGTCACGGTCATGATCTCTTCACCTCTCGGGTGGGAGGTCCCGGGTGTGTCAGACGACGGGCAGGGTGTCGTCGGAGAAGATCCCGGTCTTCAGGAAGAAGGCGAGCGGCTTGCGGATCGCCTTGCGCTCGTGCGGGCGGCGGCTCGCGTCGGCGACCAGCGCGTTGCGCAGGGCGAGCGGGTCGGCGATGCCGGCGTCGCGGTAGACGTGCGGGTTGTAGAGGGAGTTGACGCTGTAGACGACGTACCGCTTGAGGTACGCCTCCACCTCGCGGACCCGTTCGGCGCTGACCGCCTGGCACATCCGGGTGTACAGCAGCGAGACCAGCTCGCGGCCGAAGGCGATGTGGCGGGACTCGTCCTGGTGGTGGATCCGGTTGACCTCGCGGATGGTGTGGCAGAGGGAGTCGTCCTTCGCCATCCGGGAGTTGTAGTGGTCGACGAGCTCCTCGAAGAAGAGGATGCGGGTGAAGACGAGGAAGTTCTCGACCTCGGGTTCCCAGGCCGCGTCGGCGCGCATCGCGGTGGAGCCGTAGATCTTGTTGCCGTAGCGGCGGCAGAACTCGGAGAAGAACCACATGTGTTCGTTCTCCTCCCCGATGAAGTGGTGGAAGAAGTCGGAGGGCACCTCGAAGCCGGGCATGTGGATGCGTCCGACGACCTCGATGAGGAGTTCGCGGATGCCGTGCACGTTGAGGCTGTAGAAGTTGACGGACTCCCACTTCGACAGGCGCTGAAGCGTTTCCTCGCCGAGGGTGTCGTAGTGCTCGGTGCCGTAGACGGTGAGCAGCTCCGGCGTCATCCAGAAACGGTTCTCCTCCAGCGTCTCGGGCCACTGGAAGGTCTGGTACGGGTTGTAGTAGTCCTCGACCGAACGCTCGCTGAGGCGCTCCAGGACCTCCAGGAAGCGGTCGGTGACGGGCAGGGGGGCGGCTGTGCCCATGGGGGTTGCTCCTCGCTCGCTGACGGTGGGGGTCAAGGCCGGACCTCGTAGACGGCGTTGACCGCGGTCTCGGTCGCACGCCGCCAGCGGGTGAAGCCGGCCTCCTCCGCGATGGCCCGGAACGCCTTCTCGCCCGAGTGGTTGCCGAGCGCGTGCGGGCCGCGCTGCGCGACCGCGACGGGCAGGCACATCACGGCGGACAGCGCCATGAACATCCGGGCGGCCGGCGTCTGCGTGTCGACGTCCTGCGGGGACACGTTCGACTCGACGAGCATCCAGGTGCCGTCCGCGTCCAGGGACTTGTGGACGTGCTGCGCGGCGGCGACCGGGTCGCCCATGTCGTGCAGGGCGTTGAAGAAGCACACCAGGTCGTAGCCGGCGCCCGGGTAGTCGTCCGCGGAGGCGACCTCGAAGACGACCCGGTCGGAGAGTCCGGCCTCCTCGGCGAGCTGCCGCGCGATCGCGATGGCCTCCTCCGAGTAGTCGAAGCCGTGGACCGTGGCCTGCGGGAACGCCTTCGCGATGAGCAGCGTGGTGTGGCCGACGCCGCAGCCGACGTCGGCGACCGTGCCGCCGGCGGCGAGCTTGCCGGTCACCTCGTGCAGGGCGGGCAGCCAGTCCGGGACGAGCTTGTGCTCGTACGTCGGCTGGAAGAAGGAGCCCATGCCGGTGTCGAGGGCCGCGTCGTGCTCGGCCCAGCCGACGCCGTCCCCGGTGCGGTACGCCTCGACGAGCAGGTCCTCGGTGGCGTACAGCGCCTTCAGCGCGGTGAAGAACCCGGCCGCGTAGGTGACGGCCGTCGGGTCGGCGAGCACCTCGACGTGGTCGGCGGGGAGCGTGTACGTGAGGGAGCTCGGGTGCCGCTCGACGTACCCGGCGGAGAGCTGGGCGTGCAGCCACTCCTCGATGTAGCGCGGGTTCGTGCCGGTCCGCTCGGCGAGCTGCCCCGAGGTCAGCGGACCGTCGGCGGCCAGCGCCCTGTACAGGCCGAGGCGCTCGCCGAGGGAGACGGTCAGGCCGCGGACGGCCGCGCCCGCGTCGGTGATGACCCTCTGGTGGAAGTCGTGGGCGCTCATGCCGCCTCCTCCTCGCGGTGGGTGGGGAGATCGCAGGTGAACAGGAAGGAGCGGGGGACGCGGGGCAGCGCGCGGGGGGCGACCCGGTAGGGCCAGCGCCCGAAGTCGGCGCCCTCCTCACCGGGCTGCCTGACCTCCCGTACGTCCCAGCCGCAGTCGGCGAGCAGCGCCTCGGGCTCCTCGGTGCCGAAGAGCCACGGGTTGCCGTCCTCCTCCAGGGCCTTCATGAAGCCCCGGGCCAGCGGGTTGTCCAGGGCGGCCTTGGAGATGACGTCGCCGAGCAGCACGGAGCCGGGTGCGGCATGCGCGGAGAGCGTCGAGATGAGGGTCCGTACGGCCTGCTCGGGCAGGAAGAACAGCAGTCCCTCGACCACCCACAGCACGGGCTCCTCGCTCTTCCAGCCCGCCTCCTTCAGGGGACCGGTCCAGTCCTGGGTCAGGTCGACCGGGACGGTGGTCCGGGTGCGGCCGGCGGGCTGCGGCTCGTCCTTCAGCATCTCCGCCTTGGCCTCCAGGAGGGCCGGGCGGTCGAGTTCGTAGACGGTGACGCCGTCGGGCCAGGGCAGCCGGAAGAAGCGGGTGTCCATGCCGGCGGCGAGGAGGACGACCTGGCGGATCCCGCGCTCCTCCACCGCCTTCACGACGGCCCGGTCGAGGTAGGTGGTGCGGATGGCGAGGAACGGCACGATGCCGCCCCCGTCGTAGCGCGCGAGCAGTTCGAAGCCGGTCTCGTCGGCGACGGTGCGCGCGTAGGGATCGGCGAACAGCCGGTCCTCGCGCTCGGTCTCCAGGGCACGCGCGGCGGCGGTCCACTGGGCGGTGCGGGATACGGCCTCCACAGGAGGTCCCCCTTCACTTGGGCAACGGATGTGCGGAGAGATACGGACGGCCGTGTTCAGGGGCCCGACGAAGGACGGTTCGTCAGGCGCTCATGGCCGGGACACAGGTCTTGGCCGGTCGCGCGCAGGCGACGGGGTCCTCGGCCGCGGGCATCGACGACAGATGGTCGGCCTCGGAGTCGGCGGGGCGCCGGCGGAAGATGCTGTGCAGGATCATGCTGAACACGGCCGTCCCGTCGGGGGCCACCAGGGTGCACCGGGGCTTGACGGTGCCGGTGGCGCGGTTGAACGGCGACGGGGTGGAGCCGAGGATCTCGACGCGGGCGGTGAGCACGTCGCCCGGGCGGACGGGCCGCAGGTAGCGGACCTCGTCGATGCCGGGCGAGCCCATGCAGGCGCTGTAGGCGAGCAGCCCGTCGACGTAGCGCCGCATGAACATCGCCTGGGTGTGGAACCCGCTCGCGATCAGACCGCCGAACTGCGAACGCTCCGCGCGCTCGGGGTCCGTGTGGAAGGGCTGCGGGTCGAAGCGCCTGCCGAACTCCAGCACCTCCTCCGCCGTGACGGTGACGGCGCCCAGCTCGTGGACGTCGCCGGGCCGGAAGTCCTCGAAGTAGCGCATCGCGCTTCCCCCTTGACCTAGGAGTGGTCTTTCCCTGGCACGTCCCAATCTACGAATCGACCATTTATTTTGTCAACCCAAAAGAAGGGCTTGCTCCAGTGCTTGTTCGACATCGGCCCACAGGTCCCCGACGTCCTCGATCCCGACCGACACCCTCACCAGCCCGGCACCGATCCCCGCCGCCGCCAACTCGCCCTCGCCCAGCTCCCGGTGAGAGGTGGAGGCGGGGTGCGTCACGAGCGTCTCCACCCCGCCGAGCGACAGCGCGAGCCTCGCCAGCCGTACGCCCTCGATGAACGCCCGGCCCGCCCGCCGCCCCCCGGCGAGCTCGAAGGAGAGCAGCCCGCCGCCGCCCGAAAGCACCGTGCGGGCCCGGGAGTACGAGGGATGGCCGGCGAGCCCGGGGTAGTGGACGGCCGTGACGTCCCCGCGGGCCCCGAGCCTCTCGGCGAGCGCGGCCGCGTTGGCACAGTGCTCACGCATCCGCAGCGGCAGCGTGGGTATCCCGCGCAGGGTCAGCCAGGCCGCGAACGGGTCGGCGCAGGCGCCGAGTTCGACCGTCCGGGGCCAGATCCGGTGACGCAGCCCGTCGTCCGCGAAGACGGCGACGCCGCCGAGGACGTCCGAGTGCCCGGAGAGGTACTTGGTGGTGGAGTGGACGACGATGTCGGCGCCGAGCTCCAGCGGACGGCACAGCACGGGCGAGGCGAGCGAGTTGTCGACGACGCTCGTCACCCCGAGGGCGCGCGCGGCGGCGAGCAGGCCCGGCAGGTCGGGTACCTGCCCGGTGGGGTTGGCGATGGTCTCCAGCACGAGCAGCCGGGTCGCGGGGTGCACGGCGGCGGCCTCCAGCTCGGCCGGGTCGTCGCCCGATATCCGTACGACCTCGATCCCGTACCGCTCGGCCAGATCCGCCAGGACGGCATGCGTCCCCCCGTACAGACACCGCTGCGCCACCACCCGGTCCCCGGGCCGCAGGAGCGCCAGCAGCACCCCGCTGATCGCCCCCATCCCCGAGGCGAAGGCGATGGCCCCCTCCCCTCCCTCCAGGCCCGCGAGCGTCCGCTCCAGGGCCCGCACCGTCGGATTGCCCCGGCGGCTGTACACGTACCGCCCGTCGGGCCCCGCCATCGCGTCGGCCAGCTCGTCGGCCGACTCGAAGACGAAGGCGGACGACTGGACGAGAGGCACGGAGAGCGGCCAACTCCCCTGCGGAAAGGGCTCATTGACCAGATGCACGGCTCGGGTGTTCAGCTGCGCGGCTCGGGTGTTCGGCTCCACGGCCCGGGTGTTCGGTTCCACGGCTTTCCTTTCCGGATACGGAGAAGGGGCCGCCCGACGTCCGGACTCGGACATCGGGCGGCCCCTTCGGGGACGGTTCAGGCGGAGACCTTCTCGCCCTGCGGCGCGGGGGCGGCGGCGGCCTCGGCCGCGACCGTCTTGTCGCTCTTCATGACGAGGAGCGTGATCACACCGCCGACGGCGGCGACGACCGCGGCGCCGATGAAGGCGGCCGAGAACCCGTCGGTCAGCTTCGGCAGGTTGCCGAGCTGGTCGGCGCCCTGCGACATGGCGACGGCGGTGAGCGCGGCGAGGCCGAGCGCGGAGCCGACGTTGTAGGTGGTGTTGACGATGCCGGAGGCGAGACCCGCCTGCTCCTGCGGGGCGCCGGACATGGCGGCGATCATCGCCGGGATGTACGCGAGGGACATGCCGAGCGCGGCGACGAGCGAGGCCGGCAGGACGTCGACCAGGAAGGTGCCGGTGGGCGGGACGGCCGCGAGCCACACCAGTCCGGCGGCGAGCACGAGGAGACCGGCGCCGATCAGCGGCTTGGCCCCGAAGCGGCCCATGAGCCGGGCGGTGACGGCGGTCATGAAGATCATGAGGAGCACGGTCATCGGGAGCAGCGCGGCCCCGGACGCGAAGGCGCCGTAGCCCAGGACCTGCTGGAGGTACAGGTTGAGGAAGTACCACATCGGGATCCACGCGGCGCCGAGCAGCGTCATCGCCAGGTTGGCCGAGCCGAGCCGCGGGACCCGCCAGACGCCGAGCGGCATGAGCGGCTCGCGGACGGACTTCTGGATCACGAAGAACAGGACGAGCAGGGCGACGGCGCCGACCAGCTCCAGGACGGTGGCGGTGGCACCCCAGCCGACCTCGGGGGCGCGGACCACGGCGAAGACGGCGAGCGCGAGCCCCGCGGTGACGGCGACGGCGCCGAGGACGTCGACCGAGCCGCGGCGCGACCCGACGTCCGGGAGGAGCCTGGTCGCGGCGAGCGTCGCGAGGCCGATCGGGATGTAGATGATGAAGACCCACTGCCAGGCCGCCCACTCGGTGAAGACACCGCCGAGGAAGACGCCCGCGGTGCCGCCGGCGGGAGCCGCGGCGCCGTACAGCGCCATCGCCTTGCCGAGCTCCTTCGGGTCGTGCATGAAGAGCATCATCAGCAGGGTCATCGCGGAGGGCGCGATCAGCGCCCCGCCGACGCCCTGGACGGCGCGGCCGGCGATCTCGACCCAGGCGGTCTGCGCGGCGGCGGCGAGGACCGAGCCGGCGATCATCACGACCCAGCCGGTGACGAAGATCTTGCGGGCTCCGACGAGGTCGGAGAGGCGTCCGCCGAGGAGCAGGAGGCCGCCGAAGACGATCACGTAGGCGTTGAAGACCCACTGGAGCTCGCCCTGCGTGAAGCCCAGGTCCTTCTGCATCTCGGGGAGCGCCACCCCGATGATCGACGTGTCCATGATGACCATGAACTGGGCTGCTGCGAGCACGACAAGTGCCCACCAGCGCCGGGGATTGACGGTTGACATTGCCCTGACCCTTCGCTCGCGTCGGCCCCGACCACCGTCGGGGTATACCCCTAGGGGGTACCTGTGCGGAGCACCGTAGCATACCCATGGGGGGTATGTAAGAGTGAGGTGAGTGCGCCCGCTCGGCCACACGGGAAGCACCCCTTCCACGCCCCCCGCCGGGCAGAATGCCCCCATGACCGCAGACCAGGACCCCGCGCTCCTCCGGCGCTGGACCGCCACCCTGCTCGCCGCCCGCGCCGGCCACGAAGGCCCCGACCCCGCCCCGTACGGCCGGAACCTCCTCGCCCGCTGGGCCGAGCCGCAGCGCCGCTACCACACGGTCGACCACCTCCGCGCCGTCCTCGACCGCATCGACGAACTCGCCGACCAGGGCGGCGAGGGCGGTGAACTGGAGCTCGTACGGCTCGCCGCCTGGTTCCACGACGCCGTCTACCGCCCCGACCGCTCCGAGAACGAGGAACGCTCGGCGACCCTCGCCGAGAAGGCGCTCGCCGAAGCCGGCCTCACCCCCCACGAGGTCACGGAGGTCGCCCGCCTGGTCCGCCTGACGACGACCCACGACCCCGACACGGGCGACCTCAACGGCGAGACCCTCTGCGACGCCGACCTCGCCATCCTCGCCACCGACCCCGATACGTACGGGGGGTATACGGCCGCCGTCCGCGACGAGTACGGCTTCGTCCCCGACGACGCCTTCCGCGAGGGCCGCGCCGCCGTCCTCCGCCAGCTCCTCGCCCTCCCCAGCCTCTTCCGCACCCCCTACGGCGCCGCCGCCTGGGAGGGACGGGCGCGGGAGAACCTCGAACGGGAGCTCGCGGAACTGACGGCCGCGCCCGGCGAGGGCTGAGCGGCACCCCGCACCGGTCAGCCGTCAGGCATCAGGCATCAGCCGTCCGGCATCCACCGTCGGCCGTCAGGCATCAGCCGTCCGGCATCTGCCGTCGGCCGTCGCCCGTCATCAGCCGCCGAGGAAGGCGTCCAGGGCCGGTCCCGTCGTCGCGACGACGACGGCCCCGTCCCGGATGTCCGCGGACAGGTGGGCCCGGTCCCCCTCCCCCCGGATGATCACCGGCCGGTCCACCGGGATCACGGTCGCCCCGAGGCGGTCCACCAGCCGGGCCAGGACGTCGAAGAACGAGCCGCCCGGGAACCGGCTGAACGCGACACAGACCTCGTTGACGTCCACGTCGACCTCGTGGCCGTCGGCGGTCCGGATCAGCACGCCGTTCCTCAGGTCCTCGTCGGCGGCGACGACGTACGGCGCCAGGACCTCCCGTACGGCGTCCATGGGCAGCGGCTCCGGCTCGCCGTCGCGGTACCGGAGCACGAACAGGGTGCGCCCCATCCCCCCACCCCTCTCTCAGGCGGCCCGGATCGCCGCGTCGATCTCCGCCCCCGTGCGGGCGACGACCACCGTGCAGCTGCCCGCCGGGGCCTCCGGCAGATGCACGCGGTCCTCCTCCCGCCGGATGACGACCGTCGTCCCGGGCACGAACAGCCAGGCGTCGAGGCGGCCCAGCAGGACCGCGAGCAGATCCGTGATCCCCTCCCCGCCGAAGCGGTTGAAGGTGATGTCGCCGGGACTGTGGAGATAGACGTCCGCCGTCTCCCCCGCCCCCGTGCCCACCTGGAGGAAGTCCGGCTCGGGGCCCCGTGCCACCACATAGGGGGCGAGGACCTCGCGCGCCGCGTCCATGTCCAGCGGCACCCGCTCGCCGTTCTCGAACCGGCATACGAAGATGTCGAAACTCATGGGGCTCTGCGTACCACGGAGGGGTGACAACCACGGTCCGTGAGGATCCGGAACCGGAGAGCGGACGTCTCGCATCGCGAGACATTCCCCCCACCGCGGAATGACAGGAACAAATCGCGGGTTGACGCATGTCATGCCGTCTTCCTCTGCCGAGCGCACGACACCCGCGACCGACACCCCGCCCACGCCCGCGTCCGCCACCCGCATGCCGCTGGCCGTCTACATCCTCGGGCTCTCGGTCTTCGCGCTCGGCACGAGCGAATTCATGCTGTCCGGACTCCTGCCGCCCATCGCGGAGGACATGAACGTCTCCATCCCCCGCGCCGGCCTCCTCATATCCGCCTTCGCCATCGGCATGGTCGTCGGAGCGCCGCTCCTCGCCGTCGCGACCCTGAGACTCCCCCGCAAGACCACCCTCGTCACCCTCATCACCGTCTTCGGCCTGGGGCAGGTCGCCGGCGCCCTCGCCCCGAACTACGCCGTCCTCTTCGCCTCGCGCATCCTCAGCGCCCTCGCCTGCGCCGGATTCTGGGCGGTCGGCGCGGCCGTCGCGATCGCCATGGTGCCGGTGAGCTCCCGCGCGCGGGCCATGGCGGTCATGATCGGCGGCCTCTCCATCGCCAACGTCCTCGGCGTGCCCGCAGGCGCGTTCCTCGGCGAGCACCTCGGCTGGCGCTCGGCGTTCTGGGCGGTCGGGGCGGCCTCCGCGGTCGCGCTCGTCGGCGTCGTGACCCGCATCCCGCACATCCCCCTCCCCGCGGCCAAGCCCCGCCTGCGGCTCGAACTGGCCATCTACCGCGACCGCCAGGTCCTCCTCTCGGTCGCCGTCACCGCCCTCGCCGCGGGCGGCGTCTTCTGCGCCTTCTCCTACCTCGCCCCGCTCCTCACCGACGTCTCCGGCCTCGCCGAGGGCTGGGTCTCCGGCGTCCTCGCCCTCTTCGGCATCGGCGCCGTCGTCGGCACGGCGATCGGCGGCCGCGTCGCCGACGCCCACCTCTTCGGCGTGCTGCTCACCGGCATCGCCGCCTCCACCGTCTTCCTGGTCGCCCTGGCCCTCCTCGCCTCCAGCCCGGCCGCCACGATCGTGCTGACCTTCCTCCTCGGCGTCTCCGCCTTCTACACGGCCCCCGCCCTCAACGCCCGCATGTTCAACGTCGCCGGAGCCGCCCCCACCCTCGCGGGCGCCACCACCACCGCCGCCTTCAACCTCGGCAACACCGGCGGCCCCTGGCTCGGCGGCACCGTCATCGACGCCGGCCTCGGCTTCGGCTCCACCGCCTGGGCGGGCGCCGCCATGACCGCCCTGGGCCTCGGCACCGCCGCGGTGTCCCTGAAGCTGCACAAGTCGCCGTCCCGCGTGGTGATCTCCGGCTCGCCCGCGGAGCAGAAGGCCGTATCGTCCCGCTGACACGCCGTACACGACCCACGGGGGGAATCCGTGACCACCAGCACCACCGCCGTCACCGTCATCGCACGGCTCCACGCCGCACCCGGCAAGGAGGCCGCCGTCCGGCGGCAGGCCCTCGCTCTCGTCGAGCCGACGCTCGCCGAACCCGGCTGCCTCTCCTACCGGCCCTACGAGGACCCTCTGGAGCCCGGCGCCTGGATCGTCGTCGAGGAGTGGACCGACCGCGCCGCCTTCGACGCCCATCTCGCCAGCCCCCACCTGGCCGCCGCGATGGCCGCCGGCCCCGACCTGCTCAGCGGCCCGCCCGAGGAGACCGTGCTCGTCCGCGTCGGCTGAAATCCCGCTGCGCCCCGCCCCGGGAGTCCGTACGGTGACCCCGTGACGACTCGGATGATCATCCTCAACGGCGCCTCCAGCTCAGGGAAGTCCGGCATCGTCAGGTGCCTCCAGTCCGTGCTGCCGGACCCCTGGCTGGCCTTCGGCTGCGACTCGTTCGTCGACGCCCTCCCCAAGAAGATGTGGTCGTCGGACGGCGGCATCGTCTTCGGCGACGACGGCGACGTCACCGTCGGAGAGGACTTCCGCACGCTGGAGGCCGCCTGGACCGAGGGCATCGCGGCCATGGCCCGCGCCGGCGCCCGCATCATCATCGACGACGTCTTCCTCGGCGCCGCCGCCTCCCAGCACCGCTGGCGCACCGCCCTCGCCGACCTCCCCGTCCTCTGGGTCGCCGTCCACTGCGACCCCGCCACCGCCGCCGGCCGCGAGATCGCCCGCGGCGACCGCACCCCCGGCATGGCCGCCCAGCAGGCACCCGTCGTCCACACCGGCGTCCACTACGACCTCGAGGTCGACACCACCCACACCGAATCCCTCGCCTGCGCCCGGACCATCGCGGCCCACCTGGGCTGACCGGCGGGACGCGCGACACCCCCTACGCGCTCGGGCGGCTCTTCGGGCGGCGGAGGCCGGCTTCGGTGAGGCGGCGGAGGAGTTCCTTGGAGCCGACTTCGAGGGCGCCGGCGGCGACGGCGTCGGGGTAGTGGTCGGAGGGGATGTCGTAGTGGTCGCGTTCGAAGGCGCGGGCAGGGGCGCCGATGGAGGCGGCGAAGGCGTGCAGCTCGTCGAAGGAGGCGTCGCTGACGAGGTGGGACCACATGCGGCCGTGGCCGGGCCAGGTCGGGGGGTCGATGTAGAGGGTCACGCGGCGGGCTCCTGTCAGGGGGCGGTCACTTCAGGCCGCCCACCGGGGCGACCACGACGCCCTGCTTGGCGCAGACCCAGTGGGGGTCGGGCCCGAGTTCGGGTTCGACGTCGAGGGCGTGGGGGCCGCCTGAGGAGCAGACGGGGCAGAGGGGCCAGCGTCCGTACCGTTCGAGGAGGGCGTCCTGGACGTCCTGGGCGACGAGTCCGGCGACATAGGTGACGCCCTCGGGCCACTGCTCGACCCACCAGCGCCGGTGGGTCACCGCGTCCTCCACCATCGAGACGACCTCGGCGGCGGCCACTTCCCGGGCCGCGAGATCGGCCAGTACCAGCGCGCGAGCGGCGTGCAGCGCCTGCTCGACGGGGTCGATGTCGTCCATGCACTCATTGTCACCCGGAGCGGGGACAGGACGAAGGTCCCGTCCGTTTCCGGGACCCTTCCGGGACCCTTCCGGGACCGACGAGGGCTTGTCGACCGACCTGCCCGAAAGTATCTTTCAGGTGTGACCAATGACGTGAAGGAAAGTTTCACAAGCGACGCGCCGCCGCCGCCCGCCGCGCTCGCGGCCAAGGTGCGGACCCTCGCGCCCTCCATGACCCGCTCCATGCAGCGGGTCGCCGAAGCCGTCGCCGGAGACCCCGCCGGCTGCGCCGCCCTCACGGTCACCGGCCTCGCCGAGCTCACCGGCACCAGTGAGGCGACCGTCGTCCGCACCGCCCGCCTCCTCGGCTACCCCGGCTACCGCGACCTGCGCCTCGCCCTCGCCGGCCTCGCCGCCCAGCAGCAGTCCGGCCGCGCGCCCGCCGTCACCGCCGACATCGCCGTCGACGACCCGATCGCCGACGTCGTCGCCAAGCTCGCCCACGACGAGCAGCAGACCCTCGCCGACACCGCCGCCGGACTCGACACCGTCCAGCTCGGCGCCGCCGTCGCCGCGCTCGCCACCGCCCGCCGCGTCGACATCTACGGCGTCGGCGCCTCCGGCCTCGTCGCCCAGGACCTCGCGCAGAAGCTCCTGCGCATCGGCCTGATCGCCCACGCCCACAGCGACCCGCACCTCGCCGTCACCAACGCCGTGCAGCTCCGCTCCGGCGACGTCGCCCTCGCCATCACCCACTCCGGCTCCACCGGCGACGTCATAGAACCGCTCCGGGTCGCCTTCGACCACGGCGCCACCACGGTCGCGATCACCGGCCGCCCGGACGGCCCCGTCACCCAGTACGCCGACCACGTACTGACCACCTCCACCGCCCGCGAGAGCGAACTGCGCCCCGCGGCCATGTCCTCCCGGACCAGTCAACTCCTGGTCGTGGACTGCCTGTTCACCTGCGTCACCCAGCGTACGTACGAGACGGCGGCCCCTGCCCTCGCCGCCTCGTACGAGGCCCTCGCCCACCGCCACTCGCCCCGCACCCGCTGACCCACCCGCCGAGCGTCATACGTCGACGCCAACGCCGCCGACGACGTCCACGCACCGAAAGAGCCGCACATGTCCACTTCCACGTACTCCGAACTCCGCGCCCAGCTCGCCACCCTCACCACCGAGGCGTTCCGGCCCGAGCTCGCCGAGATCGACCAGCTTCCGACCCTGGACATCGCACGGACCATGAACGGCGAGGACCAGACCGTCCCCGCCGCCGTCGCCCGGCAGCTCCCCGCCATCGCCGCCGCGATCGACGCCACCGCCGCCCGCATGGCCCGCGGGGGACGGCTCGTCTACATGGGCGCCGGCACCGCCGGCCGCCTCGGCGTCCTCGACGCCAGCGAGTGCCCGCCCACCTTCAACACCGACCCCGCGCAGGTCGTCGGCCTGATCGCGGGCGGCCCCTCGGCCATGATCAAGGCCGTCGAGGGCGCCGAGGACTCCAAGGAACTCGCGGTCGAGGACCTCACCGCACTCGGCCTCACCGCCGACGACACCGTGGTCGGCATCTCCGCCTCCGGCCGCACCCCGTACGCCATCGGCGCCGTCGAGCACGCCCGCACGCTCGGCGCGCTGACCATCGGCCTGTCCTGCAACGCCGACAGCGCGCTCGCCGCCGCCGCCGAGCACGGCATCGAGGTCGTGCCCGGCCCCGAGCTGCTCACCGGCTCGACCCGCCTCAAGGCCGGCACCGCCCAGAAGCTCGTCCTCAACATGATCTCGACGATCACGATGATCCGCCTCGGCAAGACGTACGGAAACCTCATGGTCGACGTCCGCGCCTCCAACGAGAAGCTCCAGGCCCGCTCGCGGCGGATCGTCGCCCTCGCCACCGGCGCCCCGGACGAGCAGATCGAGACGGCCCTCGCCGCCGCCGACGGAGAGGTGAAGAACGCGATCCTCATGATCCTCGCCGACATCGACGCCCCGACGGCCGCCCAGCGGCTCACGGACTCCCGGGGCCACCTGCGTGCGGCGCTGCACGCGACCGAGCCCACCGCGTAGCCCGCACAGCACGGCACCCCCTCACAGCAAGGCCCACCGCACCATGAGCACAGACGACAAGAACCGCGCCATCGCCGCCGCGATCCTCCCCCTCGTCGGCGGCGCCGGGAACATCAGCTCCGTGGCCCACTGCATGACCCGCCTCCGGCTGGGACTGCACGACCGCTCGCTCGTCCAGGACGAGGCCCTCAAGGCCCTGCCGGCCGTGATGGGCATGGTGGAGGACGACACGTACCAGATCGTCCTCGGCCCCGGCACCGTCGCCCGCGTGACCCCGGAGCTGGAGGCCCTCCTGGCCGAGGCCCCGAAGCCCGCGCACTCGGCCGAGGACCTGGCGGCGCAGGGCGCGGCCCTGAAGGCCGCGCGGAAGGAGAGGAACGCCACCCCGTTCAAGCTGTTCCTCCGCCGGATCGCGAACATCTTCGTCCCGCTGATCCCCGCCCTCATCGGCTGCGGCATCATCGCCGGCCTCAACGGCCTGCTCGTCAACCTCGGCCGGCTGCCCGGCGTGACCCCCGCGCTCGCCGCCATCGCGAGCGGCTTCATGGCGCTCATCGCGGTCTTCGTCGGATACAACACGGCCAAGGAGTTCGGCGGTACGGCGATCCTCGGCGGCGCGGTCGCGGCCATCATCGTCTTCCCCGGCGTCGCCAAGATCGACGTCTTCGGCCAGACGCTCTCCCCCGGCCAGGGCGGCGTCCTCGGCGCGCTGGGTGCGGCGGTCCTCGCCGTGTACGTCGAGAAGTGGTGCCGCCGCTGGGTGCCGGAGTCCCTCGACGTCCTGGTCACCCCGACCCTCACGGTGCTGGTCTCCGGCCTCGTCACCGTCTTCGGCCTGATGTTCGTGGCCGGTGAGATCTCGCAGGCCATCGGCGACTTCGCCGACTGGCTCCTCGCGCACGCCGGCGCCGGCGCGGGCCTCGTCCTCGGCGGACTGTTCCTGCCGCTGGTGATGCTGGGCCTGCACCAGGCCCTCATCCCCATCCACACCACCCTCATCGAGCAGCAGGGATACACGGTCCTGCTCCCCATCCTCGCGATGGCGGGCGCCGGCCAGGTCGGCGCGGCCGCGGCCGTCTACCTCAAGCTCCCCCGCAACGGCTCCCTCCGCCGCACCATCAAGTCCGCCCTCCCCGCCGGCTTCCTCGGCGTCGGCGAACCCCTCATCTACGGCGTCTCCCTCCCCCTCGGCCGCCCCTTCGTCACCGCCTGCGTCGGCGGCGCGGCCGGCGGCGCGTTCATCGGCTTCTTCAGCATGCTGGGCGACAAGGTCGGCTCCACCGCCATCGGCCCCTCCGGCTGGGCCCTCTTCCCCCTCCTCGACGGCAACAAGGGCC
Organism: Streptomyces sp. NPDC059534; assembly: GCF_042743475.1. NCBI lineage: Bacteria > Bacillati > Actinomycetota > Actinomycetes > Kitasatosporales > Streptomycetaceae > Streptomyces > Streptomyces sp. NPDC059534. The sequence goes on from NZ_JBHWAQ010000042.1 coordinate 20,534, forward strand.
TCGGCGAGACCGTCGCGATCTACGGCGGCGGACTCCTCGTCGGCTACCTCGTCGGCTTCGCCGCCACGTACTTCTGGGGCTTCAGCAAGGAACTCCTGGAGGAGTTCGACGTCGACACGGAGACGGAGACCGGCGCGGGGACGGCCCCGGTGGCGGCGGGCGGCTCCCCTGCCGCGCCCGCCGGGCCGAAGCCCGGGGCCGAGCCGGAGCCCGAGCCGGTGAAGGTCTGACACGTACGGAAGGCAAGAGGCACGGAGAGCGATACGGGGAAGGGCCCGGCCGACTGATGTCGGCCGGGCCCTTCCCCGTGTCCCTACCGGCAGAGGACGTCCTCCGCCGGTCGGACGCCCTCCGTGAGGAAGGCGGTCACCGCGCGGTCGCCGCACGCGTTGCCGCTGCCGAGGTAGACGGCGTGGCCGCCCTTGTCGACCGAGACGAGACGGGCGCGGTCGCCGAACGCCTCGCGCATCCTCAGCCCGACCGAGTGGGGGGTGGCCGGGTCGCGGAGGCTCTGGATCATGAGGACGTTGGACGGCCCGTCGTCGGTGATCCGGGTCGGCTTCTCGACGGCCCCGCCCTTCCAGAAGGCGCAGGGGGTGATGTTCGCGGGCATCCCGGCCGTCAGGGGGTGGCGGACGCGGTCCGCCGCGACGGCCCGCTCGTACGCCGGGACGGAGCGCGGCCAGTCGACGTCGTTGCAGATGACGCCGACGCTGACGGTCGCCGCCTCGTCCGGCATCGGGCCGGTCAGCTCGGGCGGGAGGACCGGGACGCCCTTCGGGTCGAGCGCCTGGGACACCAGCCGGGCGAAGGACTCGAAGGCGGTGTCGGAGTACAGCGCCTGCTGGAGGGCCTGGCGCAGCGCGGTGCCCGTCAGCGGGACGCCGGCCGTCGTGGACGCGCGCGGCTCGCGGTCGAGCCGGGCCGCGAGGTCGAGGACCAACGGCCGGACGTCCCGGGCCTGTTCGGCGAGACGCAGCGGGGCCGGGCGGGCCGGGTCCGACGCCCAGGCGGCGAAGTCCGGGAAGCGGTCCTCGGCACCCCGCGCCATGCTCGCCAGCCAGCCCCGGGCCACGCGCTTCGGGTCCGGGTCGGCGCTGCTGTCGAGGACCCAGCGGTCGGTGTGCTCCGGGAACTTCTGGGCGTACACCGCCGCCACGTACGTCCCGTACGACACGCTCCACGCCGACAGCTTCCGCTCGCCGAGCGCCTGCCGCAGCCGGTCCAGGTCCCGCGCCTGGTTCGCCGTCGTCAGTCCGCGCAGCATCGCCCCGCCGTTGCGCGCGCACGCCTCCGCCATCCGGCGCGACCGGGCCACGTTCTCCCCGATGCCGCCGTCCGCCGCGGGCCACGACCGCAGGGTCACCAGACGCCGGTCGTCCTCCTCGAACCCGCACCGGGCCTTCGCGGACCCGCCGACACCCCGGGGATCGAACGCGACCAGGTCGTAGGCCCCGTCCATCTCCTTCGCCAGGGCGGCCCCCTTCTGCCCGAGCCGCTGCACCCCGGAACTCCCGGGCCCGCCGGGGATCACCATGAGCGTCCCGCGCCGCGCCTCGGGCCGGGTGCTGCGCAGCCGGGCCACGGCCAGTCCGATCTGCTCGCCGTCGGGGCGGGCGTAGTCCAGCGGTACGGAGAGCGTCGCGCACTGCTGTCCGGGCAGCGGCTTCACCGCCGGCGCGCAGTCCCCCCACTCCAGCCCCGCCGCCGCGGCGGCGGGGGCGGCCCCGCCCCCGGCGAGTCCGACACCGGCCACGGCGGCGACGGAGAGAGCGAGCATCAGGGCCTTGCGTCCACGGTTCGTTGTCATGCGCACAGCCTCGCGGAACGGTCCCCGCCGCCCCATCCGGCAGGCACGCCGACCCGGGGTGGGGCCAACCCCCCTCCCCGTAAGCCTGGTTGCCCGACGAGCCGGCCGCCGGACCGGCGACCGGACCAGCCGACGCAGCGACAACTCGCTGGCACCACGGCCCTCGCCGGGAGATCATCCCCGCCATGACCACGACCAGCTCGACCACCTCGGCCACCTCCCCCGCCGCCCCCCGCGCCGCCGCCTCCGGCACCTGGACCCTCGGCGGCGACCTCACCGTCCGCCGCGTCGGCTTCGGCGCCATGCGGCTGCCCCAGCACGGCGCTGCGCTCGTCGAGAACGCCGTACCGATGGACCGGGACCGGGCGATCTCCGTCCTGCGCAGGGCCGTCGAGCTCGGCGTGAACCACATCGACACCGCCGCCTTCTACTTCTCGCCGCTCCGCTCCGCGAACGAGCTGATCAACAGCGCGCTCGGCGGGCCGTACCCCGACGACCTCGTCATCGCCACCAAGGTCGGCCCCGCCCGCGACCTCTCGGGAGCCTGGAGCGAGCACGCCCGCACACCCGCCGCGCTGCGCGCCCAGGTCGAGGAGAACCTGCGGCAGCTCGGGCGCGACCGGCTCGACGTCGTCAACCTCCGCGTCCTCGGCACGGATTCGATCGCCGAACGCTTCGGGGCCCTCGCCGACCTGCGGCAGGCCGGCCTGATCCGCCACCTCGGCCTCTCCAACATCACCCCCACCCAGCTCACCGAGGCGCGGACCATCGCCCCGGTCGTCTGCGTCCAGAACATGTACGGGATCGGTGTCCGCCCCGAGTACGACGCGTTCGTCCGGCACTGCGGCGAGCAGGGCATCGCGTTCGTCCCCTTCTACGCGATCGCCGCCGCCGGCCGCGAGACCGGAGCCGTCGCCGCCGAGAACGACACGGTCCTCGCCGTCGCCGAGGCCCACGGCGCGAGCCCCGCCCAGGTCCGCATCGCCTGGACCCTCCACCAGGGCCCCCACCTCCTCGCCATCCCCGGCACCGGCAACCCCGACCACCTCGCCGCCAACGTCGCCGCCGGCGCCCTGAGCCTCACCCCCGACGAGCTCGCCCGCCTCGACCGCGCCCACCGCGAGACGGCTGCCTAGACTCCACCACCATGACGACCACCACCCCGAACCCCGCCGTCGCCGCCGACCTCGCCCCCACCGGGGTCCTCCGGGCCTCCGTCAACCTCGGGAACCCGGTGCTCGCGCAGGGCACCCCCGACGCCCCGGCCGGGATCACCGTGGATCTGGCGCGGGAGATCGCGGCGCGGCTGGGGGTGGAGGTGGAGCTGCTCTGCTTCGACGCGGCGCGCAAGTCGTTCGAGGCGATGGCGGACGGCCGGGCGGACCTGTGCTTCCTGGCCGTCGATCCGGCACGGGAGGCGGAGGTCGCGTTCACCGCCCCGTACGTCGTCATCGAGGGCGTGTACGCCGTGCCGCGCGACTCGGCGCTCACCACCGTCGCCGAGGTGGACGCGCCCGGCGTGCGGATCGGGGTCAAGAAGGGCTCCGCGTACGACCTGTTCCTGTCCAGGAACCTGGCGCACGCGACCGTCGTACGCGGCGAGGAGGGCGTGGACACCTTCCGGGACGAGGACCTGGAGGCGGGCGCGGGCATCCGGCAGCCGATGACCGCGTACGCCGCCGCGCACCCCGAAGTACGCCTGCTCGACAGCCGGTTCATGGAGATCCGGCAGGCGGTGGGCACGACGGTCGGCCGCGCCCCGGAGACCGTCGCGTTCCTCCGCGCCACCGTCGAGGAGCTGAAGGCCGACGGTTTCGTCGCGGACGCGCTCCGCCGGTCCGGCCAGGACGCCGGACTCGTCGCCCCGCCCGCCTGACCGTCCGCCGTACGGCCCGGCCTCGCGCCGCTACCCGACCCCCTCAAGGGTCAGCGGCTTCCCCGGGACGAGGACCCGGTCCCGGGGCCCGTACGGGGTGAGCTCGTCCCACCACTGGGCCGCCGGGTCAAAGCGGGCGTGCGCCAGGGTCCCCACCAGGGCCGGGTCGCGGGCCTGGAGGGCCCGGAGGGCGAAGGCGGGGCCCCCGGGGAGGTGGGCGACGCCGTCGAGGGCGACCTTGCCGAGCTCCGTGGACATGACCGGGCCGCGCGCGGTCCGGGCGAGCCCCGACACCCCCCGCACGGCGTCCGCGTAGACGTCCAGCGCGCGGGCGAGCGGCAGCCCGAAGTAGCGGCGCGGACCCGTGTCGCGCTCCACGAACATGTAGTAGGGCACGAGGCCCAGTTCGACCTGCTCCTGCCACATGCGGGCCCAGACGGCGGCGTCGTCGTTGACGTGCCGGACGACGGGCGCCTGGGTGCGCAGGACGGCGCCGGTGGCGCGGAGCCTGCGCAGGGCGCGGCGGGCCGGCTCCGGGTGGAGCTCCCGGGGGTGGGAGACGTGCAGCATGAGGGCGAGGTGCCGCCCCGAGGCGACGATCCGTTCGAAGAGGCGGAGCAGGTCGTCGGCGTCGGGCGCCGTGAGGAAGCGTTCGGGCGCGAAGGACACGGCCTTCGTCCCGATGCGGACCGTGCGGACGTGGGGCCGTCCGAGGAGGGGTGCGACGTAGGTGTCGAGCAGCTCGGTCCGCATGACCAGCGGGTCGCCGCCGGTGAGCAGCACGTCGGTGACCTCCGGGTGGCCCGCCAGGTACGCGTCCAGCACGCCGGGCCCGTCCACGGCCTGCCGCCGCACCGCGTCCCCGGTGAACTGCGGCCAGCGGAAGCAGTACGCGCAGTATCCGTGGCAGGTCTGCCCCTGGCGGGGGAAGACCAGCAGCGTCTCCGGGTACTTGTGCTGCAGTCCCCGGCCGTCCTCGGGCACGTTCAGGTGGAGCTGTCCGCCGGGATGCGGGTTGAGGTGCTCTCTCAGGCCGTCGACGACCAGCCGCAGCCGGACCCGGTCGCCTTCGCGCAGCGCCGTCTCGACGGCGGCGAAGTCCGCGGGCGCCAGCATGTCCCGGTGCGGCATCACCAGCCGGTAGAGCGGGTCGTCGGGTGCCCGCGACCAGTCGACCAGCTCGTCGACGACATGGGCGCTGACCTTGAACGGCAGGACCCTGCCGACGACTTCGGCGTCGTGCCCGAGCGCCGGGTCCCCGGTCCGCTCGGCGATGAGCCTCCCCAGGCGCTGCCCCGTGAACGAAGTCACCCGTCCCCCACCCCCAGAACCTCCGTCGTCCGCACGGCCGCCCCTTCCCCGCCGGTCACTCCGTCCCACCCCGCACGATGATGGGCAGCCGGCCCCCGCCCGCCAATGCCGCTACCGGCCCCCGGCTCCGGCGACAACCCGGCAGTCCGGCCAATCCCGTCCGTCGCCTACCGGACAGCGCCGTGCGGCGCCGCACGGCGGGGAGGGCCGGTCCGGGCGGGTACGGCCGGGTTCACACCCGGAGACTTTCGGCCGGAGTGCGGGAGCGGGGCATCCGTCAGGTTGACGCCTTTCCTTCCTGCGGCCCCGGGACCGGGACCGGCCGCCGCCGCGGCCCCGGGGAGGGAGCCGGCCGGGTGCCGCCGGACACTCCGGAAAGCCACCCGCGCCACGCCCGGGAGGGCCCCTTCCCGGCCCTGGAGGCGGGTTTCGGGCGCTCCGGACGCCGGGGCCGCATCCGGGTCCCGGGCGCCGCGCGGCACGCCGTCCAGCAGGCCCACAACAGATCGGGAAACCGCCTCTGGCCTGGGCTTTTATCGCGGTCGCCACTATTCTGAGGGGGACTCGGAGGGGAGATCCGCATGGGCGAGGACGACCGTGGCGTGCGCACGATCGAGGACGTTTTGGGGCTGCTCGACGGACTGTTCGCGGGGGGTGGTGACCGCTGGACGGAAGACGGGGCCGCGTGGTGGGACGGGTTCTACGAGGACCGGGGGAAGCCGGTGCCGTTCTTCGTGGAGAAGCCCGACGAGAACCTCGTGTCGTACAGGGAGCGGGGACTGCTGCCGGACGGCGGGAGGGTGCTGGACCTGGGATGCGGACCGGGGCGGAACACGCTGTACCTCGCGTCGCTCGGCTACGAGGTGGACGCGGTCGACCTGTCGGGGGCGGCGATCGGCTGGGCGCGGGAGCGGGCCCGCGAGGCGGGGGCCGACGGCGTCCGGTTCGTGTGCGGGGACGCCTTCACGGCGGCGCTCGACGGGCCGTACGACCTGGTGTACGACTCGGGCTGCTTCCACCATCTGCCGCCGCACCGCCGTGTCACCTATCTGGCCTTCCTGGAACGGGTGTTGACGCCCGGCGGGCATGTCGCGCTGACCGCGTTCGCGGCCGGGGAGGGCGGCATGGGCTCGGAGCTGCCGGACGCCGAGTTCTATCGGCGGGGGAGGCTGGAGGGCGGCCTGGCCTACACGGACCGGTCACTGCGGGCGATCTTCGCCGGGCTGACGGAGGTCGAGCTGCGCCGGATGCGCGACGAGCCGGCCGAATCCCCCGTGTTCGGCGAGTCGTTCCTCTGGACCGGACTGTTCCGGCGCGCTGCGTAGACTCACGGACATGACATCTGTGGCCCTCGCGGTCTACGACGGAGCCATGCTGTTCGAGGCCGCCGCGGCCTGCGAGGTCTTCGGCGTGGACCGCGAGATCACCGACGGATGGTACGAGTTCACGGTCTGCGCGCCGCCGGGCGCGGCCCGCCTCAACACCGGCTGGCTCCGGATCGACACCCCGCACGGGCTCGACACGCTCGCGGACGCGGACACCGTGATCGTCCCGGCGTGCACGGACACCGAAGCCGAGCCGCCGGCCGAACTCCTGGCCGCCGTACGGGCGGCCCACGACCGGGGCGCGCGGATCGTGTCGCTGTGCACCGGGGCGTTCGTCCTGGCGGCGGCCGGGGTGCTGGACGGCCGCCGCGCGACCACGCACTGGGCGCACACCGACGACCTCGCGGCCCGCTACCCGCTGGTCGACGTCGACCCCGACATCCTCTACGTCGAGGACGGGAACGTGCTGACCTCGGCCGGCAAGGCCGCCGGCATGGACCTGTGCCTGCACCTCGTCACCGCCGACCACGGCGCCGCGGTCGCGGCCGAGCTGGCCCGCCGGCTCCTCGTGCCGGCCCGCCGCGCCGGCGGTCAGGCGCAGTACGTCGCCGCGCCGACGGTCGCCGACACCGGGCACGCGTTCGCGGATCTCCTCGACTGGGCGAGCGCGCGGCTCCACGAGCCGCTCACCGTGCCCGACCTGGCCCGCCGGGTGAACATGAGCACCCGCAACCTGACCCGCCGCTTCACCGCCACCACCGGCACCACGCCGCTGCGCTGGCTGCACACCCAGCGCATCCACCGAGCCCAGGAGCTCCTGGAGACCACCGACGACAGCGTCGAACTCATCGCCTCCCGGACGGGGATGGGCACGGCGGCCACCCTGCGCCGGCACTTCCACAACGCCCTCGGCGTCCCCCCGGACGTCTACCGGCGCACCTTCCGCAGCCACCGCGCGGCCGCCGCGGCCGCCTGAGGCGACGGGCCGGCACCGGCGGCCCGGCACCGGCGGTCCCTCACATCGACGTCAGGTACTCCGCCAGCCGGTCGTACTGCTCCCGCACCCCCGCCTCCATGCCGGCGGCCAGCGCCTGGTCCCGGATGTCGTTCGACGGCCAGAAGGAGGTGCTGGTCAGGGCCGTACCGCCGTCGGGGGTGGCGTCGAAGGCGAGGTTCACTCGGACCGGCGCGGCGTCCGGCATCTGCTCGAAGACCTCGGTGTAGTCGAGCCGTTCGGCCGGGACGACGTCCTCGTACGTGCCGGAGAAGACGATCTGCTGGCCGCCCGGCGCGGTCTGCCCCCACCGCCAGGCGCCGCCGGGCCGCAGGTCGATGTCGACGACCGTCGTGGTCAGGGCGGCCGCCCCGTACCACCGCCGTACGTGCTCGGGGAGCGTCCACGCCTCCCAGACGCGGGCCGGCGGGGCGTCGAAGGTGCGCGTGATGACCAGCTCACGATCGGCCGGTGTCGTCAGCAGGGTGACCATGGTCGCGACCCCTTCCCGGTTCCGTACACCGAAAGCACCGCAAGCACCGCAAGCACCCCAACCGGCCCCAAGCGCCTCACGTACTCATTCCAGGATCACCCCGGCACTCCCGTAAAGCGAATGAACATGTTCAACAGGTGAGCGCTAAAGTTCCTGCTACGCGGCCGCCACGACCAACGGCGACGCCGCCTTCTCAGACCTGTGGGGGGTCCTCTTGCCGCGCACCACGCGCAGGCTTCCGCACGCCTTTGTCCGTGCGGCCGCCGTCTTCGCACTTTCGGCCGGTATCGCCGTACCCGCCGTCGTCACCGCCCCGGCCGCCTACGCGGCCGGCGAGGTGTCCGCCACCTTCACCACCGACGACGCCAAGCTCGGCGTCCAGATCAGCGGCGATCCGCTGTGGCTGAAGGTCAGCGTCATGTCCTCCGCCGCCCCCGACGCCACGGTGCTCGCGTCGACCGACGCCCTGACGTGGCACTCCGGGGACAACGACACCGGCCGGCCCTACGGCTACACCACCGACACGGCGCCGCAGCTGCCCGAGGGCACCGCGTACGGCACCTACCCGGTCGTCGTCGAGTACCGGCTGTCCGGCGGCACCGTCCAGCGGTGGACCGGCGGCACGTACGTCCACAAGCTGCACACCGGCGTCTCCACGCTCTCCTTCGACCGGAAGACCACCAGCCTCACCGAGCGGAAGGTCGTCCTCTCCGGCCTGGCCACCACCTGGGACCCGGCCACCGGAACCGTCACGCCCGCCCGCCCGGGCACCAGCGTCAACGTCACGTTCAACCTCGTCTCGGACCAGTGGAAGACGCTGACGACCACGGCCACCACCGGTGAGGACGGCACCTTCACGGTGCCGTTCTCCCCGAACGCCGAGATCCGCGGCGGCACCGCCGTCGTCGTCGCCCAGGCCGCCGACACCGTGGCCAACCTCCGCACCACCGTCCCCTCGGTCGGCGTGGAGAAGACCTCGTACCGGCTCACCGCCGACCTGAACAAGTACCGGGTCCAGGCGGGCACGAACGTCACCGTCACCGGACGCGTCGAGCGCCTCACCCCCGACGGCTGGAAGCCGTACGCGGGCGCGCCGCTCATCACCACCTCCGGCAAGCCCGAGTACAACTCCCTCGCGGTCTCCGGACTCATGGGCAGCGGCGCGGCGGCGGCCGACGGCTCCTTCTCGTACCCGGCGCGCGCCTCGTACACGACGCAGGTGTACACCTCGCTCGCGCCGTCCGTGTACTACGCCACCCGCGCCTACGACCAGGGCTCCATCGCCGTCCCGCAGCAGTTCGCCTGGGGCGGCGTCCGCGTCGCCCTCGACGAGTACGGCACGGTCCGCGCCACCGGCAAGCTGTCCGCGAACACCTTCGTCTGCTGGGACCAGTACGTCTTCCTCCAGGCGTCCGTGGACAACGGGCGCACCTGGAAGAACCTCGCCAACGGCAAGGCCGAGGGCGGCACCGAGGGCGGCTGCCCGTTCGACATCTCCGCCCCCGCGTACCACAACGCGATGTACCGGCTGTACCACTACGAGACCGACCAGCTCGTCGGCAAGGTCACCGGCACCATCCGGCTCAGCCGCATCCCGACGCGCTTCTCGGCCTTCACCATCAGCCCCTCGCGGCCCCGCGTGAACTCCAAGATGACCGTCTCCGGCACCGTCCAGCAGTACACCGCCGGCGCCTGGCGGCCCCTCAAGGGCGCCAAGGTCATGCTCGTGTTCAAGCCCAAGGGCTACTCCGAGTGGTACTGGGTCACCCGCGACGTCGCCACCGGCAGCAACGGCTCGTTCAGCTTCCGCGCCACCAACTACGGCGACGGCACCTGGGCGATGGTGAAGCAGTCCGCGAGCGGCTACTTCCACAGCGAGACGAAGGTGAAGTACATCGATGCGCTCTGACCTGCGGCGGGCCTCCGCCACCACGCTCGCAGCGGCCGTCGCCACCGCCCTGCTCCTCGGCACCGCCGGCACCCCGGCGCAGGCCGCCGACGCACCCGCCGCGTCCCCGATCGGCATCGGACACGCCGTCACCAACGACTACGAGCGCGGCATCTTCCAGGTGACCGCCTGGAGCGACGTCCCCGGCGTCACGGTCGCCAAGGTCGCCGCGACGATCCGCAAGGGCGACACCGTCGTCGCCGAGATCCCTTCGGTCCCCGAGTACGAATGGGCCAAGGGCCGCTTCGGACTGACCTCGGCCGACCCGCTGAAGCTCACCGAGGACGGCGGCAGGCTGCCCGCCCTCGGCCGGTACTCCATCGACGTCACGGCCACCGACTCGCAGGGCAACACCAGCACCCGCACCGACGCCGGCACGCTCGACTTCACCCTGAAGCCGCAGCTGGCGTTCGGCCTCTCCACTCCCGGCTGGGACGACCGCACCACCGTCCCCAGCGGCACCCTGACCGGCGTCCAGCCCGGCTCGGGCGACCTCGTCCCGATCACCGGCCGGTCCGTCGGCGTCAAGCGGATCACGCCGACGGAGAGCCCGGTGCAGTCCCCCGTCACCACGGAGACGGGCGCCTTCACCGGCCAGGCGTACGCGGACGTCAAGCCGGGTGACGAGTTCCGGGCCTCCTTCGCCGAGGAGAGCGACGAGGTGCACGGCAGCATCTCGTACGGCCACACCCTCTACACCCTGCGCCCGCACACCGTGGCCGTGCAGGCGACCGCCGACCGCGTCCGGATCCTCCCCGGCGGGCAGGCGGTCGTCACCGGCCGGATGACCGACCCGCAGAACGGCACGCCCGTCGAGGGCCAGCAGGTCCGGGTCGGCCCGGATCGGTACAGCACGTCCGAGGGCGGCTTCGCCAAGGTCGTCACCACGGACGCCGACGGCCGCTTCACGGCGACGATCCCGGCCCTTCCGGGGCTGCGCGTCGAAAGGTGGCTCGTCGCCCCTGTCGACCCGTACCAGCAGTTCGCCACCCCGGTCGGCGGCCCCCTCGCCATGCCGCAGGAAGCCCGGATCCTCGTCGGGTCCCGCGTCCTGACGAACGAAGGCAAGGTCACGGCGACCGGCACCCTGCGCGCCACGTACGACCCCGAGGCGTACTTCGACGAGCCTCTGTACCTGGAGGTCTCGCCGGACGGCCGCACCGCCTGGCGTCGGATCGCCCTCACCACGGCGAGCGACCGCTACTCCACCACCATGACGGCGGCCAGCCGCGGCGGCTACTACCGGTTCCGGCACCCGGAGACCGACGTTCTCGCCGGCACCGCGAGCGCCGTCTTCCGGCTGGCCCGCACCGAGGCCCGGGTCATCGGCCTGAACGCCGGTCCCGAGCCGGTCGCCAAGGGCGGCACGCTCACCACCACCGCCACCCTCCAGCACTACACGGGCGGCGCCTGGCGGGCGTACGGGAACGGGGCCGTGGCCCTGCAGTTCCTCGCGAAGGGCTCGACGACCTGGCGCAACGTCGCCACCGGCCGCTCGGCGTCCACCGGCAAGGTCACGCTGAAGGCGAAGGCCACCGCCGACGGCAGCTGGCGCATCCGGTACTGGGGCGACGCCACGCACTTCCACGCCCCGGTCGCCGCACCGGACTACGTCGACGTGCGCTGATCACCGTCCGGCACAACGCCCGAGGGCGGCACCCCCTGATGGGAGTGCCGCCCTCGGTCGCGTTCAGCGATGAACCACCGATCCCGGAGGATCAGAAGTCCATGTCACCGCCCGGCATGCCGCCGCCGGCCGGCGCGGACGCCTTCTCCGGCTTGTCGGCGATGACGGCCTCGGTGGTGAGGAACAGCGCGGCGATCGACGCGGCGTTCTGCAGCGCGGAGCGCGTGACCTTCGCCGGGTCGATGATGCCCTCGGCGATGAGGTCGACGTACTCGTTGGTCGCGGCGTTCAGGCCGTGGCCGACGGGCAGGTTGCGGACCTTCTCCGCCACGACGCCGCCCTCGAGGCCGGCGTTGATCGCGATCTGCTTCAGCGGGGCCTCAAGGGCCAGCTTCACGATGTTCGCGCCCGTGGCCTCGTCACCCGTGAGGTCGGCCTCGAGCTTCTCGAAGACGCTCGACGCCTGGAGCAGGGCCACGCCACCGCCGGCGACGATGCCCTCCTCGACGGCCGCCTTCGCGTTGCGAACGGCGTCCTCGATGCGGTGCTTGCGCTCCTTGAGCTCGACCTCGGTCGCGGCACCGGCCTTGATGACCGCGACGCCACCGGCGAGCTTCGCCAGGCGCTCCTGGAGCTTCTCGCGGTCGTAGTCCGAGTCGCTGTTCTCGATCTCGGCGCGGATCTGGTTCACGCGACCGGCGACCTGCTCGCTGTCACCGGCACCGTCGACGATGGTGGTCTCGTCCTTGGTGATGACGACCTTGCGGGCGCGGCCCAGCAGGTCGAGGCCCGCGTTCTCCAGCTTGAGGCCGACCTCCTCGGAGATGACCGTGCCGCCGGTGAGGATGGCGATGTCGTTCAGCATGGCCTTGCGACGGTCGCCGAAGCCCGGGGCCTTGACCGCGACGGACTTGAAGGTGCCGCGGATCTTGTTGACGACCAGGGTCGACAGGGCCTCGCCCTCGACGTCCTCGGCGATGATCAGCAGGGGCTTGCCCGACTGCATGACCTTCTCCAGGAGCGGGAGCAGGTCCTTCACCGAGGAGATCTTGGAGTTGACGATCAGGAGGTAGGGGTCGTCGAGCGACGCCTCCATGCGCTCCATGTCGGTGGCGAAGTACGCCGAGATGTAACCCTTGTCGAAGCGCATGCCCTCGGTGAGTTCCAGCTCCAGACCGAAGGTCTGGGACTCCTCGACGGTGATGACGCCTTCCTTGCCGACCTTGTCCATCGCCTCGGCGATGAGCTCGCCGATCTGGGTGTCGGCGGCGGAGATGGAGGCCGTGGAAGCGATCTGCTCCTTGGTCTCGACATCCTTCGCCTGCTCGAGCAGGGCGCCGGAGACGGCCTCGACGGCCTTCTCGATACCGCGCTTGAGGGCCATCGGGTTGGCACCGGCGGCCACGTTGCGCAGACCCTCGCGGACGAGCGCCTGGGCGAGGACGGTGGCGGTGGTCGTACCGTCGCCGGCGACGTCGTCCGTCTTCTTGGCGACTTCCTTGACCAGCTCGGCGCCGATCTTCTCGTACGGGTCCTCGAGCTCGATCTCCTTGGCGATGGAGACACCATCGTTGGTGATCGTGGGGGCGCCCCACTTCTTCTCGAGGACGACGTTGCGGCCCTTGGGGCCGAGGGTGACCTTGACGGCGTCAGCGAGCTGGTTCATGCCGCGCTCGAGACCGCGCCGGGCCTCCTCGTCGAACGCGATGATCTTGGCCATGTGAAGTGGTCCTCCCGGACATGGGGTGGATAACGCTCCAGGACCGCGCCGACGCCCGCGACGGACGGCCTGCGTGCCCGATGGTTCCTTGCCCCACCTGGCCGCGGACCTCGTCTGCCCGATCCTCGTAAGCACTCTCACCTTCCGAGTGCTAACGCCAATGATTAGCACTCGGCATAGGAGAGTGCAAGCGACTCTCGATGATCGGGACGTGACGAGTGGGGCGCGCGGGGGCGCGCGGGAACGCGCGAGGGGTCCGCATCCCCTCAGGGATGCGGACCCCTCGACGGCGTTGCGTCGGTGGCCGATCGCGCCGCGCTCAGACGGCGAGCTTGACCATGTCCGCCTGCGGACCCTTCTGGCCCTGCGAGATCTCGAACTCGACTCGCTGTCCCTCTTCGAGGCTGCGGTAGCCATCCATCTGGATCGCGCTGTAGTGGACGAAAACATCCGCACCACCGTCGACCGCGATGAAGCCGTAGCCCTTCTCCGCGTTGAACCACTTGACGGTGCCCTGAGCCATGCCTAACTCCCCTATTACTGGCCCTTGCGCGGGACCCGCACTTCGCGGACCCGGGTCAGACCCTGCGCCGGAACGCGTCGACCGCCGCTGAATGTATCTGCCCAACTGCCCTCTGCAACAGGTCATTCGAGCGAGAATTCTCGGCGCGACGGAAAGGGGAATTGGGGAGAATCCCCTGGATGACGGGGCAAGTCGGGCCCGGCAAAAGGCGCAGAACGTACACAACGCGCAGGCACTTTGGCTGCTTCTTGTCGCGCGGAGGCGCTTTCTCATATGCGTCCGGCATGAGCAGCGGAGGGGACTTCCCCAACTCTACCCCGCTCAACCATACAGAATTGCCCCTTCCGCTTATTGTCGCGGAAGGGGCAATTCAAGAAAGACGGGACGCGGGACGGCTCAGCAGCCGCCGGCCACCGCGGGGATGATCGAGACGCCCGCGCCGGCCGGGGTGGCCGTCTCCAGGCCCTGCTCGAAGCGCACGTCGTCGTCGTTCACGTAGACGTTGACGAAGCGGCGCAGCTTGCCCTGGTCGTCCAGGACGCGGGCGGCGATGCCCGTGTGGTTCTTCTCCAGGTCGGCGATGACCTCGGCGAGGGTCGTGCCCTCGGCCGGGACCTCGGACTGCCCGCCGGTGTAGGTGCGGAGGATGGTGGGGATGCGGACGTTCACGGCCATGTCTTCGTAACCTTTCAGAGGGCCAGGCCGGCGTCGCGGAACGCGTCCAGGCTCGGGCGGATGGTGACGGTCGCCTGAGAGGTGTCGGCCACCGCGTCCAGGGTCTTGAGTCCGTCGCCGGTGTTGAGGACGACGGTGGTGAGGTTCGGGTCGATGAGCCCGGCCTCGACGAGCTTCCTGGCGACGCCGACGGTCACGCCGCCCGCGGTCTCGGCGAAGATGCCCTCGGTCTGCGCGAGCAGCTTGATGGCGTCCACGACCTGCTCGTCGTTCACGTCCTCCACGGCGCCGCCGGTGCGGCGGGCGATGTCGAGCACGTACGGGCCGTCGGCCGGGTTGCCGATCGCGAGCGACTTGGCGATCGTGTTCGGCTTCTGCGGGCGGACGACGTCGTGGCCGGCCTTGAAGGCGGCGGAGACCGGGGAGCAGCCCTCGGCCTGGGCGCCGAAGATCTTGTACGGCCTGTCCTCGACGAGCCCCAGCTTGATGAGCTCCTGCAGACCCTTGTCGATCTTGGTGAGCTGGGAGCCGGAGGCGATCGGGATGACCAGCTGGTCGGGGATGACCCAGCCGAGCTGCTCGCAGATCTCGTACGCCAGCGTCTTGGAGCCCTCGCCGTAGTACGGGCGGAGGTTGACGTTCACGAAGCCCCAGCCCTCGCCGAGCGGGTCGCCGATGAGCTCCGAGCAGAAGCGGTTGACGTCGTCGTAGTTGCCCTCGATGGCGACCAGGTCACCGCCGTAGACACCGGCCATGACGACCTTGCCCTGCTCCAGGTCGTGCGGGATGAAGACGCAGGAGCGGAAACCGGCACGGGCGGCGGCGGCGCCGACGGCGCCGGCCAGGTTGCCGGTGGAGGAGCAGGAGAGGGTGGTGAAGCCGAAGGCGCGGGCGGCCTCCAGGGCCTGCGCGACGACCCGGTCCTTGAAGGAGTGGGTCGGGTTGCCGGAGTCGTCCTTGACGAAGAGCTTGCCGGGGGCGACGCCGATCTCGCGGGCGAGGTTGTCGGCCTGGACGAGCTTGGTCCAGCCCGGGTTCAGGTTCGGCTTCTCGGCGACGTCGGCCGGGACGGGCAGCAGCGGGGCGTAGCGCCAGATGTTGGCGGGGCCGGCCTCGATCTGCTTGCGCAGCGCCTCGGGGTCACCGGTGGGAAGGTCGTACGCGACTTCGAGAGGTCCGAAACAGAGTTCGCAGGCGAAGATCGGACCGAGCGGGAAGACTTCACCGCATTCGCGACAGGAAAGCCCGGACGCGGGACCGAGGTCGACGGTGGTGGCGGAAGCGACAGTCTGTGCAGCCATGGAGGCGAGGCCCTTTCTCCTCATCTTTCCCATGACGAATTTTTCGCCATGAGACGGATTTGGCACCTTCCCTAGCCGGGGGCCTCGCTGGAGTACGAGACAAACCGACTGGAGGGTTGCCGGGGCTTCAACGGGCCGTTTCCCTCTGCCCCTCTGGATGAGCGGTATTCGATTGTGAAGCGCGATGGACTTCGTTCCTGCGCTCCGACGCGGTCGGCACCCCGACGTGCATCGGGGATCCGCGTTGCTCAAGACTGTAACCGAAGGCCCGGATGCTTGGACCGGCCGTCCGTAACGCGAGATGGAGATGACGTGCTGGAAGAGGTGGAGCGCTGGCTGGACCGGCGGTCCTGGTCAGTGGCCGACAGGCCGCTGGAGCGGATCCTCGCCGCCAAGCGTTCGACGACCGTCAGCGTGGTGCTGCCCGCGCTGAACGAGGAGGCGACGGTCGGGGACATCGTCGCCGTCATCCGCCGCGAACTGATGTCGGAGGCGGTGCCGCTCGTCGACGAACTGGTGGTGATCGACTCCGGCTCCACCGACCGCACGGCGGAGGTGGCGGCGGCGGCCGGGGCGCGGGTGGTCGCCCGCGACGCGATACTCCCCCGGATACCGGCCGTGCCCGGCAAGGGCGAGGTCCTGTGGCGGTCGCTGATGGCGACGGCCGGGGACGTGGTGTGCTTCGTCGACGCGGACCTGCGGGACTTCTCCGCGGACTTCGTGACGGGGATCGTGGGCCCACTGCTCACCGACCCGGGCATCGACTTCGTGAAGGCGATGTACGACCGGCCCTTCGGCACCGAGCTCGACGGGCCCGCCGCCGGCCGGACCCCCGCCCAGGGCGGCCGGGTCACGGAGCTGGTGGCACGCCCGCTGCTCAACCTGCACTGGCCGCAGCTGGCCGGTTTCGTGCAGCCGTTGGGCGGCGAGTACGCGGCGCGGCGCTCGCTGCTCGAACGGCTGCCGTTCCCGGTCGGCTACGGGGTGGAGCTGGGGCTGCTCGTCGACGCGCTGCACACGGTGGGCCTGGACGCGCTCGCCCAGGTGGACGTGGGGGTGCGCAAGCACCGGCACCAGGACGGGCAGGCGCTGGGCCGGATGGCGGCGGCGATCTACCGGACCGCGCAGCTGCGGCTGTCGCGGGGCCATCTGGTGCGGCCGCGGCTCACCCAGTTCGAGCGGGGTGAGAAGGGCTTCGAGCCGCGGACGTACGCGGTGGACACCGAGGAGCGGCCCCCGATGGTCGAGATCGCGGAGTACGCGCGCCGCCGCGTGGCGTAACGCCCCATGATGATCCATTTTGCATACATTGCCCTTTTATGCGCTTCAGACGACATCACCCGGGCAGAGTGCTGGCGGCCATCGGTCTCACGGCGGGCTCGCTCGCGTTCACGGCGGCCGGACCGGCCGCCGCGGACGTGGTCGAGCCCTTCGGCAAGCGGTACGACGAGTCGCTGTACGGCGACTTCACCACCATCGGCAACACGGTCATGGGCTGCCCCACCGCCCCCGCGGACATGGCGGCGCGCTGCGCGACGGCGGCGTCCGGCCAGGGCTCGGACAACAACAGCACCTTCGTGATGCAGCGCATCGACGCGGGCGACATCGGGGACGCCGACTACGGCTCCAGCACCGGCCACGTCGTGATCCCGGCCGGCGCGGAGGTCGCGTACGCCCGGCTGTTCTGGGGCGGCAACGACGGCACGTACACGGGCCCGAGCGGCGCCCGGCTCACGCGGTGCGACATCTCCGGCGCCGACGCCGCCCCCTCGCCCGGCGACCCGGCGACGACCGCCCCGGTGATCAAGGTCGGCGCGGGGGCCGCCACCCCGGTCTCGATCGACAGCATGGTCGTCGACCCGTCCGACACCGGCGGCCCGCACTACTACACGGGCGAGTCGGACGTGACCGCCGCCTTCGCGGGCACCTCCGGGACGGACGCCCGGGTGACGGTCGGCAACGTCTGGGCGCCGAACGGCAAGGGCTGCGTCGGGGGCTGGTCCCTCACCGTCGTCCACCGGTTCCCCGCCCCCGACCCGGCCCGCGCCCCCGAGCGCCGGAACGTCTACGTCTACGGCGGCCACGTCCTCCAGCGCTCGACCTCCCCCGCCACCACGATCACCGTGGACGGCTTCCACCGGGGCCCCGGCACCGTACGGGCGAGCGTCACCGCGTACGAGGGCGACCGGAACACCCCCGGCGACACGTTCCTCGTCGACGGCAAGAACGTCACCGAGTCCCACACCGGCACCACCGACAACTTCTTCATCAGCGAGGACGACGGCGCCGTCGCCCCCAAGCCGGCCGACAACCTCAGCATCGACGCCAAGGCGTTCGACGTCCCGGCCGGCGCCGTCCCGCCCGGCGCCACCTCCGCCGACCTGACCTTCTCCACCAGCGGCGACACCTACGTGCCGTCCGCGCTCGCCTTCTCCGTGCCGGTCCCCGACCTGGAGATCACCAAGACGGCCCGCCCGGCCACGGTCAAGCCCGGCGCCCCGGTGCTCGACAAGCCGAAGCCGACCGCGTCCCCGAAGCCCACACCGGTCGACCCCACGCCCAGCCCGAGCCCGTCGCCGCCGGACCCCACCGAATCCGGCGGACCGGCCTCCCCCTCGCCGGCCACGTCCCCCACCGCCACCGTCCAGGTGCACCCGGCCCCGCCCGCCCCCGGACCGCAGGGCAACGCCGGCTCCATGGCCGAGACCGGCGGCAACGGCGAGCGCCTCTGGCTGCTCGGCGCCCTCGCCGTGGCCCTCGCGGCGACGGGCCTGGTGGCGAAGGCGGCCATGCGCGGCCGACGCGACTGACCTGCGGTGACCCCACGTGGCCGGATCAGCCTGTCTCGTATACGTACGTTTGAGCGTTTACGGGACGGGCTAGGTTCGCCACATGGCTACTGTGCTCGTGGCATCCAACCGGGGCCCGGTCTCGTACGTCCCCGGCGACGACGGCTCGCTCGACGCCCGCAGGGGAGGCGGCGGCCTGGTCTCGGGCCTCAGCGCCATCTCCTCCCACGACAGCCTGTGGGTGTGCGCGGCACTGGGCGACGGCGACCGGGAGGCCGTCCGCCGCGGAATCGCCGAGCCCGGCGTACGCATGCTGGACATCGACCCGGACGTCCACGACGACGCGTACAACGGCATCGCGAACTCGGTGCTCTGGTTCCTCCACCACCACCTCTACGACATCCCCCGCGAACCCGTCTTCGACGCGGAGTTCCGCCGCCGCTGGGAGTCGTACCGCGCCTACAACCGCGCCTTCGCCGAGACCCTCGCCGCCGAGGCGGCCGACGGCGCGGCGGTCCTCGTCCAGGACTACCACCTCGCCCTCGTCCCGGGACAGCTCCGCGCCCTCCGCCCCGACCTGCGCATCTCCCACTTCACCCACACCCCGTGGGCGTCCCCCGAGTACCTCCGGATGCTCCCGGACGACATCCGCGAAGAACTGCTGTCGGGCATGCTCGGCGCGGACGAGCTGGGCTTCCACACCCAGGTCTGGGCCGCCGCCTTCCTGAGCTGCGCGGGCGGCGGGAGCGCCGGGACCCGGGTCTCCGTCCACCCCCTCGGCGTCGACGCCGACGAGCTCCGGGCCCTCGCCCACCGGCCCGCGGTGGACGAGAAGCTCGCCCGCCTCCGCGCCGAGGTCGGCGACCGGCGCACCATCGTCCGCGTCGACCGCACCGAACTGTCGAAGAACATCCTGCGCGGCCTCCTCGCCTACCGCGAGCTGCTCACCGTCCACCCCGAGTGGCGCGACCGCGTCGTCCACCTCGCCTCCGCGTACCCCTCGCGCCAGGACCTCGACGTCTACCGCGCCTACACCGCCTCGGTGACCGAACTGGCCGAGCGGATCAACGCCGAGTTCGGCACCCCCGGCTGGCAGCCCGTCCTCGTCTCCGTCCAGGACGACTTCGCCCGCTCCCTCGCCGCCTACCGCCTCGCGGACGTCGCCCTCGTCAACCCCGTCCGCGACGGCATGAACCTGGTCGCCAAGGAGATACCGGTCGTCTCCGAATCCGGCTGCGCCCTCGTCCTGTCCACCGGCGCCGGCGCCTACGAGGAACTGAAGGACGACGCCCTCACCGTCAACCCCTTCGACGTCTCCGAGACCGCCGAAGCCCTCCACGCCGCCCTCTCCATGCCCCCGGCCGAACGCACCGACCGCACCAAGCGCCTCGCCGCCGCCGCCACCGCCCTCCCACCCCAGCGCTGGTTCCTGGACCAGCTGGAGGCACTCAGGACGTAGCGGAGCCGGATGCCCGTCGCTCCCTCCCCCACGCCGCCAGCGGCTCCAGCGCCTCGTTCAGGCGGATGCCGCCCTTGGTGAGGGAGTACTCGACGCGGGGCGGGACCTCGTCGTAGGAGGCGCGGTGGACGATGCCGTCGGCCTCCATCTCGCGGAGGTGGGAGGCGAGGACCTTCTCGGTGATGCCGGGGAGGAGACGGCGGAGCTCGCCGAAGCGGCGATGGGGCTGCTCGTGGAGTGCCCAGAGGATGAGGACCTTCCACTTGCCGCCGATGACCTCCATCGCGGTGTCGATCCCGCAGATGTGCCCGTCCTCGCCGCCGGGCCGGTTCAGCGTCGCCATGCGTCCACCCCTCTGACCTGTTCGCTCACCTCAGGGTAACCACCCACCTGGAAGTGGGTACTTGAGCAGGTCAGAGCCCTGGAGCAGCCTTGTGGGCATGACAGCGAACCCTTCCGAGAAGACCCCCGTCACCCTCCTCGGCCTCGGTGCGATGGGCACCGCGCTCGCCCGGACCTGGCTCGCCGCCGGGCACCCCCTCACCGTCTGGAACCGGACCCCGGCCCGCGCGGAGCCCCTCGCGGCCGAGGGGGCGAAGGTCGCGGAGAGCGCGTCCGGCGCCGTCGCGGCGAGTCGTCTCGTCGTCGTCTGCCTGCTCGACGACGACTCCGTCGGCGCCGCCCTCGATGGCGCCGACCTGACCGGCAAGGACCTGGTCGGCCTCACCACCACGACACCGGCCCAGGCCCGCGCGCGTGCCGCCTGGGCCGAGCGGCGGGGAGCTCGCTACCTGGACGGCGGGATCATGGCCGTACCGCCCATGGTCGGTGTCCCGGCGGCCGGCGGCTACGTGTTCTACAGCGGCTCGCGGGAGCTCTTCCAACTGCACCGGGACACCCTGGCCGTCCCCGTCGGCACCGAGTACGTCGGCGAGGACGCGGGTTTCGCCGCCCTCCACGACGTGGCACTCCTGAGCGGGATGTACGGCCTGTTCGCAGGCGCGGCACACGCCTTCGCACTGATCCGCAGCGAGGGCGTCGACCCCGTCTCGTTCGCCCCCCTGCTCGCCGACTGGCTCACCGCCATGGCCCGGGGCGTCCACGGAACCGCCGCCCGGCTGAAGAGCGGCGACTACACGGACGGCGTCGTCTCGAACCTCGCCATGCAGGTGGCGGGCACGCCCACGTTCCTGACGACGGCCGAAGAGCAGGGCGTGAGCCCGGAGTTGATCCGGCCGTACTTCGACCTGATGCGCCGGCGCCTTGAGGTGGGGGGCGGCGAGGAGGATCTGACGGGGGTGGTCGACCTGCTGCTGCGCTGACGACCGGGTCAACCGGTGCGGACCGCCTTGGCGAGGGCCGTCAGGAAGTCGACGACTCCCGGGGGGCCGGTCACGGAGAGGTCGGCGCGGTCGGCCAGTTCCGGGACCTCGGTGGAGCCGCTGCAGACGAGGAGGCCGGGGGTGCCGTCGGAGCGGAGTTTCTCGACGGCGGCGAAGGCGGGGAGGTCGCCCAGGTCGTCGCCCGCGTAGAGCACGGACCCGGCGCCCACCTCCCGTACGTACTCGGCGAGGGCCACGCCCTTGTCCATGCCCGGGGGCCGCAGCTCCAGGACCATGCGGCCGGGCTCCAGGACGAGGCCGTGGTGGGTGGCGAGCTCGCCGAGGGGGCCCTTGAGGGCCTCGAACGCGCCCTCCGGGTCGAGGGCGCGGCGGGTGTGGACGGCGACGGCCCGGCCCTTCTCCTCGATCCAGACGCCCGGCCAGGCGCCGGCCCGGTCGAGGAAGCCGGGGAGTTCGGCGCGGACGGAGGCGACGCCCGGGTGCGGGGCGGCGGCGTGGACGGTGCCGGTGACGGCGTCCCAGCGTTCGGCGCCGTAGTGGCCGAGGACGACGAGGTGCTCCAGGCCGGGGACGCCGGCGAAGCCGCCGTAGCGGACGGCGACCCCTGCGGGGCGGCCCGTCACGACGGCGACGGAGGCGACCTCGGGAGCGAGGGCGGCGAGGGCGGGCACGGCGCCGGGATGCGCGCGGGCCTGCTCCGGGTCGGCGACGATCTCGGCGAGGGTGCCGTCGAAGTCGAGGGCGACGACGGCCTTCGCCGGCCGCGCGAGAAGCGCGGCCAGACCGTCGCGGCCTGCGGACGTGGCCGGGTGCGGGAGGCTGCTGACCATGCTTCCGACCCTACCGACGCGGGGCGCCCGCGTCAGGGGCGCGAACGAGACGGCGACGGAGGAACCCGGCGGCCCGGCCCTCACCGACGCGCGCTGTCGCCCGTCATCTCCTCCGCTGCTTCTCCTCGCGGACCCGGCGCAGCCGGTTGACCGTGACGGGGTCGTGGGCGAGGGCGCGCGGGTCGTCGAGGAGGGCGTTGAGGAGCTGGTAGTAGCGGGTCGGCGAGAGGCCGAGCCGCTCGCGGACGGCCCGCTCCTTGGCGCCGGGGCCGGGCCAGGAGCGGCGCTCGACGGCGAGGAGGGCCTGCTCGCGTGCGGCGAGGCCGTCGTCGTCTCGTTCCTCGCTCGCGGTCATACGACCAACCTATTACCCGGCGGCCCCTGCGGCCCTACTCGGCCGCCTCGGCCGCCGTCGCCGCCCGGCCGATCGCGCCGAGGACCTCGGCGGGCTTGGCGTCCGGGGAGACCGCCTTTCCGATGTTCTTCTTGACGTTCTCGCTGACCTTGGCCCAGGAGGTCTTGCCGACCGGCGGCAGCTGGGCGTTGGGCAGGCCCTTGAGGAACGCGCGCAGGTTGGCGTACTCGGGGTCGGTCTCCATGCGGGTGGAGGCGCTGACGGTGACCGGCAGGAGGTCGTTGTCCCCGGCGAACTTCAGGACGTTCTCGTCCCGGAAGACGAAGTTGAGGAAGTCGCCGATCTCCTTGCGGTGACCGTTCTGCTTGAAGCCCATGATCCAGTCGGCGACGCCCATGGAGGACTTGGGCGTGCCGTCGGCGCCGGGCAGCGGGACCTGCCCGACCTTGACGCCCTTCTTGGCGGCCTCCTTCACGAGCGAGGGGTGGCCGTTGAGCATGCCGACCTCGCCGCGCGCGAAGGCGGCGAAGGCGGCCTTGCGGTTGAGCTTGGCGGGGGCGACGGGGCCGGTGAGGCCCTTGGCGACCAGGTTCGTCCGCAGCCACTCGAAGGTGCGGACGTTGGCGTCGGAGTCGACGGCGTAGTGGTCGGTGGCGTCGGTCCAGCCGCCACCGCCGCTGAGCAGCCACATCAGCGTCTCGGCCTGGGCCTCCTCGGGGCCGAGGGGCAGCGCGAAGGGGGTGTCGACACCGTTGTCCTTCAGCTTCTCGGCGGCCGCGGCCAGCTCGGCCCAGGTCTTGGGGGCCTTGAGCCCGGCCTCGGCGAAGAGGTCCTCGTTGTAGAAGAGGGGTCGGGTGGAGGCGACGAACGGCAGACCGTACTGGGTGCGCTTGGACTCGCCCGCGGCGACCAGCGGCGCGAGGAAGTTCGCCTGGACGGGGATGGAGAGGATCTCGTCGGCGGCGTAGAGCTTGTCGGCGGCCGCGTAGTCGGCGTAGGCGCCGATCTGCGCGATGTCGGGGGCCTTGCCGGCGGCGACCATCTCGGCGACCTTGCGGTCGACGTCGTCCCAGGACTCGACCTGGAGTTCGACCGTGACGCTGGGGTACTGCGCCTCGAAGGCGGCGACGAGGTCGGTCCAGTACTTCTTGGTGGAGTCGCCGCCGGTGAGGTCGTACTCGGCGGCGACCAGCCGGAGGGTGACGTCGCCGGAGGCGCCCCCCAGAGAGCCGCACCCGGCGACCGTCGCGGTCATTCCGAGGGCGGCGGCGGCCGCGGTCAGTCCAAGAAATCGTCGCCGCTCCACGGCTTCATCCACCTTTTGCTCGTCGTCGAGCTGCACCGACATGCGTGTTCACCCGGCGCAGGGCCGCAAGTCTCTCCCGTGGCCGAGCATGAGGTCTACACCACTTGGGTATCGCTTCCGCAACGCAGCCCGAACCTCGAATTTGTATCCGTACGCAACAATCCTCAGCAGTGGACTAGACCTTTTGGGTGCTCGCGCGCCAAACTGTCCCTCGTGAGACACGTCATCGCCCTGGATGTGGGCGGCACCGGCATGAAGGCCGCCCTCGTCGGGGCGGACGGCACCCTGCTCCACGAGGCCCGCCGCGCCACCGGGCGCCGCCGTGGCCCCGAGGCCGTGGTGGAGACCATCCTCGGCTTCGCCGAGGAGCTCCGCGCGCTCGGCCAGGAGCGGTACGGCCAACCCGCCGCGGCCGCCGGAGTGGCCGTCCCCGGAATCGTCGACGCCGAGAACGGCATCGCCGTCTACGCCGCCAACCTCGGCTGGCGGGACGTTCCCATGCGCGAACTCCTCAGCAGCCGACTCGACGGCATCCCCGTCGCCCTCGGCCACGACGTGCGCACCGGCGGCCTCGCCGAAGGCCGCATCGGCGCGGGCAACGGCGCCGACCGCTTCCTCTTCGTCCCCCTCGGCACCGGCATCGCCGGCGCCATCGGCATCGGCGACCGCATCGAAGCCGGCGCCCACGGCTACGCCGGCGAGATCGGCCACATCGTCGTCCGCCCCGGCGGCACCGACTGCGGCTGCGGCCAGCGCGGCTGCCTGGAGCGGTACGCCTCCGCCTCCGCCGTCTCCCAGGCATGGGCCGCCGCCAGTGGCGACCCCGACGCCGACGCCGCCGACTGCGCCAAGGCCGTCGAATCCGGCGACGCCAAGGCCGTACAGGTCTGGCAGGACGCCGTCGACGCCCTCGCCGACGGCCTCGTCACCGCCCTCACCCTGCTGGACCCCCGCACGCTCATCATCGGTGGCGGTCTCGCCGAGGCCGGGGAAACCTTGTTCACACCACTTCGGGCCGCGGTGGAGGAGCGAGTCACGTTCCAGAAGCTGCCCGCCATCGTCCCGGCGGCCCTCGGGGACACCGCCGGATGCCTGGGCGCGGGCCTCCTCGCCTGGGACCTGCTCGCCGACCAGCCCCCCACCGACTCGGAGGTTTCCGCCTGATGGCCGATCACAAGGTTCTCGCCGGCGCACACGTCGTGCTGCCCACCGGGATCGTCGAGAACGGACGCGTGATCGTCGACGGCGGCCGCATCACCGGCAGCGCGCCGGAGGGCGCCCCCGAGACCGACCTGACCGGGCACTGGCTCGTCCCCGGCTTCGTCGACATGCACAACCACGGCGGCGGCGGCGCCTCCTTCACCTCCGGCACCGTCGACGAGGTCCTCAAGGGCGTCCACACCCACCGGCTGCACGGCACCACCACCGTCGTCGCCTCCTTCGTCACCGGCGAGATGGACTTCCTCACCCGGCGCGCCGGCCTGCTCTCCGAGCTCGCCGAACAGGGCGAGATCGCCGGCCTCCACTTCGAGGGCCCGTTCATCTCCCCCTGCCGCAAGGGCGCCCACGACGAGACGCTGCTGCGCGACCCCGACCCGGCCGACGTCCGCAAGCTGATCGACGCCGGCCGCGGCCAGGCCAAGATGGTCACCCTCGCCACCGAGCTGCCCGGCGGCCTCGACTCCGTCCGCCTGCTCGCCGAGCACGGCGTGATCGCCGCCATCGGCCACACCGACGCCTCGTACGAGCAGACCGCCGCGGCCATCGACGCCGGCGCCACCGTCGCCACCCACCTCTACAACGCGATGCCCGCCCTCGGCCACCGCGCCCCCGGCCCGATCGCCGCCCTCCTGGAGGACGAGCGGATCACCGTCGAGCTCATCAACGACGGCACCCACCTCCACCCCGCCGCCCTGGAACTCGCCTTCCACCACGCGGGCCCCGAGCGCGTCGCCTTCATCACCGACGCCATGGACGCGGCCGGCTTCGGCGACGGCCGCTACATGCTCGGCCCCCTGGAGGTCGAGGTGAAGGACAGCGTCGCCCGCCTCGTCGAGGGCGGCTCCATCGCCGGCTCCACCCTCACCCTCGACCGCGCCTTCAAGCGCGCCGTCACCATCGACGGCCTCCCCGTCGAATCCGTTGTCCAGGCCATCTCCGCCAACCCCGCCCGCCTCCTCGGCGTCGCCGACCGCGTCGGCTCCCTGGAGCCCGGCAAGGACGCCGACATCGTGGTCCTCGACGCCGGGTTCGACCTCGTCGGCGTCATGCGCAAGGGCGAGTGGATCCTCGACCCGGCGGCGGCCGCAACGGTCTGATCAGGAGTCATGTGCGAGGGCGGTCGGCCGGGGGACTGGGCCAACCGCCTTTCGTTTGGCATGATCGGTGCCCGTCGGAGCGTGCGTTCCGCAGGACTTCACACGGAGTACGGAGTACGGGGGGTGGACAGGTGATCCTCACGGTCACCCTCAACACGGCGCTGGACCTGACCTATCGGGTCCCCGCCCTCACCCCGCACGCCTCCCATCGCGTCACCCAGGTCATCGAACGCCCCGGCGGCAAGGGCCTCAACGTCGCCCGGGTGCTCGCCGCCCTCGGCCACGAGACCGTCGCCACCGGCTTCGCGGGCGGCGCGACCGGCGCGATGCTGCGGGCCCAGCTCGCCGCGACCCCCGTGCGGGACGCACTCGTGGAGACCGCGGGCCCCACCCGCCGCACCGTCGCGGTCGTCGACACCGCGACCGGCGACACCACCCAGCTCAACGAGCCGGGCCCGGCCGTCACCGCCGCGGAATGGACCGCCTTCCGCACCCGCTTCACGGAACTCCTCGACGGGGCCGCCGCGGTGGCCCTCTGCGGCAGCCTCCCGCCGGGCATCCACGTCGGCGCGTACGCGGAACTCGTCCGCCTCGCCCGAACCGCCGGCGTCCCCGTGCTCCTCGACACCAGCGGCGAACCCCTCCGGCGCGGCATCGCCGCCCGCCCCGACCTGGTCAAGCCCAACGCCGAGGAACTCGCCCAGCTCACCGGCACCCGCGAACCCCACCGCGCCACCCGCGACGCCCGCCGCCGGGGCGCCCACGCGGTGATCTCCTCACTCGGCCCCGAGGGCCTCCTCGCCGCCACCCCCGAGGGCCTCTGGCGCGCGACCCCGCCGGCAGCGGTCAAGGGCAACCCCACCGGCGCCGGCGACTCCGCCGTCGCCGGCCTCCTCTCCGGCCTGGTCGACGCCGCCCCCTGGCCCGAACGTCTCACCCGCGCCGTCGCCCTGTCCGCAGCGACCGTCCTCTCCCCGGTGGCCGGGGAGTTCGACGCCGCCGCCTACGAGGAACTGCTGACGCGGGTGAAGGTCACGGAGGAGAACGCCTGAGAGGCGGGACTCCTACTGCCCGAGCTCCGGGGTGACTTCCAGCCAGTCGAGCAGCACGTTGCACTGGTTGCCCTGCTCGCAGGAGATCTTGATCTCGTTCTCGCCCTTCTGGAGGGAGACCGGCGCCCAGGTGGTCTGCCAGTTCTTCTCCAGGTTCGGGTCCGAGGAGTGGACGAAGTTCTTCAGGCCGAGCGGCGACGAGTTCGCCTTGCCGTTGACCGTCAGGGTGGCGTTGGCGTCGACGGCCGGGATGGCGTAGCGCACGGTCAGGCGGTACTTGCCGTCCGACGGCATGTTCGCCTTCCAGGTCACCGAGGAACCGATCGCGTTGAAGCCCGACACGTACACGCCGCCGGCGCCCTCGGCACCCTTCACGGTGGTCTCCGTGAGGGCCGAGCCGCCCAGCTTCAGGGTGGCCGCGTCCTGCTTCGGGAGTTCCTCCGGGGTCTTGTCCGCGCTGGGCTCGGTGCTGGGCTGCTGGGAGACCTGGGAGGGGGCGGTGGAGGGGGTGTTGCCGGACTGGTCGTCCTTGTCCTTGTTGCCGTAGTTGCTGATCACGGCGGCGGCGATGCCGACGACGACGACCGCGACGACGGCGACGGCGCCGATGAGGAGGCCCTTGGTGTTGGGGCCGCGGCCGGAGCCGCCACCGCGCTGGGGCGGAATCGACGACTGGCGGGTCTGCGACCCGCCGGGTCCGCCGGGTCCGCCGCCGTAGGTCTCGGGCGCCGCGTACTGCGCCTGCGGCTGGCCGTAGGGGGCCTGCTGCTGCGGCGGGACGTAGGGCTGCTGCGGCTGGCCGTACTGGCGCTCGCCGACCGTTCTGACCTGGTTGTACGAGGTGCGGGGCACGCCCGGCTGCGCGGGGGCGGGGCCGGGGTAGCCGTAGCCGCCGCCCTGCGGGGGCTGGGCGCCCGCTGCCTGGCCGTCCGCGTACAGGTAGCCGAACGGATCGTCGTCCTCGGGCTTGCTCGCGCCGTCGTTACCGGCAGCCATCCGGGTCATCCTCTCCATGCTCGCCAGCCGTCGCCGACCGGCCGAGCCTACCCCGAACGGACGAGCGCGCGACTCAGCCGGCCCTGCGGTGGACCTTGGCGCGGGAGCGCTTCTCCACGTACATCCGCTGGTCGGCGGAGTTCAGGACCTCTTCGACGGTCATCCCGCATTCGGCCCAGCCGATGCCGAAACTGGCGCCGACCCGGACCGCCCGCCCGTCCACCCGGATGGGCGGGATGATCGCGTTGCGGAGGCGTACGGCCAGGTCGGCGGCGTCGGCGGCGCCGAGACCGTCGGCGAGGACGACGAACTCGTCACCGCCGAGCCGGGCCACGGTGTCGCCGTCCCGCACACCGGTGGTGAGCCGGCGGGCGACCTCGATGAGGACGGCGTCGCCGGTGTGGTGCCCGAACCGGTCGTTGATCGACTTGAAGCCGTCGAGGTCACAGAAGAGGACGGCGAGCCCCTTGGTGCCGTCGTCGACCTCGCCGCCCGTGGGCGCGACGGCGTGGACATGGTGGTCGTACGGCCCGGCGCCGCCCGCCGGCTCGAATCCGAAGCCGTGCTCGTGCTCGTGCTCGTAGGGCTGCGGCTCGTGGCCGGAGTCGTACGACGGGTCGTAGGTGGTCTCGTACGAGGTGTCGTACGAGGACCCGTCGCCGGGCCCGTAGCCGCCGTCCCGGGCGGAGTCGTACGCGCCGTACGCGGCCTCGTCACCCGGCGCCGAGGGGCGTTCACAGATGCGGGCGGAGAGGCGGGAGCGCAGCTCGGCACTGTTGGGAAGGCCGGTGAGCGCGTCGTGCGAGGCCCGGTGGGCGAGCTGGAGCTCGTGCCGCTTGCGCTCCTCGATGTCCTCGACATGGGTGAGGAGGAAGCGGGGTCCGTCGGCGGTGTCGGCGACGACCGAGTTGCGCAGGGAGACCCATACATAGGTGCCGTCGCGCCGCCCGAGCCGCAGCTCGGCCCGGCCGCCCTCGGCGGAGGTCCGGAGCAGGGTGCCTATGTCCTCGGGGTGGACGAGGTCGGCGAAGGAGTAGCGCCGCATCACGGACGCGGGCCGGCCGAGGAGCCGGCAGAGGGCGTCGTTGGTCCGCAGCAGCCGGCCGTGCTGGTCGCCGCCCATCTCGGCGATCGCCATGCCGGAGGGGGCGTACTCGAATGCCTGCCGGAAGGACTCCTCGCTGGCGCGCAGGGCCTGCTGCTCCCGCTCCAGGCGGACCAGGGCCCGCTGCATGTTCGAGCGGAGGCGGGCGTTGCTGATCGCGATCGCCGACTGCGAGGCGTACATCTGGAGCGCCTCCTGGCCCCAGGGGCCCGGGTGCCGGCCGTTGCGCGGGCGGTCGACGGATATGACGCCGAGGAGCTCACGGCCGGAGCCGGAGGCGTACATCGGGGCGTACAGCCGGTCGTGCGGGTGCCACTCGTCCTCGAAGCGGGGCGCCGGGCCGTCGGTGTGCCACTGGGGGACGTCGTCCTCCATCAGGACCCAGCCCTCGGTGTGCGGGATGAACCGCAGGTCGCCCCAGGAGGACCCCATGGCGAGGCGCCGTTCCCAGGAGGCGCGGGAGCCGACCCGGCCGGTGATCAGGGCCTCGGCGGCGGAGCTTCCGGCGAAGGCGGCGACGACGAGGTCACCGTCGGGGCGTACGAGGTTGACGCAGGCCAGCTCATAGTTGAGACCGGCGACCACACCGTCGGCGACGGTCTGCAGGGTGTCCGCCAGGCTGCGCGCAGTGTTGAGGTCCGCCACGACGTGATGCAGCTGCCGCAGGGTCGAGAGACGGACGTACGGCTCCGACTCGGTCTCCATCGCTCGCTCTCCCCGAGACCTCGACAGCAACTCCAGGGTTCTCATCGGCTACGTGTTGCACTGTCACTGCCACTGAATCACAGCGAGCTGCGCACCCGGTACACAGGGTCAGCAAATACTGCCCTCTGTGACTCAAGTCACAGCAGGTCATGGCGGGTCGTGTCTTTCCTCCTGGGGCCTCGCACCATAGGGCGGAGAGGCCCGCCGGACACGAGCCGGGCAGGACTTTTCGGACAGGGCCTAGGTCCGGCGAGGGTCCCGGACTGGTCCCCGGGCCCGATGCGTCGGGCACGGGCGCCGCAATAGCGTTGCGGGTGTGCTGCAGAAGACCCCCGCCCCGCCCCCCGTCTCCGACCTGGCCATCCCTCATGCTGAGGGGGTGAGCAACGACGAGTTCCGGGCGGCCATGTCCCGCCTCGCGGCGGGCGTGGTCCTGGTGACCGCGCACGACCCCGACGACGGTCCGCGCGGCGAGGACGTCGGCATGACGGCCACCGCCTTCCTGTCGGTCTCGCTCGACCCGCCCCTGGTCCTGGTCAGCCTCCGCAACGGCTCCCGTATGGACGACCTGCTCGCCGACGTCCCCGTCTGGGCCGTCTCGATCCTGGCCGAGAGCCAGCGGCACGTCGCCGGCCGCTTCGCCATGAAGAACCGGGTCAGCGACCGGCTGCTCTTCGCCGACCTGCCGTACACCCGCGGCGAGGAGAGCGGCGCCCCGCTGATGGGCGGCGCGCTGGCCACGCTGGAGTGCCGCACCGAGAGCCGGGTCGTGGCCGGCGACCACACGCTCGTCGTGGGCCGCGTCCTGACGGCCGCCCTGCCCCCGGCCTCCGCCGCCGGCCCGCTGACGTACTTCCAGGGGAAGTACCGCCAGCTGTCCTGAACAGGTCTCCCGGACCGACCGGAGGCGCCCCGCTCGCGTCTGTCCCAGACCGGCCGGACGCCGCCTCAGCCCCAGTCGCGGGACTGGCGGGTCCGCTTCGTCTCGGAGCGCTGCTTCTTCTCGCGCAGCCGCCGCTCGTTGATCCCGCGCGGGATCTTCGTCGGCCTGCGGGGCTTCGGCGGCGGGGCCGTCGCCTCGGCGAGGAGGGCGGTGAGCCGGACCGCGGCCGTCTCGCGGTTGCGCCACTGGGAGCGGTGCTCCGAGGAGCGGACCGTCACGACGCCGTTGACGAGACGTGAGGCCAGCCGCTCCAGCGCCCGCGCCTTCCACACCTCGGGGAGCGACTCGGTGGCCGCGAGGTCGAAGCGGAGCTCCACCTGCGAGTCGCTGGTGTTGACGTGCTGCCCGCCCGGCCCCGACGACCGCGAGAAACGCCACTGGAGCTCGGCCTCGGGGAGCGAGACGGAGCCGCGGATGAAATAGGGACCGGACATGCCCTCCATGTTCCCCGGAGGGGGCCATCGGAGTCATCCTGTTTTCACCGCGGAACCCCGTGGGAAAGCCCGTGGAGAACCGGTCGGGAACCGCCGGGGCCGCGCACGCGTTTCTCCAGGCGAAGACATCACGATGAAAGGGACTTTCCATGGCTGTGAGCCTGTCCAAGGGCGGCAACGTCTCCCTGACCAAGGAGGCCCCGGGCCTCGCCGCCGTCACCGTGGGCCTCGGCTGGGACGTCCGCACCACCACCGGCACCGACTTCGACCTCGACGCCTCGGCGATCGGTGTGGACGCCGCCGGCAAGGTCGCGTCCGACGCGCACTTCGTCTTCTTCAACAACAAGTCGACGCCGGACCAGACCATCGTCCACACCGGTGACAACCGCACCGGCGAGGGCGGCGGCGACGACGAGCAGATCAACGTCAACCTGGCGGCCCTCCCGCCGAACGTCGACAAGATCGTCTTCCCGGTCTCCATCTACGACGCGGTCAACCGCTCGCAGAACTTCGGCCAGGTGCGCAACGCGTACATCCGCATCGTCAACCAGGCCGGCGGCGCCGAGCTCGCCCGCTACGACCTCTCCGAGGACGCGGCCGTCGAGACCGCCATGGTCTTCGGCGAGCTGTACCGCAACGGCGCCGAGTGGAAGTTCCGCGCCGTCGGCCAGGGCTACGCCTCCGGCCTCGAGGGCATCGCCCGCGACTTCGGCGTCAACCTCTGATCCGTCGTACGAGGACAGAGCCCCGGCCGGGACCTCCCGGCCGGGGCTCTACCCTTTCCGCGTGATCGTCGAAGCCCTCGCCCCCAAGGCCCTGGAGGACGGCGCCGCCCTCCCCGGCGCGCTGCTCACCGAGCTCACCGCGCTGTACGCGTCGAACGTCGCGTTCCAGCAGCTCAGCGGCGACTTCCCGGACCCGTCCGACATCCGTCCCGAGCAGGTCGCCGCCGCGCTCGCCGACGACCTCGCCGAGCCCACCGCCGAGGTGCTCCTCGCCCGCTCCGAGGGCCGGCTCGTCGCCGTCGCCGTGACGCTCGGCCGCCACCCCGACCCGGCCGACCCCGACCCGTGGCTGGGCCTCCTCATGGTCCACGCGGACGAGCAGCGCGCGGGCCACGGCCGCCGGCTCGCCGCGTACGTCGAGGACCGCTTCCGCGCCGACGGCCGCGCCGGGCTGCGGCTCGCCGTCCTGGAGAACAACCCGAAGGCGCTGGCCTTCTGGACCTCGCTCGGTTACGAGGAGACCGCCCGGCGCCCGGACCTCGCCCAGGGGCGCGCCTGCGTCGTGCTGCGCAAGGCCCTGACCTGACCCTGACCTGACCTGACCGACAAGAGGCCCCTAAGGCACCTCCAGGGTGCCCGCTAGGGCTTCTCCGGCTTCCCGTCGCCGTACAGCCAGACGTCCCACAGCCCGTCGAGGTCCTTCCCCGCCACGCTCTCCGCGTAGGCCGTGAAGTCGTCCGTGGTGGCGTTGGCGTGCCGGTACTTGGCGAGCCAGCCGCGCAGGATCTCGTCGAAGACCCGGTCGCCGACGGTCTCCCGGAGTTTGTGCAGGACCATCGCGCCGCGCTGGTAGACGGGCGGGTCGAAGAGGTTCTCGGCGGCCGGGGGGTCGGCGGGCGGGAAGGCCCAGTTGGCGTCCTGGGCGAAGGCGGTCGCGAAGCGGGTCCGGGCGGGGACGTTCTCGTACTCCTCCGCGTACAGCCATTCGGCGTACGTGGCGAAGCCCTCGTTCAGCCACAGGTCCCGCCAGCCGGCGGGGGTGACCGAGTTCCCGAACCACTGGTGGGCCAGCTCGTGGACGAGGGTCGCCCGGTCGAAGGAGGCGGCGGGGAAGACGGGCCGGGTCTGCGTCTCCAGGGCGTAGCCGAGGGGCCCGTCCTTCATGACGATCGCGCCGGCCGCCGAGAAGGGGTACGGGCCGAAACGATCCGCCTGCCGGCCGAGGATCGTGGGGATCTCGCCCCGCAGCGCCGCGCTGCTCGCCGCGACCGCCGGCTCGGCGGCGGTCAGCACGGGCACGGACCCGGCGTCGGCGCTGACGCTCGCCCTGGCACTGGCACTGGCACTGGCACTGGAGTCGGCATCGGCGTCAGCTCCCAGTGGCGCGGTCGCCGTCCCCGTCTCGAACCGGCCGATCGCGACCGTCGCGAGGTAGCTGGCCATCGGCTCGGCCGCGTGCCAGACGGTGGTGACGCGGCCGTCCGCCGCCGTCCGCCGCTCGGTCCTGACCCCGTTGGAGAACGCGTCGAGGCCGGCCGGGACGGTGAGCGTGATGTCGTACGCGGCCTTGTCGGAGGGGTGGTGGTTGCCGGGGAACCAGGTCATCGAGCCCTGCGGTTCGCCGACCGCGACCGCACCGCCGTCGGTGCGCAGCCAGCCCTCCTCGGAGCCGTCCGCGTCCGTGATCGGCTCGGGCACGCCCGTATAGGTGACGGTGGCCTCGAACTCCGCGCCCTCGGGGATCTCGTCGTGCGGCCGGAGCGTCAGTTCGTTCCCGGCCCGGTTGTGGGCGGCCGGGGCGCCGTCGACCGTCGCCGCGGCCACCGTGAGACCGGCGAGGTCGAGGTTGAAGGCGCTGAGGTCCTGGGTGGCGCGGGCGGTGATCTCGGCGGTGCCGTCGAGCCGCCCGGTGCGGGGGTCGTAGGCGAGGGACAGGGCGTAGTGCCCCACGTCGTAGCCGCCGTTGCCGAGCTTCGGGAAGTACGGGTCGCGCAGCCCGGCGGCCCCGGGGGTGCCCCGGACGCCGCCGGTGGCCCCCGTGCAGCCGCCCGCGAGCAGTGCGAGGGCGACGAGGGCGGCGGCGGTTCCGGTCCGGTTGCGCTGGATCACGTACCGATCCTAAGCAACCCTCCCGAACGGGGCGCATACGGAAAAGGCCGTACGGAAGAGGCGGCGGCGCCCGGCGGGGGGTCCGGGCGCCGCCACCGGCCGTGGGGCTCTTCCTGCCGGGCGACCGGTCAGTTGCCGAGGGAGGCGACGCCGGCCTGGGCGAACTTCTCGTCGAGGTCGCCGGAGGGGGCGCCGGCGACGCCGATGCCGGCGATGGGGGCGCCCTTGGCGGTGACGG
>NZ_JBHWAQ010000043.1:0-54577 GCF_042743475.1 Streptomyces sp. NPDC059534
TGCGGGTTCGGGCGCGGAAGCCTAGGCCCGGCAACGGGCACCGTTCCGTTGTGCCCACCCGTTCCGCCCCAGCGGAACAGTTGCCCACAACGTGGTGGGCCCGGTCACGGCCGCGGGAGCGGCACACGGCGAGGGGCCCCGGGGCCGGACGGGCGCGTGTGAAGGGGCCCGGGGCGTGGCCCCGGGCCCCGTACCGCGGTGGCGGTCAGAGGTTGCCGCGCTTCTCCTGCTCGCGCTCGATCGCCTCGAAGAGGGCCTTGAAGTTGCCCTTGCCGAAGCCCATCGAGCCGTGGCGCTCGATCATCTCGAAGAAGACGGTCGGACGGTCCTGGACCGGCTTGGTGAAGATCTGCAGCAGGTAGCCGTCCTCGTCGCGGTCGACGAGGATCTTCAGCTCGCGCAGGGTCTCCACGGGCACGCGGGTCTCGCCCGCCCACTCGCCGAGGGTGTCGTAGTACGAGTCGGGGGTGTCGAGGAAGGCGACGCCCGCCGCCCGCATCGCCCGGACCGAGGCGACGATGTCGTTGGTGGCGAGGGCGATGTGCTGGACGCCGGCGCCGCCGTAGAAGTCCAGGTACTCGTCGATCTGCGACTTCTTCTTCGCGATCGCCGGCTCGTTGATCGGGAACTTCACCTTGAGGGTGCCGTCCGCGACGACCTTCGACATCAGCGCCGAGTACTCGGTCGCGATGTCGTCGCCCACGAACTCCTTCATGTTCGTGAAGCCCATGACCTTGTTGTAGAAGCCGACCCAGTCGTTCATCTTGCCGAGTTCGACGTTGCCGACGCAGTGGTCGATGGCCTGGAAGGTGCGCTTGGCCGGCGGCTCGACGATGGGCTTGGCGGTGACGAAGCCCGGCAGGTAGGGGCCGTCGTAGCCGGAGCGCTCGACGAGGGTGTGGCGGGTCTTGCCGTAGGTGGCGATGGCGGCGAGGACGACGGTGCCGTTCTCGTCCTTCACCTCGTGGGGCTCGGTGATGCCGGTGGCGCCGTGCTCGACGGCGTAGGCGTACGCGGCCCGCGCGTCCGGCACCTCGATCGCCAGGTCGACGACGCCGTCGCCGTGCTCGGCGACGTGGTCGGCGAGGAAGCGGCCCCAGTCGGTGGAGACCTTGATGACGGAGGTGAACACGAAACGGGCGGCACCGTTGGTGAGCACGTAACTGGCGGTCTCGCGGCTGCCGTTCTCCGGTCCGGAGTAGGCGACGAGCTTCATGCCGAAGGCGGTGGAGTAGTAGTGCGCGGCCTGCTTGGCGTTGCCGACGGCGAAGACGACCGCGTCCATTCCCTTGACCGGGAAGGGATCGGCCTTACGCGCGGTGGAAGGGGTGTGATCGATGGTCTCAGTCATGGCAGCAATGTCCCGCCGTTCGGCAAGGTGCGCAAGAGTTCCCTAATCTACTGGTCAACTTGTACAGCGATCGTCGAGTATGGCGGTGCGACTTGTACATCATGACCATGGGGAGAGCGCTGTGGCGATCGATCATTTGGACGGCCGGCTGATCGGGCTCCTGGCCCGCGAGCCCCGCATCGGCGTCCTGGAGGCGTCCCGCCGCCTCGGGGTGGCGCGCGGCACGGTCCAGGCGCGCCTGGACCGCCTCCAGGAGAGCGGGGTGATCCGCGGCTTCGGACCCCAGGTGGACCCGGCGGCGCTGGGCTACCCGGTCACCGCCTTCGCGACCCTGGAGATCAAGCAGGGCCAGGGCGCGGACGTCCGGGGCCATCTGGCGACCGTCCCCGAGGTGCTCGAACTGCACACCACGACGGGCCACGGCGACATGCTCTGCCGGCTGGTCGCCCGCTCCAACGCCGACCTCCAGCGGGTGATCGACCGCGTCGTCGGCTTCGAGGGCATCGTCCGGGCCTCCACGGCGATCGTGATGGAGAACCCGGTGCCGCTGCGGATCATCCCGCTGGTGGAGCAGGCGGCCGGGGACGAGCCGCTGTAGCGGGCCCTCTTCGCGACGGGACTCCGGAGCCGCCGCCGGACCGGAGGCGCCGCCGACCGGGGGCGACACCGGCCCGGGGCGACACCGGCCGGGGGCGACTCCGGCCCGGGGCGCCAGGAGCCCGGAGACCCCGGCCGCCACTTACAAAGAACCAGTTGCAAAGAATCCCTTGCAACTGGTTCTTTGCAACTCTACGCTCGGAACATGCCCGAGCCCGAGGAATACCTGAGCCGCCAACTGGACCCGCGCTCCCTGCGCGGGCTCGCCCACCCGCTCCGCATCCGGCTGCTGCGCGCCCTGCGCCGGCACGGCCCCGCCACCGCCTCCCAACTGGCCGAGCAGCTGGGCGAGTCCAGCGGAGCGACCAGCTACCACCTGCGCCAGCTCGCCGCCCACGGCTTCGTGGAGGACGACCCGACGCGCGGCAAGGGGCGCGAGCGGTGGTGGAAGGCAGGCCAGCAGGGCACGAGCGTCGACGAGTCGCTCTACCGGAACCCGGACCCGGAGGTCCGCGGCGCCCTCGACATCTACGTCCACGAGATCGCGACCATCCACACCCAGGAACTGAGCACCTACCTCGGCACCTGGCACGACTGGGACCCGAGCTGGCTCGGCGCCTCCGACATGAGCGACTTCACCCTGCGCCTGCCCCCCGAGAAGCTCCGCGAGCTCGACGAGAAGATGCACGCCCTCATCGAGACGTACCGGGACATCGAAGAGGCGGACGCGCCGGGCGCCGAGCGCGTACGCATCCATCTGCACGCGTTCCCGCAGCACGACAACTGACGGAAGGAAACCCCCGAGCCATGCACGCGGACATCCACCTCCAGCTGCACGGGCTGCACGCCGCCGAGCTCCACCGGCAGGCCGCCGCCACCCGGTCGCGCACCCCGCTCCACGCACCCGCCCCCACCCCGGCGCTTCGCGTCCAACTCGGCTGGAAGCTCGTCGAGTTCGGCCTCAGGCTCGCCACGCCCGGCCCCACCGCCACCACCCGCTTCACCACCGCCACCTGACGGAGCCGAACCACCCCGGGGGGAACCACCCGTGCACCCGCGCACACCACTGACCACCGTCCTGGCCGCCAACGCCATCTCCATCAGCGGCAATTCGCTCACCCTCATCGCCGTCCCCTGGTTCGCCCTGGAGACCACCGGCAGCCCCGGCAAGGCGGGGCTCGTCGCCTTCTGCGCCGCTCTGCCCGTCATCGCCTCCGCCGTCGTCGGAGGCCCCGTCATCGACCGGATCGGCCGCCGCCGGGTCTCCGTCGCCTCCGACCTCGTCTGCGCCCTCGCGCTCGCCGCCATCCCGCTGCTCAACCACGCCGGCGTACTCCGGTTCTGGATGCTGTGCGCGCTGATGGCCGTCACCGGCTTCTTCCACGCCCCCGGCGAGACCGCCCGCAACGTCCTCACCCCCGACCTGGCCGCACGGGCCGGCATGCCGCTCTCCCGCGCCACCAGCTTCTACGACGCGGTCTCACGCGGCGCCCGCATGACCGGCGCCGCCCTCGCCGGCCTCCTCGTCGCCCTCATCGGCGCCGACACCGTGCTGTACGTCGACGCCGCCACCTTCACGGTCTCCGCGCTCCTCGCCTTCATGGGCCTGCGCGGCGTGCCGTCCGCCGAACCCACGCGCGGAGCACCGCCGCTGTCCCTCGCGCTCTACCGGTCGGACCTGCGCGAGGGCTACGCGTTCCTGCTGCGCACCCCGCTGATCCTCGGCGTCAACCTCATGGTGATGATCACCAACGGCCTGGCCCAGAGCTGGAGCGCGGTCCTCCTGCCGGTCCACGCGCGCGAGGAACTCGGCGGCTCGACGGCGCTCGGCCTGCTCGTCGCCGTCTTCGGCGGCTGCGCCCTCGCCGGCGCCCTGCTCTACGCGGCGGTCGGCCACCGCTTCCCGCGCCGCCCCGTCGTCACGGTCGGCTTCCTGCTCGCCGGACCACCCGTGTACGTGACGGCGGCCCTCACCGACACCACCGCACCCCTGCTCGTGGCGATGGCGCTCGGCGGGCTCGGCGCCGGGGTCCTCAACCCCATCCTCGGCGCGGTCTTCTACGAGACCGTCCCCGAGGAGCTGCGCAGCCGCGTCGGCAGCGCCAGTACCGCCAGCGTGCTGCTGACCACCCCGCTCGGCGGGCTCGCGGCCGGACTCCTGGTCGAGCGCACGGGCATCACCACGGCGCTGCTCACGGTCGGCGCGCTGTACTTCCTGGCCACGCTCTCGCCGGTGATCCTCCCCTCCTGGCGCGGCATGGACGCGCCGCCCGCCGGGAAGAGCCCCGGCGGCCCGGGGGTCAGCAGGCCGGAACCTGCTTCTCCTGCCCCTGTTCCAGGGCCCGGAGGGACGCCACCGCGTCGTTGAGCGCGGTGACGGGGACGAGCCGCATGCCCTTCGGCAGCTCGGCCCGCGCGTCCGAGCACTCGTCCTTCGGCACCAGGAAGACGGTCGCCCCGTCCCGCGCGGCGGCCTGCGTCTTCAGGGAGACCCCGCCGACGGCGCCGACCGTGCCGTCCGCCTCGATCGTGC
The DNA here is from genome assembly GCF_042743475.1 of Streptomyces sp. NPDC059534. Classification (NCBI taxonomy): domain Bacteria; kingdom Bacillati; phylum Actinomycetota; class Actinomycetes; order Kitasatosporales; family Streptomycetaceae; genus Streptomyces; species Streptomyces sp. NPDC059534. The sequence goes on from NZ_JBHWAQ010000043.1 coordinate 4,482, forward strand.
CCGTACCGGCGACGATCCCGCCGCCGGTGAGGTCGCCGCCGTCCCCGTCACCGTCCAGCTTGTCGACGATGCCGAGGGAGAAGAGCAGGCCCGCGCTGGGCCCGCCGATGTCGGCGAGGTGCAGGTCCACCTTCACCTTCGCGGGGTCCATCTTCAGATAGCCGAGGGCGGCGAGGGTGGCCGCGTCCTGCGACTCCTTCATCTGTCCGAGGTTGTGCTTCTCGATCTCGGCGTCGGACTTCCCCGACGGGTAGACGGAGTCGTGCGGCAGTACGGCCCGGTCCGTCCGGAACCACGCGTCGACCACGTCGCCGAGGTCGACGTCCGTCGACGGCCCCGTCGCGACGATCGTCGTCATCCGCAGCTGTCCCTCGGTCGGCCGCACCGGGGCACCCGTGATCGTGATGATCTCCCGGCCCTGGTCCTTGCCCAGCACATCGGCGGTCGAGCCGGGCTGCGCGATCGCGTACGGCAGGGGCGCGAGCCCGACGACGGCGAAGAGCGCGGCGACGGGGAGGGCGCACACCGCGAGGGCACGGGGGCGGGAGAGACTGGAGAGCACGTCCCCAATCTACTGGGGCGCGCGGGGGGCCGGGGCGTGGGTGTGCCGGGGGTACGCGCGGTGGGGCGGGAGACGGCGGTACGTGCGCAGCCGCCGCGGCCTCCCGCCTGTCGCTGTTCGCCACCCGTCGCGGTGCGGGCCCGGGCACGGATGCCCAGGCCCGGCCGGGGGCGCCGTCCCGTGTGCCCACCCGTCCCCGCCCCAGCGGGGCGATTGCCCACACGTGGGGGGGGTGGGCAGGCCCGGCGGGGTCACGGGCGCCGCGCCGCGACGACGGCGGAGGCACAGGGGCCGCGCCGTGTCGGCGGGGGCGCGGGGCCGTGCCGCGTCGGTGGCGGGGCCGCGGGGTCAGCGGAGGGCGTCGGCGACCTCGCGGGCGGCGTCGACGACGCGGGGGCCGACGCGCTCGGGGACGGCGTCCGCGAGCATGACGACGCCGACGCTGCCTTCGACGCCGGTGACGCCGACGAGGGGCGCGGCGGCACCGCTGGCGCCCGCTTCGAGTTCGCCGTGGGTGAGGGTGAACCCGGGTTCGATCAAGGAGCCCTGGCGCGCGGCGAGGATGGCGCGGCCGGCGGCGCCCCGGTCCAGCGGGTGACGGAAGCCGGCCCGGTAGGCGACGTGGTAGTCGGTCCAGGTCGGTTCGACGACCGCGACGGCGAGCGCCTCGGCCCCGTCGACGAGGGTCAGGTGGGCCGTGGCCCCTATGTCCTCGGCGAGCGAGCGCAGCGCGGGCAGGGCGGCCTCGCGCACCAGGGGGTGGACCTGGCGGCCGAGCCGCAGCACACCGAGGCCGACGCGGGCGCGTCCGCCGAGGTCGCGGCGGACCAGGGCGTGCTGTTCGAGCGTGGCGAGCAGACGGTAGACGACGGTCCGGTTGACACCGAGTTTGTTGGACAACTCGGTGACCGTCAGGCCGTGGTCGGTGTCGGCGAGCAGTTTGAGGACTCTGAGTCCCCGGTCGAGCGTCTGGGAGGTCTCCGCGGTCACGACGCCCTCTCCTTCGGAGTGAGTGGCGACGGGCTCTCACGGGATTGCGACGCCGGTCCCGTCGGCGACGCACGTCAGAGGCCGCCGGCAGGAAGGGGTACACCGGCTGCGCTCCGCGGCGGCGCTGCCACGGGGCGATTGCTTTTGAGCCGGGACAGTAGCGACCCGCTCCGCTCAGCGGAAGACCTCGTCCAGAATCCGGGCGTCGGCGACCGGATAGAGACGGTTCGGGACCTTCGTCGGCCGGACTGAGGACTTTGGCGGACAAGATCGGCTTTGTCGTGCCCGTAGCGTGGAGGGTGCCCGGAGGCCGACCGTGGGGGCCGGCCGCCGGTGTGTCCCGCCGCCGCGGGACGGCCGAGGCCCGTACGAACGACGTCGTACGGGCCTCGGTCATGCTCGGGGTCCTCGCCCCGGGTCACCGCATCCGGTGCCCCGGGTCACCGCATCCGGGTGGCCCACTCCTGCACCTTCTTGATCCGTTCCCGGATCTGTCCGGCGGTGGCCTCGGCGCTCGGCGGCCCGCCGCACACCCGGCGGAGCTCGGTGTGGATCACACCGTGGGGCTTGCCGGTCTGGTGGACGTACGCGCCAACCATCGTGTTGAGCTGCTTGCGCAGCTCCAGCAGTTCCTTGTGGGAAACGACAGGGCGCCGCTCGGCGGGCAGCTCCAGGAGGTCCGCCTCGTCGTCCGGCTTCTTGCGGCTGTGCGCGATCTGCCGGGCCTGGCGCTTCTGCAGCAGCAGCTGCACCTGGTCGGGTTCGAGGAGGCCGGGGATGCCGAGGTAGTCCTGCTCCTCGGCGCTGCCGGGGTGGGCCTGCATGCCGAACTCGGCGCTGTTGTAGAGCACGCGGTCGAAGACGGCGTCGGACTCCAGCGCCTCGAAGGGCAGCATGTCCTGCTCGCCGGTGTCCTCGTCCTGCAGCTTCTCCGCCTCCGCCAGCTCCTTCTCGGACTCGGCGTAGGGGTCGTCCTCGCCCGCCTTCTTGGGCTTGTCGAGGACGTGGTCGCGCTCGACCTCCATCTCGTTGGCGAAGCCGAGGAGGCTGGGGATCGTCGGAAGGAACACGGACGCGGTCTCGCCGCGCCTGCGCGAACGCACGAAACGGCCGACGGCCTGCGCGAAGAACAGCGGGGTCGAGATCGTCGTCGCGTACACGCCCACGGCGAGGCGGGGGACGTCGACGCCCTCGGACACCATGCGGACGGCGACCATCCACCGGGCGTCGTTCTCGCTGAACTCGTCGATGCGGTTCGAGGCGCCGCTGTCGTCGGAGAGGACGACGGTGGCCTTGGTGCCGGTGATCTCGCGGATCAGCTTGGCGTACGAGCGGGCCGACTCCTGGTCGGAGGCGATGACGAGGCCGCCGGCGTCCGGGATGGACTTCCTGACCTCCGTCAGCCGCCGGTCGGCGGCGCGCAGCACGTTCGGCATCCAGTCGCCCTTGGCGTCCAGCGCGGTGCGCCATGCCTGCGAGACGGCGTCCTTGGTCATCGGTTCGCCGAGGCGGGCGGCGATCTCGTCGCCCGCCTTGGTCCGCCAGCGCATGTTGCCGCTGTAGGAGAGGAAGATGACCGGCCGCACGACGCCGTCGCCGAGGGCGTTGCCGTAGCCGTACGTGTAGTCCGCCGAGGACCGCCGGATGCCGTCGTTGCCCTCCTCGTACGTGACGAAGGGGATCGGGTTCGTGTCCGACCGGAAGGGCGTACCGGTCAGCGCGAGGCGCCGGGTCGCGGGCTCGAACGCCTCCAGGCACGCCTCGCCCCAGGACTTGGAGTCTCCGGCGTGGTGGATCTCGTCGAGGATCACGAGGGTCTTGCGCTGCTCGGACCGGTTGCGGTGCAGCATCGGGCGGACGCCGACACCGGCGTACGTGATGGCGACCCCGTCGTACTCCTTGCTGAGCGGCCCGGCGCTGTAGTCGGGGTCGAGTTTGATTCCTATGCGGGCCGCGGCGGCCGCCCACTGCTTCTTCAGGTGCTCGGTGGGCGCGACGACCGTGATCTGCTGCACGACGTGGTGGTGCAGCAGCCACGACGCCAGGGTCAGCGCGAAGGTGGTCTTGCCGGCGCCCGGCGTGGCGACCGCGAGGAAGTCACGGGGCTGCTCCTGGATGTACCTCTCCATCGCCCCCTGCTGCCAGGCGCGCAGCTTGCCGGCGGTACCCCACGGGGCCCGTCCTGGGAAGGCGGGAGAAAGGTGATGTGAGGTGGTGGTGGTAGTAGTCACGATCTCCGGGTTCGACGCTCGTCCAGATATGACAACCGGGCCACCTTACCGGCGGCCCGGTCGGAACCTCGTATGAAACCAGGTGGGTGCGCCCCGGTTGCGATTCAGCTCACGTCGCGGGGGAACTCACCCCGCGTCGGGGGCGATCAGCTCGCGCAGCCCGTCCGCGATCACGTCGACCTCGTCGGTCTCGCCGGTAGCCACGGCGATGACCAGGCGTTCCGCGGCGTCGATGTCCGGCCGCAGCTGGACGCCGTTCATGGCGAGGAAGGTGACGCAGGACAGCCAGGCCGTGCGCTTGTTGCCGTCGACGAAGGGATGGTTGACCGCGAGGGACTGCAGGAGCGCGGCGGCCTTCGCCAGGAGGTCGGGATACGCCTCCTCCCCGAACATCGCGGCCGAGGGGCGGTGCACCGCCGAGTCGAGCAGCCCGGCGTCCCGGACGACGATCTTCTGGTCGTCGACCGCGTGCTCGGCGATGATCAGGACGTCTTCGCCGGAGAGGTAGACGCAGGTCACTTGAGCCGCTCCATCAGCTCGTGCCACTTGGTCGCCTGCTCCATGGCCGTCTTGCGCACGATGGCCTCCTGGGCCGTACGCGCGAGGTAGTCGTCGACGGCCCGCAGCAGTATGGCGTGCATGCTGGTGCCCTCCTGCTCGGCGCGCTGCTTCAGGGCCTCGGTCTGGTCGTCGCGGAGACGCAGGTTCATAGCCATACCAGAACGGTACCACCGTGGGGTCAATCTGGTACCGGAGACTCAGCCTTGCGCCGGCGCCGCGTGCAGCCGCGTCGCCACCCACGCCCCGACCGCCGCCACGCCCGCCATCGGCAGGAAGACCGCGGCGAAGGCCGCCGGGTGGGAGCCGGCGCCGGCGTGGGAGGTCACGGCGTGGCCGACGGCGCCGCCGCCCAGGGCCGCGAAGGCGGCGCCGCCCGCGGCGAGCAGGAGGACGTTGGAGAGGCCGTCGGAGATCTGGAGGGCGGCGGAGTTGGCGCCGACCTCCTCGGGGGCGGAGAGCTTCATGAGGATCACGCTCGTGGAGGCGATGACGGCGCCCATGCCGAGGCAGCCGAAGCCCCAGACCACCGCGAGCGCCCACACCGGCACGGAGGCGATGAGCACGCTCGGCGCCGCCGCGATCGCGAGGGCGACCAGGACCATGCCGAGGACGACGAGACGCTCGCGGTACGGCTCCGTCCACGGCCGGGACTGGATCCAGGAGCCGAGCGCCCAGGTGAGGCCGCCGGCGGCGAGGGAGAAGCCCGCCAGGGTGGGGCTCAGGCCCCGCTGGGTGACCAGCATCAGCGGCACGAAGGACTCGGCCGCGATGAACGCGCCGGCGGCGATGCCCCGCAGCAGGACGACGGACGGCAGGCCCCGGGCGGCCCGGTAGGTGCCGCGCGGCAGCAGCCCGCGGACGGCGGGCACGAGGAGCGCGACGCCCGCGGCCGCCGGAATCAGCGAGAGCCACCGCAGCTCCTGGCCCGCGTACTGGAGGAGCGCCGCGCCCGCGGAGATGCCGAGCGCCAGCCGGATTCGGTGCCGGTCCCAGGGGGCGACGGGCGCCTCCGGGTCGGCGGGGCCCGAGGCGGTGCGGCGTATCGCGGGGAGGGCGAGGGCGAGCGGGAGGACGACGAGGGCGGGGATGCCGACGAAGACCCAGCGCCAGCCCAGGTGCTCGGTGATCGTTCCGGCGGCGAGGGGTCCGACGACGGAGGGGACGACCCAGCCGGCGGCGAAGGCGGCCATGATCGCGGGCCTGAGGTGTTCGGCGTAGGCCCGGCCGACGACCACGTACAGCGCGACGATCACGAGGCCGCCGCCGAGCCCCTGCACGGCCCGGCCGAGGATGAACAGCCACATGGTGCCGGCCGTCCCGGAGAGGAGCAGTCCGGCGGCGAAGGCGCTCATCCCGGCGGCGAGGGGGCCGAGCGGTCCGCTGCGGTCGGACCACTGGCCGGCCAGGACCATGCCGAAGAGGCTGGTGGTGAAGTACGCGGAGAAGGCGAAGGCGTAGACGGAGACGCCGTCCAGCTCGCGGGCGGCGACGGGCATGGCGGTGCCGACGGCCGTCGCCTCGAAGGCGATGAGCAGGACGACGGAGACGATGCCGATGCTGAGCGCCCGGTGGGCCGGATCGAGGACGGACCCCTGGGCGTCGTCGTCGAGGGCGGCACGGGGCCCGGGGTGCGGGGCGACGTCGGCGTCGCGGGGTTCGAGGGCGCTCATTCCCCCAGGGTAAGAGGTGAAGCGCTCGGTGACCCCTGTCAGGAGTCCCGGCTCCCCTCGGTCCTTGGACGTACGACCGCGAACGGAGTGTTGCGGCCGTGTGGCAGTCGTATGGCACGGCCCGGGAACCCCTTGAGCCCCTTCCGGACCCCGCCTACGGTCGTACTCGTTGCACCACACGACCGTGTGCCCGAGTGGTTCAGGGACTCGCCTGCAAAGCGAGTTACGTCGGTTCGATTCCGATCACGGTCTCTGAATGATCTTCCTTACGGAACCTTCACATCCGCAGGTCGGCTGTGCCAGAGTCCCCCCATGAGCGATCAAGGCGTACGCAAGCTCGGCGTCCTCGTCGGAGTGGCGCTGGCCGGGGGGCTGCTGCCCGGCATCACCCTGGGCGCGGAGACCGTCGACGCGGCCCTCGCCGTCCTCCTCGCCACCGTGGTGATCGTCGTCCTCACCCAGGTCGTCCACATCGGACCGTCCGGCCGCGTGCCGCTCCCCGCGCTCCTCGCCCTCGGCGTCGCCGGCTTCGTCCAGGACGCCCTCATCTGGTGGCTGCTGTCCTGGCTGGGCCCCAAGCTCTCCGACCTGCGGATCGACGGCCTCGCCACGATCCTCCTCGCCGCCCTCATCACCCGCGCGACGGTCCTCCTCCTGTCCCAGCTGTCCCCGGCCGCGCAGACCGCCGAGGACTGAGGCCCCCCCGCCGCCGAGACGGCCGAGGCGTGAGCCCGCCCCACGCTCGCCGCCTCACCCCGGCAGGGCGCCGGGAACGGTCACCTTCTCAGCAGGCCGTCGGGGATCGGGGGCTTCTCCGCGCAGCCGAGGAGTGCGCGCGTGCTCTCCGCGAGGGACTTCAGGAGCCGGTCCGTGGACACGGACCGGTCCGTGCGGTCCGTGTCGGCCACGGAGACCTGGAGCGGCAGCTCCTCGCCTTGTCCGGCGCGGGTGCCGGGAACCGTGCACGACATGATGAGGGGGTAGCCGTCGAGCCCCTCACGGCTGTCGAGATAGACCCCCTTCGCCACCTCACGGAAATCGCGCGCGTGCTTCCCGTCGGTCACGAAGGTCACGTCGTACGTCGACCATCCGACCTTGGCGTTGACCCAGGCTTCCTTCCCGTCCACCCGGCCCTCGATCTGACAGGGACGGAACGTCGTCCGCGAGAGCTTGTCCGTGTCGGGATTCCAAGCCTGCGCCTCCGCGAGCATCCGCTCCTTCATCTCGGTGAGCGAGCGGTCGTGCGGCTGGAAACCCTCCCCGAGGTCGGTCCGGAGCGCCTCGACGTTCCGCTCCCCGAACACCTGCCCGCAGTTCTTCAGCGCCGCCGGGGACACGGCCTCCGCGCGCCCCTCCCGCTCGCCGTCCCCCTCGCCGGAGCACCCGGTCAGGACCAGGGCCGCGGCCAGGGCAACGGCGGCGATCCCCGGCAGCCTCCGCCTCGTGTCGTTCACTGTCCGCTGCCTCACTTGTTCGCGGTAAGGTCGTCGACGCTCTTCGCGCCCGTGTTGTACGAGTACTCGATCTCGCGGATCAGTTCCTGCCGCTCGGTCCGCGTCAGCCCCTGCGTCTCGGCGACGTTGAGGGCGGGAACGACCACGGCGCGACGGCCTTCCTGACGGGCGTCCACGACCGCGGAGTCCGCGTCGTCGTCGTTCTTGTACTCGTTGTCCTTGAGGTACTGCAGGGTGTCCGAGGCGTAGTCCGTGCTGACCGCGGAACCGACCGTCTCCATGATGATCGGGACCGCGGTCGCCGCCACGAGTCCCGCGGCGGGCCCGAGCACCACGGCGGAACCGACGCCGACCACCGCGGCGACACCGCCGCTGACGGCGGACTTCCGCCACTCGGCCTGCTTCTCCATCTCCAGGTTCTTGGCCTCCTCCTGGTCCTTGAACTCCAGGGAGATGGCGTCGATCCGCGACTCGTCCAGGATGCCGTGCAGCTTGGTCGAGTTGTGAAGGAAGGTGAGCTGGGAGTCCTTGTCCCCTTCCAGCGCCTTCAGACCGCCGGCCTCGAAGACCTGCTGCGCGGCGGAGAGCGTCTTGTACCCGTCCTCGTCGCCCGCGACGGCGTTCATGAACCGGAGGCTGGCGCCCTCGCCGAAGTCCGTGCGCCGGCTTCCGTCGCTGCTCGCGCCGAAGAGCGTGTCCCGGCCGAGGGCGTCGCCGGAATCGCCGAAGTTGTACGTCGAGTAGTTCAGGTCGTCGATGTACGCCGCGCCCATCCGGCCGAGGCTGTCCATCAGCGGCTTGTGCTGCCCGCGCAGTTCGGTGTTGGTGCCGTAGGAGTCGATCACCTGCTTCATGATCTCGGCGGACTTCTCGTCGCGGTGCAGCTGGGGGTTGGGGTCGTCCCAGCCGTGGCCCGTGGTCGCCGCCTCCAGCGCGTGGCCGAGGGCGTCCGGCATGTACTCCGCGGTCTTCTTCCAGTCGTCCGGGTTGTGCCCCTCGACGTCGGGGAAGAAGTCGTACTCCTTGTTCTGGAAGTAGTCCAGGTAGCTGTTCTGGTCCCCCTTCTTCTTCCCGTCCAGGTCGACCGTGCCGCCGGGGCTGCCGTCCGTGTTGTACGACGTCGGCTCCTTGGAGAAGTACTCCTTGGCCGCGTCCGGGCTGTGGCCCAGCGCCTCCAGCATCGGGATCATCGGGTCGAAGCCCGAGCCGTTGATCCCGGACGGGTTGTACTGGTTCTTCAGCCAGCCGCCGCCCAGCGGCTTGCTGTTGGCGAAGAGGTACGGGTCCTTGGCGTGGAGCTGGGTGACGTGCTCGGCGATGGGGACCAGGAACTTGGGGTCGTAGTTGCCGTAGCGCATGATGCCGCCGAGCAACTGGTATCCGAAGGCCGGGTTGTTGTCGTACTTGACGAGCGGGATGCGCTCCGTGCCGATCCTGCGCATCTCCGTGGACCACTTGTCGGTCCACGCGTCGCCGCCCTGCGTGGCCGTCGCCAGGTTGAGGCCCAGGTTCTTCTGCAGGTCCTGGACGTCGGCGAGGCGCTCCTTGTCGACCTTCGAGTAGTCGTACGTGTCGGTGGAGAGCTGGCCGAAGAACTCCAGCGCGCCCTTCGGGCCCATGCCGTCGTAGAACGCCCGGGAGAACTCCTTGGAGCCGCTGTTGTCCTTGAGCAGCTCGTTGAGGCGCATCAGCTCCTCGTGGGAGATGTCCCGGCCCTTCTTGGCGAGGTCGACGGCGCGCTGCGCCTCCTCGGCGTCGAGGCTGGTGTACTTCGGGCCGCTGAAGTTGTGCCGGTCGCCGGTGATGTTCGCCTTGAGGGCGTTGGAGCAGGACACGTCGGCGTCGTCGCAGGTCTCGATGATCGCGTCGATCCGCCGCTGCATCTCCAGGATGTCGGCGTTCTCCTTGCGGACCATGTCCTGGAAGTCGGGGTCGTGCCGCATCCCCTGGTCCTTGGTCCGGGACAGCGGCTCGACGGCCTCGACCGTGCCGTCCGACCGCACCCTGAAGCCCTTCCCCGGGGCCTCCGTCTCGACGATCTTCTTCAGGTCGTCCCTCGCCTTCTTGAAGGCGTTGTGGCCGTCCTCCAGGACCTTGTGGATGCCCTCGGCCGCCTTGGCGGCGTCGCCGAACTCCTTCGCCGTCTTGTCCACGAAGGGCTTGGTGACCTCGGCGTTCACCCCGCGCCAGTAGTCGTCCCTGGCCTTCGCGGCCATCGTCGACTGCGCGTCCTGGGCGAGCGTGTCGAGCTTGCCCTTCATCGCGGCCCAGTCGTCCGCCGACGCCTTCATCTTGTCGAGCGGCGCCTGGTACACGTTGTCAAAGGTCAGCACAGCAGGTCCCCCGCCTACTTGAAGTACTCGTTGATCTTGGATGCCGCGAGGGCCGCCGTGATGTCCGCCTCTTCCTTGGCGTGCGAGGCGGCGCTGTAGTCGAGGTGGTTGGAGATGTTGGCGCAGGCGTCGAGCAGCGTGTTCAGCTGCGAGCTCCACGTCTCCTGGACGGTCGACATCGCGGACCCGGTGAGGAAGCCGTGGCTGGACATGCCCGTCGCCGCCTCCGTCGTGTTCGTACGGGCGTGGTTGCCGTCCTTGACCAGCCGGCCGTGCAGCGCGTACGCGGCGCTGCCGATCGCCCCGAGCTTGTCCTGGTCGACGCTGAGGTCGGCGTTCCCGCCGCCACCGCCCCCGGGCTCCGGGGCGACCTGATTGAGCCGCATGCTCACGTTGGCCGTCGACGTGGACCTTACGGACGCCCACTCCTCTTCGAACGACATGCTCGCCCCCCGCTGCTCCCGTGACCCTCTGACGGTGTTCGTTCCGGCTTCGCCCCAGCAAGTTCCACGCCCAGGGAAACATCGCGATCGTAGTCCCCGCGTACGCGTTCGAGCACGAGCTGCCGGGAAATACCCCGACCTTCACGCTCCCCACGAGGTCCACGCGCCCACTTCACCTTCGCAACTCGGACAGCCCGGACGTTCTCGGCACCACCACCGCGCCGCAACCCCTCCCGCACAGGCCCCCGAACGGCACCGCACCGCCCCCGGACCCGACGGCACGGGCCGCTCCCGGCCACGGCCCCGCGCCCCCGCCTCGATAGGCTCGTCCCGCCCCCGTCGTCACGGGGCGCCGGAACGACGGGGGGACGTACACGTGGAACAGTCGCGCACGCAGTCGCGCACGCGGGAGGAGTCCGCCCGCCTGATCGGCCCGTACCGGCTGATCACCCGCCTCGACCCGCCCGGCCCGGCCGCCCCCTGCCGCCGCTTCGTCGCCCGCACCCAGGACGGCGAACGCACCGTCCTGCTGCACGCCCCGCTGCCCGGCACCGACCCGGCGCGCTTCGCCACCGAAGCCGACGAGGCCCGCCGCCTCCTCGGCCCCTGGACCGCCCCCGTGACGGACCTGGCCGCCCCCGGCGAGACCCCCTGGTACGCGACCCCCTACCTCCCCCTGCTCCCGCTCCCCGTGGCCCTCGCCGTCCACGGCGGCCCGCTGCCCGAGACGACCGTACGAGCCGTCGGCGCCGCCCTCGCCGAAGCGCTGGCCGCCGCACACGCCCAGGGCCTCACCCACGCCGGCGTCTCCCCCGCCGCCGTCCTCCTCACCTCCGACGGCCCCCGGCTGAGCTGCTACGGCGCCGTACGGGCAGCCGGCCCCGACGGCGAACCCCGCACCGGCCTGCCCGGCCTCGACCCGGGCGCCCTCGCCCCCGAGCAGGCATCCGGCGGCCGCCCCCGCCCCCCGGGCGACGTCTTCGCGCTCGGCGCCGTCCTCGCGTACGCCGCCACCGGCCACACCGTGCCCGAACGCGACGAACTCCCGCCCTCCCTCCGCCCCGTGATCTCCTCCTGCCTCGCCCGCGACCCCGCCGACCGCCCCACCGCGGCCGCCCTGACGGCAGCCCTCGCCCCGCCCACCACCCACCGGACGGTCCTCGACTCGGCCGCCGCCCTCCTCACCCCCGGCTGGCTCCCCGGCCGCGTCATCGCCGCCCTCGCCCGCCAGTCCGCGGAACTCCTCGCCGCGGAACTCCCCGCGCTCCCCGCCCCGGCCCCGGCCCCCGCCCGGACCTGACGCGGCGACAGCCGCCGGACACGACCGACCCGCCACCGATCACACGGACCTGACCTCATGCTGTCGCCCCTGACCCACGACGACCCGGCCACCGTCGCCGCCTACCGCCTCCTCGCCCGCCTCGGCTCCGGCGGCATGGGCACGGTCTACCTGGCCCGCACCCCCGGCGGCCGCACGGTCGCGCTCAAGACCGTGCACGCGCGACTCGCCACCGACCCCGCCTTCCGGGCCCGGTTCCGGCTGGAGACCGACGCGGCACGGATCATCGGCGCCCGCCACGGCGCGGCCGTCGTCGACGCCGACCCCCTCGCCGAAACACCCTGGCTGGCCACCGAATACGTCCTCGGCCCGCCCCTCGACGACGCCGTCGCCCTCGGCGGCCCCCTCCCCGAACCCACCGTCCGCGCCCTCGGCGCCGCACTCGCCGGCGCCCTCGCGCAGCTGCACTCCTCGGACGTCGTCCACCGCGACCTCAAGCCCTCCAACGTCCTCGTCACCGCCTACGGCCCGAAGATCATCGACTTCGGCATCGCCCGCGCCGCCGGCGACGAGCACCTCACCCGCACCGGCGCGGCGGCCGGCACCCCCGCCTACATGTCGCCCGAGCAGGCGAGCGGCCAGGAACACCCCCCGGCCGGCGACGTCTTCGCCCTCGCCGGCGTCCTCGTCTTCGCCGCCACCGGCCACGGCCCCTTCGGCACCGGCTCCCCCGCCGACCTCCTCTACCGCGTCCGCTACGCCGACCCCGACCTCACCGGCGTACCCGCCTCCCTCCTCCCCCTCCTCACCGCCTGCCTCTCCAAGGACCCCGCCACCCGCCCCACCACCGCCACCCTCACCTCCCACCTCCACGACGGCCACGGCGACTTCGCCGACCACCTCCCCCCACTCGTCCTCACCGACATCGCCCGCCGCGCCACCGACGTCTGGCTCCCCGCCCCCCACCGCCTCCCCACCCCCGCGACCTCCGCCCTGGCGGACACGGTGGCGGCCCCCCGGGTGTCCCGCCGCCGCGCCCTCACCCTGGGCGGCACGGCCCTGCTGGGAGTGGCGGGGGCGGGCGGGGGGCTGTGGGCGTGGCTGGACTCCCGTACCGCCGAAGCCCCTTCGGCCGGCGCGCCCGCCCCCACCGGCCCCACCGCGATCCCCGCCACCACCACCGCCGACGGGGCGCCCGCGGCACTGTGGCAGGGCTCGTCCCTGGACCGCGAAGAGCGGACGACGCAGCTGCTGGCCGGCGATGTGGTGGGCTTCGCGGAGACCGTGTCCTTCCGCGCGCTGGACCCGAAGAACGGATCCGAGCTCTGGGCCGAGAGCGCGGTCATGGAGCCCCATCAGATCACCGGCGACGGCACGTCCTTCTACCTGTCGGAAGGCATCTACGAGGGACCGGGCGCCCTGCGGATCCGTACGCTCGCACCCCGCACCGGCAAGGACGCGGCACGGACCATCGTGCTGAAGGGCTTCGACGGCACCAGCTCGGGCACGGAGCTCCTCACCGCCGCCGGCGGGACGCTCTTCGCCGCCTCGCGGCGCGGGGACCACAGCATCGACTCGGACACGAACGAGAAGGGCTGGCACCTGCTCGCCGTCGATCTGCGCACGGGCAAGGAGATGTGGCGCCAGGCGTACGAGTGGGACGGCGTCCGCCCCTGGCTCTCGCAGGTCGTCGGCAATCGGCTGATCCTCGGCAAGAACAGCGGCGACCTGGATTCCTTCCTCGTCCAGGCCCGCGACGTGCGCACCGGCCGGCAGCTGTGGAAGCGACGGCTCCCGCTGAAGGACTCCCCCTCGTACATCCCCGGGCAGCTCGCCACCGACGGCCGCCACGTCTACACGGGCGGCGACCGCCTCCGGGCCGTGCGCCTCACCGACGGGGCGGTCACCTGGGAGTTCGGCACCGGCTCCGGCGGCACCTCGTACGGAATGCCGACCGTCTCGGGCGGTCTCGTCTACGCGAACGAGGCGGTGCGCGGACTCATGGCCTTCAGCGCGGACAAGGGCCTCAAGCGCTGGGAGGAGGCCCCCTCCGGCCGTGACCTGACTCCCGAGCTCCTCACCGTCCCCGTGGTCGGGAGGAAGTACGTGTACGCGCCGGTGCGGGGCGGTCTGAGCGCCGTCGACCTGACGACCCACCGCTCGGCCTGGGTGTTCCCGACGGACGCCAGCCGCTACGTCGTCGACAGGGAGCGGACCCGGATCATCGGGGCCGGGAAGACGTCCGTCGTCGCCCTGCCCTACGCCTGACCCGGCCGCCGGCCCTCCTCCCCCTCCGACCAGGAAAGCGATCCCGTGACCACTCAGCCCCTCGCCACCGGCGACCCGCTCCGGCTCGGCCCGTACCGCCTGCTCGGCGTCCTCGGCGAGGGCGGCATGGGCAAGGTGTACGTGGGCCGCGACGGCGACGGGACACCCGCCGCCGTCAAGGTCCTGCGCCCCGAACTCGCCCACGACCGGCACCTCACCCAGCGCTTCGTCCGCGAGGCCGACATGGCGCGGGCCGTCACGAGCAAGGGCGTGGCGCGGGTCCTCGGCGCGCAGACCGAGGGCGGACGGCCCTGGATCGCCGCCGAGTTCCTCGCGGGTCCGACGCTCGACGAGGCCGTCCGCGCGTACGGGCCGATGGACGTGCCGACGGTCCGCGCCCTCGCCGACCGGCTGGCCCGCACCCTGCACGACATCCACGTGGCCGGTCTCGTCCACCGCGACCTCAAGCCCGCGAACATCGTGCTCACCTCCACCGGCCCCCGGATCATCGACTTCGGCATCGCCCGCCCCGAACACGGCCTCACCCTCACCACCACGGGCCAGACCCCCGTCACCCCCGGGTACGGGGCGCCGGAGCAGGTCCTCGGGCAGCGGGTCGGCCCCGCGTCGGACGTCTTCTCCCTCGGCGCGGTCCTCGCCTACGCGGCCGGCGGGCGCCGGACCTTCGACGGCGGTCACGTGGCCGCCGTCCAGTACGAGGTCGTCCACGGCACCCCGGACCTGAGCCTGGTCCCGCCGGAGCTCACGGAGCTGATCGGCCCGTGCCTGGCGAAGGATCCGGCCCACCGCCCCGCACCCCCGCAGATCGCCGAGGCGTTCGCCCCGCCCAAGGGCGCCGAGCGCGCCTGGCGCAAGGGCCCGCTCGCCGACGACATCAAGCGGCGCGAGACCGCCATGAAACGCCTGGTCGTGCCCGCCGACACCGCCGTACCCGCGTCATCGCCGTCACGGCGCCGCTTCCTCACCGGCGCGGCCGTCGGCGTGGCCGTCCTGGGCGCCGGCGGCGGGGCGGGCGCATGGTGGCTGAACCGGGGCGAGGCGAAGTCACCGACCGCGGACGTACCGGCCGCCGTCGCGACCCCGGAGGCGGCGTTCGTCTCCGCCATCGACACCCGGCAGGGCGAGGCTCCCGACCCGCTGTGGGGGCCACTCGACGTCACGGCGGCCGAGGGCGAACTCCCCCTGCCCGTACGGGACTTGGTCGTCGTGCAGGCGAAGACGGGCGGGCTGCTCGCCCTCTCCGTCACCGACGGCAGGGAACGGTGGCGCGCGAAGGACATCGACGCCGACACCGGTTTCGTCTCCGTCGCCGACCGGCTGGTCGTGGGCGCCGACAAGAACGGCGTCCTCCACGCGTTCGTCGCCTCCACCGGCCGCCACGTCTGGCAGTCCCAGTCCGACGTCGACGCCGTCCTCGCCGCCGACGACACCCACGTCTACCTGGTGACCGAGGACGACCAGCTCCGCGCCGTCGACGCCTGGACGCTCGCCACCGCCTGGCAGCGCCCCATGACGTCCCCCCGCTCCCCGAACGGCGCCGCGAAGGCCGCCGCGGGCGGGAAGCGTCTCGTCGTCCACGGCCGGGACGGCCACGTCGCCGCCCTCTTCACCGAGAACGGCGAGACGGACTGGGAGATCAAGGACCAGGGCACCGACGGCCAGGCCCCCGCCCTCAGCGCCGACAACATCGCCTACTTCGGCGGCCGCACCCTCATGGCCCGCCGCCTCGACCGCGGCGACTTCCTCTGGCAGGACGACTCCAACCGCTCCGACTCCTACCCCGGCTGGGGCACCCCCGTCGTCGACGGCGACCACGTCATCGCGGTCGACGCGTACACGGTCGCCCGTCTCGGCACCATCCGCGAGGTCCGCACCCCGACCACGGCCTGGTCCGAGATCCTCAGCGGCTACGGCGCCGGCAGCGTCAGCCCCCCGGCCGTGGAGGGCGCGACGGTCTGGGTCCACTCCCCCGACAACACCTACGTCCAGGTCATCCACAAGGCATCGGACGCCCTGCTCTTCACCCTGAAGATGCAGCGCGAGGGCTCCTACCAGCTCTCGAGCGGCGGCAACCGCGTCTTCATCGCCCGCGGCGGCCGCATCCTCGCCATGCCCGTCCTCGGCGTCTGATCCGGCCGCCCCTCCCGGCTCAGCCCTTCGCCTCCGCCGGCACGCCCTTCGCCAGCCCGTCGTCCTGGCAGCCCAGCTCGGCGGAGATCTGCCGGGCGGTGGCGTTGGCGAGGGTGACCAGACGGGTCCGCTGCTCCATGTCCTCCTGCGGGAAGCCTCCCGGACCTTGGATGGTCGTCTCGACGACCATCTGGTGGGCGGGTGCCTTGAGCCGGCAGGAGAAGTAGACCTTGCCGAGCCCCGAGGAGGAGTAGGCCAGCAGCCCCGAGGTGTACATGGTCACCTTGGGGAGGAGCTCCGGATGCATGCCCGGCGCCCGGCGAATCGCATTCACTCCGATCACGAGACTGTCGCCCTCGGTGTCCTTGGGCAGGAGCCAGCAGTACTTCACCGGCTGCGGCCGGTAGGAGTCGGCCAGTGGCGCGCGGGTCGCGTCGCGCAGCGCGGCAAGGGCCTCCTCCGGCTCCGACAGGTTGTCGGAGAACCGCTTGGCACCCATGGCACCCTCGAGTGCCGCCGCCGTGGCCGGGTCCTTGGCGAAGCCCCCGCACACCTCGGCCGCCGACAGGTGGTCCGATTCCGGCGCGGCTTCCCCGCCGTCGCCGCCGGAGCAGCTCGTGAGGAGGGCGGCGACGGCGACGGCCGCACCGATCCGTGCCAGCGCAGACCGCATGTGCATCACTTCTTCTCGTACGGGTCGGGGAGCGAGTTGTCCCGGGCGTGCAGGCGCGCGTCCCGGACGTAGTCGACCAGCGTCTCGTCCAGGTAGTTGCGGTCCCGCTCGCTCCAGCCGGGCGCGTTCGCGTAGGCGATGCCGGGGCGGAGCGAGTTCTCCTTGCCCATGGCCAGCGACTCGTCCTTGAGGTCGTCCGACTTCTTCTTGAGCAGCTCGTCCTTCTCGTACTTCTCGCCCATGTCGTCGGCTTCCATGCCGATGAAGGTCGTCACGGCGCCGCCCACCGTCTCGGCGGCCAGCGGGACGAGTACGCCACCGGCACCGCCGGTCAGGGCGACGACACCGCCCGCGGCGACCGCGCCGACCCCGAACTTGACCCATTCGGTCGTCCTGCCGACGGCCTTCTTGTGCTCCTCGGAGTCCTTCTCGTAGTCCTTGTCGATCTGCGCCATACGGGACTCGTCCATGATTCCCTGTGCCTCGGACCCGATGCGGAGCGTGGTGCGGGCGTCGGTGAGGTCGCGCTCGTCGAAGGTGGACCCGGGCTTGGGGCCGACCTCGTCGAGGACGCTCGTCGTGTACAGCATCTCGGCCGCCGAGAGGGTGGAGTGCCCGGTCTCGCTCTGCGACACGATGCCCATGAAGTTGACGGCGTCCCCGCGGTTCCAGAGGAGCCCGGTGTCGAACTCCTCGCCGAACCGGGACTTGCCCTTGTCGTCGTTGTTGCCGAAGGGGGAGTTCTTCTTCTCCTCCATCGTCGTGTCGCTGTCCGTCTCCAGGGAGCGGTTCAGCTCGTCGATGTAGGCGGCGCCCATCTTGCCGAGGCTGTCGTCGATGCCCGGCTGCTTGTGCATGTACTTGGGGTCGTCCCCGTACCGCTCGACGACCTTCTGCATGACCTCCGCGTTCTCCTTGGTCCGCACGTCCTTGAGGCCCTCGGCCTCGGCGTCGTACGGGTGGCCGGTGGTCGCGGACTCCAGGGCGTGACCGAGCGCGTTGTAGCCGGGCTCCTTGGTCCTGTCACCCTTGTCGTTGAGCTCCTCGGGCCACTCGCGGTCCTTGGTGAAGTAGTCGAACGGGTCGAGCTTCTTGTTGTCCTTGGTGTTCTCGGGCGTGACGTCGATGCTGCTGTTGAAGAACTCCGTCGACGCCTTGGGGTTGTGCCCGAGCCCCTCCATGAAACCGATCATGGGGTCGTTGCCCAGGTCGCCGCCCTGCCAGTTCAGGTGGCTCGGCATGCCGCCCATCGCGTGCCAGGCACGGTCGGCGGGCAGCCGCCCGTCGTGGGTCATCTTCCGCTCGGTGACGACGAGACCGTTGCCGTAGTCCTTCAGGAACTTGTCGTCGTAGTCGCCGACCCGCATCAGGTTGCTCATGACCTGGAAGCCGTACGGGCTGGTGCCGCGCGTCTGGATCGGCTCGCTGCCGGCCTTGATGACGTCGGCCTTCCACTGCTCCATCTCGGGGCTCGTGGAATGGGTCGCGGTGGCGAGCGTCATACTCCAGTTCGTCTGGAGCTCCTTCAGCTTGTCCCGGTGGTCGACACCGAGGCGCGAGCCGTCGCTCGGGTCGCCCATGTCGGCCCAGTACTCCATGCTGCCCTTCGGCCCGACCTCCAGGGCGAACTTCTCGGCGAAGTAGGGGTCCTTCTGGTTGGCCTTGAAGAGGGCGTTGAGCTTGTCGATCTCCTCCGGGGTGGCGTCGTCGCCCTTCTTGTACAGCTCGTAGGCGGCGTGCGCGTCCTCGGCGTCCTGCGCCTTCGAGGCGGCCTTGAGGGAGTCGTAGTTCGTGCCGGAGAAGTTGTTCTTGTCGCTGCCGACGAGTCCGCGCAGGGCGCGGGACGCCACGTCGTCGGCGTTGTTCGCCCGGTCGATCGCGGCCTTGATCGCCGACCGCATCGCCTCGAAGTCGGCCTGTTCGGGCTTGGGCCCGGCGTAGTCCTTGGACCTGCGGTCGGGGTGGATCAGATAGCTGACGACACCGTCCTGGTCGATGCGGATGCCCTTGCCCGGGGCTTCCCCGACCAGCCTCTCCAGCTCGCTCTTCGCGGCCTGGAACTCGGACTCCGCGTCCCGCAGGATGTTGCGGATGCTGCTCGCCTCGGTGAGGGCGTCGCCGAACTCCTTGGCGGTCTTGCGGACGAACGCCTGGGTCACCCCGGCGTTCTCGCCCTTCCAGTCGGCCTTGTCGGCCTTGCCCTGAAGGCCGGTCTCCGCCTTCTCCTTGGTCTTCTCCAGCTTGGTCACCGTCTCCGACCAGACGGTGACCGCCTCTTTGAGACCGCCGAGCCGGGCGTGGAGGACCTGGTCGAACTTCAGCATCTGTTTCCCTCGTCAGCCGGGCGGTCGCCGCCGTCACCGGCGTCGGCTCAGTTGAAGTGCTTGTCGATCGTGGATATGGAGAAGTTCGTGACCAGCGCCTCTTCGTGGTTGGCGTGGCTGGTGACGGTGTCTTCCAGGTGGTTGTGGATGTGCGCGCAGGCGCTCAGGAGCGTCTCGGCCTGGCCGCGCCAGGTGTCCCACATCGTCCACATCGCCGACCCGGTCAGGAACCCGTCGCCGTCCAGGCTCTTGGAGGCCGCGTCGGTCTGCGCGCCCGCGTGGAACGCGTCCCGCTCGAACCAGTGGAAGAGCTCCTGCGCCTCGTTGCCGATCGCCTTGAGATCGGCGGACGTCACCTTGTAGTCGGTGGGACCGCCACCGCCCCCGCCAGGGTCCGCGGGCACGCTGTTGAGCCTCATCTCCACGGCCTGGCCGCGGGCTTGGCTCCACTCCTCGTCGAACGACATCTACTTCCCCATGGGTGAGTTACGGACGTCCAGCGGCAGGGTGCGGGCTCAGCCCCGCCGTGAACGGAGTACGGGTACGGCGACGGCGGCACCGACCAGCACGGCCGCACCGATACCGAGGCCGATCCAGAGGCCGGTGTTGCCGCCGTCGTCGGAGGAGGCGGCCTGGGGCTCCGGGGCGGGTGCGGGAGCGCCCGACGACTCCGCCGGCGCCGGACCCGTCGAAGGCAGATCACCCGACGGCGAGGCGGTCGCCACTGCCGCGAGGTCGTCGATGGGCCGCACGTCCGCCGGGCCCGGGTCACCGGGCGTCTTCAGCGCACGGAGCGGCCGAATGGCCCCGTAGCCGATGTAGTCGTTCCGCTTCTCGCCCTCGTTGGGCGCGGCGATCGTGTTCAGCATGACCTTCAGGACCTGGTTGTTGGTCCAGTCGGGGTGCTTGGCCCAGATGAGCGCGGCGGCGGCGGAGGCAAGGGCGGTGGCGTCACTGGTACCGGTGGACTTGCAGATACCCGTTCCGCCTCCGCAGGCGGAGACCGTGTCCTTGCCGGGTGCCGCGATGTCGACCTGCGGGCCGTGCTGGGACATCGGGATGCGCGTCAGCTTCTTGTCGATGGCGCCGACACCGACGACGCCGGGGGTCGCTGCCGGGTACATCGGACGGTTGCCCTTCTCGGCGTCGTTGCCGACACCGGCGAAGACCAGGGCGCCCTTGGCAAGGGCGTGCTTCACCGCGTCCGTGAGCTGAGGCGAGTCCGTCGCCACGGCCATCGAGATGTTGATGACCTTGGCTCCGGAATCCGCGGCGAAGCGGATCGCGTCGGGTACGACGCGGTTGAACTCCGCGTCGGCCGCTGCCTGGTTCTTCGCGTTGTCGTCCCCTCCCGGCACCCGGATGGGAAGAATCTTCGCGGCGGGGGCCAGACCGAACGCCCCGTTGCCGCCGTCGCGTTGCCCCGTGCCCGCGATGAGGCCGGCCATGCCGGTGCCGTGGCCGTCGTAGTCGGTGTATTCGTCACCCGGCTTGTCCGTGGCGAAGTCCTTGCCCTTGAGGACCTGGCCCAGAAGGTCAGGGTTGTCCTTCTCCACGCCGGAGTCGATGACGGCGACGGTGACGCCCTGGCCCTTGCTGAGCTGCCAGATCTCCTCGGCGCCGAATACGTCCAGGTGCCACTGCTGGGCACGGACGCCCTCCGCGTGGGCGGGTACGGATGCGATGCCCACCAGCAGCATCCCCAAGGCGGCCGAGGCGGTGACTCGGACACGGCTCCGACGCGTACTGCTGGTAGACATCTGCTTCCTCGCGCTGATCAGTCGATGACGGGCGGCGCCACGCGGCGGCCCTGCTGCCAGGTCTCCTCGTCCTCGACCAGGTAGTCGGGACGCTCTCCGTTCTGCTCCTCGCGGTCGCCGGGCTTCGTGGCGCCTCCGCGCACGAGGCCGGAACCACCGGCGGTGAAGGGGCGCCCCGCGCCGCCGGCGCCACCCGCGGCGCCGGCGCGCTGCGCCTTGCCGCCGACGACTCCGCCCGACTCACCCGCGAGCCTGCGTCCGCCGCTGATGCCGTTCTGGCTGCCCGCGCCGCCCATGGGGCCGCCCATGCCGTGGCCGCCGCCCATCGGGCCGCGGCCCATGCCCGAGCCGTTGCGCCCGGTGGGTTCGTTGCCGACGACGGTGCTGCGCGGGATGCCGGTCGAGGGCCGGCCCGTGGTGTTGGGGACCTGACGGCCGCCGCTGATGCCCTCGCGGGTGCCGCCCAGCGGACCGGGCATCCCTCGCAGGCTGTTGGGCAGCTGGTTGCGCACGCCGCCGGTGCCGGGACCGGTGGGCCCCAGCGGCCCCGGGCCGCCCTTCCCGGTGAACGGGGGGACGCCGGTGGTGACGAACGGGGGCGTCCCGCCGTCGGGCTTGGTGATCGGCGGCGGACCGCCCGGCGTCTGCGTCGTCGGCACGGTCGGGGTGTGCGGCCGGGTGTCCACACTGTCGATTCCGAGGTCCACGGGCACGTCCGGCCGGACTTCGGGGCGCACCACGTGCGTGGGCCCGGTCGGGTCACCCTTGGGCGGAATGACGTTCGACTCGGGCGTGTTCCGCGTCTCGGGCTGCGAGCGCGTGGTGTCCGTCCCCGTGCCCGTCTCCGTGTCCACGGAGTACTTCTGACCCTTCGACGACGGGTTGACGTACGAGCTCTCCCCGCCGACGAAGGGGCCACCGGCCGGCACGAAGTCACCCGGCGGCGGCGGGAACGTCGGCGGGTCGAAGTTCGTCATCTGGAAGCTCGACCACTGGTAGGAGGAGGAGAGCTTCTCCATCTCGGCCGCGGCCGCCTGCCGGTTCGCCTCCTCCTTGGCGGCGATCACCTTGGCGTCCTCGCTGTCGGCCATGGATGCCTGGGCGTTGCGGGCGACGGACTGCGAGTCGGGGTCGTTGTGGTACTTCC
Organism: Streptomyces sp. NPDC059534; assembly: GCF_042743475.1. Taxonomy (NCBI): domain Bacteria; kingdom Bacillati; phylum Actinomycetota; class Actinomycetes; order Kitasatosporales; family Streptomycetaceae; genus Streptomyces; species Streptomyces sp. NPDC059534. The sequence goes on from NZ_JBHWAQ010000043.1 coordinate 26,328, forward strand.
GCGCGGCGTCCAGGTTCTCCTTGGCCTGCGCGTGGGAGGTGTAGCGGGGCATGGCGCCCTGTGCTGTGGCGATGGCCTCGGACGCGTCGCCCATCCAGGTGGAGGCGTGGGTGCTGTAGTCCGCGAGCTTGTTCGTGGAACTGGCCACGCTCTCGGCCCAGTCGGTGAACGCCTTCTCGGCTTCGCCCTGCCAGTCCACGCGGCCGGTGCGGTCACGCAGTTGCTGCGCGATGGCGCGCATTTTCCCGGACGCTTCCGTGAGCCGGTCCGCCGCGTCCCTGACGTAGAAGCTGCTGGCTTCGTCCAGCCACGCCAACATCTGCTGGTGGGACATGGAGCGGAAGTCGGTTCCGCCGCCTCCGCCGCTCTCTGCGGGCCTCATCTGTCGCCTCTTCCCCGTGTCCCTGATGTTCCGTCCGCACCCGCCTACTGGAGGGAGCCGTCGCCCTCGGCCGTCTGAGAGCCTTCGCTCGCCGGTGCCCCGCGGCCCGCTTCCTTGTCCGCCTTGTCCTTGGCGACCCAGGTGCGGTCGTGGATGCCGATCATCTTCTGCTTGACGTCGTCGTCCATCTGCTCGAAGCCGTCCTTGGACGCGACGACGGCGATCCCGAGACCTTCGAGGCAGTCGCGCAGCAGGCCGGAGAGGTCCGTCAGCTGCTTGAGGACGGTGTTGTACGAGTCGTAGACGCTGTTGGCCTCGGACCAGGCCGCACCGCCGCCGCCGAACTGCGCGCGGGACACCGGATCCGACTCCATCTTCTTCGGGTCCGCCTGCGATCCGGTGAGCAGGTCGATCAGCTCGTCGATGCCCTTCTTGAAGTCCGTCATCGACTCGGAGTTGTAGCGCACGGCATCCGCGCTCATCCCCCGCATCCCGTCCACGTAGGCTTCCATGCCCGCGCTCCTCCCCCGTGTGAACAACCGTGCTGCTACTGCAAGTCTAGAAGTTCACTGTAGTCAGGAACGACGACAGTGCGCACCTCCCGGTTGCACAAGCAACGGACATCACATGGTTACGAATTGGGCACGGCGACGGCCGCCTGGGGGCGGATGGGGAGGCGGTTGACCGGGCGGCCGGTGGCGGCGCGTACGGCTGAGGCCACAGCGGCGGGGGAGGTGACGACGGGGACGGCGCTGGCGGGTTTGGCGCCGAAGGGGGCGAGGACGTCGCGCTCTTCGACGAGTTTCACGATGCGAATGTCCGGGGCGTCCAGGGATGTCGGGAGTGCGTAGCCGGTGAGGTCGGGGTGGCGGACGAGGCCGCGGGCGGTGCGGAGGTTCTCGGTGAGGGCGGCGCCGACGCCCTGGGTGACGCCGGCCTCGATGCGGGTGGCGAGCTGGGCGGGGTTGAGGATGCGGCCCACGTCCTGGGCGACGGCCATCTCGACCACGCGGACGGCGCCGAGTTCGATGTCGACGTCGACGACGGCGCGGATGGCGCAGAAGGCGAGGCCGACGAAGGCGTCGCCCTGGCCCGCCTCGTCGAGCGGTTCGGTGGGGTGGGGGCGGCACTGGGCGGTGGCCCAGAGTTCCTTGCCGTCCATCGCCTCGGTGACGGTGGTGGAGAGGACGCCGTCGTAGGAGGTGATCTTGCCGTCGGTGATCTGGAGGAGCTCCGTCGACATGCCGAACTTGTGGGCGAGCGGCTGGAGGAGCTGGGTGCGGACCATCTTCGCGGCCCGTTCGACGGCGCCGCCGGAGACCCAGGTGTGGCGGCCGTGGGCGGCCGGGCCGGCCGGGGGCTGGTCGGTGTCGACGGGGGCGACGTGGACCTCGTCGATGCCGAGGGTCTCCTGGACGATCTGGCGGGCGAGGGTGGAGAAGCCCGAACCGGTGTCGACGGCCGAGCAGATGACCGTGGCGACGCCGTCCATGACGCGGACGGTGGCGGTCGACACCTCGTCGGTGCCCTCCGCGCCGAGCATGTGCACCATGCCGAGGGCGTAGCCCACGCCTCGCCGGACGGCGCCGGGTTCGCCCGCGCCCTCGGGGCCGCCGGGCAGCAGCCAGTCGCCTTCGGGGGTGTCCTTGGGGAGCGGCGGCAGCGGGAAGTCCCGTACGGCGGCGAGGAGTTCCGCGACCGGGGCCGGGCAGGTGACCGTCTGGCCGGTGGGCAGGATGTCGCCGGTCGCCATGACGTTCCGCATGCGCAGTTCGGCCGGGTCGACGCCGAGTTTCGCGGCCAGTTTGTCCATCTGGGCCTCGTAGGCGGCGCACACCTGCATGGCGCCCTCGCCCCGCACGTGGCCGGACGGCGGGTTGTTCGTGCGGACGGCCCAGCCTTCGACGAAGGCGTGCGGGACGACGTACGGGCCGCAGGCGAAGGCCACGGCGGCCGCGAGCGACTCGGAGGACGAGTCGGCGTACGCGCCCGCGTCGAGCAGGATCTGCGCCTCGACCTTCACCAGGCGTCCTTCGGCGTCCGCGTGGTGGCGGTAGCGCAGCAGGGTCGGGTGGCGGTGGGCGTGGCCGAGGAAGGATTCCTCGCGCGTAGCGGTGAGCTTGACGGGGCAGCCGGTGCGCAGGGCGAGCAGGCCCAGCGGGATCTGGAACCCCGGGTCGTCGCGGTCTCCGGTGGCGCCGGGGACGCCGGTGACGACCAGCTTGACCTGTTCGAGGGGCAGGCCGAAGCAGGCGGCGGCCAGGTCGCGGTCGGTGTGCGGGTCGGTGGAGGCGGTGTAGAGCTCGACGCCGCCGTCGGGGCGGGGTACGGCGAGGCCCGCCTCGGCCCCGATCGGCGCCGGGTCCTGGCGTCCGATCCGGTACAGCCCCTCGACGACGACCTCGCCCGTGGCCTCCGGGTCGCCGAAGCGCAGCGGAATGTGCCGGATCAGGTTTCCGTCGGGGTGCAGTGCCTCGGCGGCGAACGCCTTCTCCGGGTCGGTCACCGGGTCGAGGAGTTCGTACTCGACGCTGATCGCCGCGGCCGCGAGCCGGGCGGTGTCGGGGTGGTCGGCGGCGACGGCCGCGATGGCCTCGCCGTGGTGCCGGACCAGGTCGGAGGCGAAGACGGGCCGGTCGGCGACCTGGCGGCCGTAGGTCGCCGCGCCCGGCACGTCGGCGGCCGTCACCACGGCCCGTACGCCCGGCATGGCGGCCGCGGCCGCGGTGTCGACGGAGACGATCCGGGCGTGCGGGTGCGGGGAGCGCAGGATCGCGGCCCACAGCAGCCCCTCGGCCCACAGGTCGGAGGCGTACGGGAACGTGCCCTCGGTCTTCGCCCGCGCCTCGGCCTGCGGGAGCGAGGTGCCGATGCCGTGTGCGGGCGGCTCCTGGCCGATGGTCCCGGGAGCGTCCGGGACTACGGGAACGGCGGTGGTGCCGTCGCTGCTCACGCCATGCCTCCGTCGTGCGGGTGGGGGATCTGGTGCGGGACGCGGATCTCGTGCGGGGCACGGGTCTCGTCGGAGGTCTCGGAGGCGCCGGCCGCGGCGCTCGCCTCGCGCTCGGCGACGACGTCCCGTACGGCTTCGAGGACGCCCCGGTAGCCGGAGCACCGGCAGAGGTTGCCGGCGAGTGCCTGGCGGGTCTCCAGCTCGGTGGGGGCGTGGTTGCCCTCCAGGAGGTCATGCACGGTCATGCACATGCCGGGGATGCAGAAGCCGCACTGGACCGTTCCGCACTTCGACATCGCCCGCTGCACGTCGGACGGCTCGCCGTCGGCCGCGAGGCCCTCGACCGTCCGCACCTCGCTCCCGGCGGCGGTCGCCGCCGGGACCAGGCAGGAGGCCACGAGACGGCCGTCGACCTGCACGTTGCACGCGCCGCACTCGCCCTGCGAGCAGCCGTCCTTGGCTCCCGCGAGACCGAGCCGCTCGCGCAGCACGTAGAGCAGCGACTCGCCGATCCAGGAGCCGGTGACCGGCCGGTCGGCCCCGTTGACCCGCAGGGTGTACGAGGTGTGGGGGTGCTCGTCGCTGTCCGTCGAGGCGTAGGGGCTCGGGGAGGGGGCGGGGGCGGGAATGGGGAGGGACGCCGGAGCGGCCTCGGGGGCGGGTGCGTGCCCCTCGTGCCCCTCGTGCCCGCCGTGCCCCTCGTGCCCGTGCCCGGCATCCCGGTCGGCTTCCGCGTGCTCGTCGGCCCCGGTGTGCTCGTCGGCTCCGGCGTGCTCGTCGAGAGCCTCCGGGCCTTCGGTGGCTCCGGGGGCGTCGGGGTCCTCGGCGGCGTCCGAGTCGTCGCCCGGGGCCTCCTCCGGGACCTCGGCCTCGGTACCGGCCTCGTCGTGGGCGGCCCGCGGGGCCGTGTTCCCGTCCTCGTCGGACGCCTCGGCCGCGGCGTCCGCCGCCGGGTCCTCGGGAAGCGCCCAGGGCGCCGGGGCGCCGCCCGGCAGGGTCGCGGGGGCCTCGGCGTACGGGGCGAGGGCCGAGGGGGCGAACTCGCCCGAGTCCTCGCCGACCGCGTCGGCCGTGTCCGGCACGACCGGGATCTCCCACTGGCCCGTGGTGCCGGAGGCGGACGCGGAGGCGGGCGCCGCCGCCTCGCCGAAGCGCCACTCGGCCGTCGCGTGCGGGTCCTGACCGGCGTGCGGGTCCTGACCGGGGTGTACGTCCTGCCCGGCGTGCACGTCCCGGCCCGGGTACTCGGGGTGCCGGAGGTACTCGGCGTACTCCGCCCGCTGTCCGTCGTGCTCGGCCGGCCCGCCGTACGGAGCCTGGCCGGCGTACTCGCCCTGCCCGTCGTACTCGCCCTGGCGCCCGTCGTACTCGGGCTGCTGTCCGGAGTACTCGGAAGGGTCGGGGTAGTCGGAGTGGTCGGGGTACTCGGGGTGGTCGGCGTACTCGGGCCGGTCCGCGTAGTCGGCGCGCTGGTCGGCGTACTCGGGCATGCCGTCGTAGCCGGCCGGGCCGCCGTACCGCGGCTGCTCGAAGTACTGGGTCTGCTCGGCCTCCGTCGGGAGGTGCACGTTCCAGGTGCCGGTCGCCGAGGGGTCGGTCGCGGCGGCCGGGGTGAGCGGCTGGAGCGGGGTGATCATCGGCGGTACGTAGCCGTGGCCGGGCGCTTCCAGGGGGACGCCGTCGAGCATGAAGTCGGGGGGCAGCTGGACGAACGCGGTGGCGTCGCCGTCGTACCCCTCGCTCTGCGGGATCGGCTCCCAGCCGCCGGGGTAGCCGCCCTGTCCGGTCCGCCGGTCCCCGTGCTGGTCGTTGGTGCTCACGACAGTGCCCTCCCCAGTGCCCGTCGGGCGAGTGCGGCGACGGTGCGCCGCAGGTGCAGTACGCCGGGGGGCGGCTGTTCGTCGCCCGGCGGGTCAGGGATGCAGGCGGCGGCGACGTACTCGCCGAAGGCCGCGAGCGCCTCGGGGGCGAGGCCCCGGTCGTTGTCCCAGTCCACGAGCGAGGCGATCCAGCGCTCGGCCTCCAGGGGGCGCAGCGGCATCGGGGCGACGGCGCCGACGGCGCAGCGCACGCCGCGCCGGGCGGGGTCGAGGACGACGGCGACGGAGGCGGTGGCGCGGGCCGGGCCGGTGCGGCCGGTGGCCTTCACGAAGACCTGGGGGGCGTGGAGCAGCGGGACGCGGACGAAGGCGACGAGCTCGCCGGGGGCGAGCAGGTCGCGGCCCGCGAGCAGGTGGGAGACGGGGATCTCGCGGCTGCCGAGCGGCCCGAGGACGACGAGGTCGGCCTCCAGGGCGGCGAGGACGGGCAGCGAGTCGCCGGTGGGCGCGGCGGTGACGACGTTGCCGCCGAGGGTGCCGGCGTTGCGGATCTGGGGCGGGCCGGCGGCGCGGGCGGCGGCGGCGAGGGCCGGGATGAGGGCGGCGAAGTCGGGGCGGCCCATCCGGGCGTGGGTGAGGCCGGCGCCGAGGAGGGCGTGGCCGTCCTGGTACTGCCAGCCGCGGATCTCGTTGATGCGGCTCAGGCCGACGAGTCCGGCGGGGCGGAGCTGCCCCCTGTTGACGGCGGCCATCAGGTCGGTGCCACCGGCGACGGGCACGGCGGCCGGCATGGCCGTGAGCGCTGCCACGGCCTCGTCGAGCGAGGCGGGCAGCGTCACGGACTGCGCCGTCTGTGGTGCGTGCGTGGTCAACCCGCTGCCCCTTCCCGGTGTCCCGGTGGTCCCCGACTGTGCCCGGCCGTCGCGCCTGCTGTCACGTCTGCTGTCGCGCCTGCGTGTGGGCGTACCGTACGTGCTCACACGCCGGACGTGGCAACTCTGGCACATCTTCCGAGCCGTCCGGCGCGAGGGTCCGCGAAGGACTGTTCCGTCCGGGACGCCCCGGGAGCGACGGTGACTTCCGTTTCGCCGCTCTTGGGTGACACGGGGGCGTCGGGTCTCTCACACGATCGACGTCAGGGCTTCCCGAGGTCGACGGCGGGTCTCTCACACGATCGGGGGCGCCCCCTCGATGGGGCGGCCGAGGACTCCGGGGCGCTGCTGCCGGGGGTGGGGGCCGGCGGGCGGGCGGTAGTCGACGCCGAGGGCGTCGAGGCGCCGGTAGTGGGTGCTCATCCGGCGCTCGAAGCCGGCGTAGTCGCGCGCGTCCGGCGCGGGCAGCGCGGACCAGGCGACCTCGGCGAAGGCGGCGAGGCGCGGGAAGACCTGGTAGTCGACGCGGTCGCGGTTCTCCATCACCTCGGTCCACACGTTGGCCTGGGTTCCCAGGATGTGGGCGGCGGCCTCCGGCGGCAGGCCCGGCGGGACGGGCTCGAAGCGGTAGACGTCCTCCAGGGTGCGGACGAATCCGATGGGCATCGGCTCGTCCTCGCCCGGTGCCTGACGGTGGTCCAGGTAGACCTGCTGCTCGGGGCACATGACGACGTCGTGGCCGGCGGTGGCGGCGGCGATCCCGCCGCCGTAGCCGCGCCAGGACGACACGGCCGCGCCCTCCGCGAGGCCGCCCTGCAGGATCTCGTCCCAGCCGATGAGGCGGCGGCCGCGGTCGGTGAGCCAGCGGTCGAAGTGGCGGATGAACCAGGACTGGAGCTCGTCCTCGTCGGCGAGTCCGAGTTCCTTGATGCGGGTCTGGGCGGCCGGGGACTCCTTCCACTGGTCCTTGGGGCACTCGTCGCCGCCGACGTGGACGAAGGTGGACGGGAAGAGGTCGAGGACCTCCTCGAAGACGCCTTCGTAGAAGCGGAGGACGGCCTCGGTGGGGGCGAGGACGTTCGGGTTGACGCCCCAGGTGTCCCAGACGGTGAGGGCGGTGGTGTCGACGACGTCGGTGTTGCCGAGTTCGGGGTAGGCGGCGATGGCGGCCTGCGAGTGGCCGGGGAGGTCGATCTCGGGGACGACGGTGATGTGGCGCTCGGCGGCGTACGCGACGATCTCGCGGATGTCGTCCTGGGTGTAGAACCCGCCGTAGGGGGTCTCAGTCCAGAGCGGCGAGGCCCGGTGGCCCCACTTGGTGCGGGAGCGCCAGGAGCCGACCTCGGTGAGCCTGGGGTGGCGCTTGATCTCGATGCGCCAGCCCTGGTCGTCGGTGAGGTGGAGGTGGAAGACGTTCAGCTTGTGGGCGGCGAGGAGGTCCAGGTACCGCAGGACGTCGTCCTTGGGCGTGAAGTGCCGGGAGACGTCGAGGAGGAGGCCGCGCCAGCCGAAGCGGGGTCCGTCCTCGACGGTGACGCGCGGGAGGACCCAGCCGCCCTCGCGCACCGGCGCCTTGCGGTACGCGTCCGGGCCGAGGAGCTGACGGAGCGTCTGGGTGCCCCAGAACACGCCCGCGGGTCCGCCGCCCTCGACGAGGACGGCCGTGTCCTCGATCGAGCCGTCGGTGGAGAGGCGGTAGCCCTCGGGGCCGTACCGCCGCTCCACCTCCTCGCTGACGCGCAGCCGGATCGCCCCGGGGCCGGGGCCGTCGGCGAACGGGAATCCGGTGGCGGCGCCCAGGGCGCTCCGCAGCCGGCGTGCGGTGGATTCGGTGCCGGGGCCCGCGTCGAGCGTCGTCCGCTCGTCGAGCGGGACGTATCCGGGGGTGTCCCCGCGGTCCTCGACCGAGAGGGGTGCGGGGATCAGGGCCAGGTCGGAGGTCATCGCGTCAGTCCTTCACCGCCCCGCCCGGTCCGGAGACCAGACGGCGCTGTACGAGTACGAAGAAGACGAGCACCGGGATCGTCATCACGGTCGACCCGGCCATGATGCCTCCCCAGTCGTTGTCGTCGGGCTTGAAGAAAACGAGCAGGGCCATCGGGAGGGTCGACTGCGAGGTGTCGCTGATGAGGAACGACTTCGCGAAGAGGAAGTCGTTCCAGGTGGAGATGAACGAGAAGACGCTGGTCGCGACGAGGCCGGGGAGCACCAGCGGGAAGAGGATCTGCCACAGGAAGCGGGTGCGGCTCGCGCCGTCGATCCGGGCCTGCTCCTCCAGGGCCTCCGGTACCGCCTTGACGAAGCCGCGCAGCATCCAGATCGCGAAGGGCAGCGAGAAGGCGAGGTGCGGCAGGATCAGCGAGCCGAGGGTGTTGAGCTGTCCGAGGTCCCGCATGAGGAAGAAGAGCGGGATGGCCAGCGCCTCGACGGGCACCATCTGGGCGATCAGGAACATGATCAGGAGCGTGGTCCGGAACCGGAAGCGGAACCGGGTGACGGCCGTCGCCGCGAGGAAGGCGATCAGCGCGGAGGCGACGACGACCGTGCCCGCCACGATCAGCGAGTTGAGGAAGCAGCGCCCGAACTCCTGCTGCGCGAGGACGCGCCGGAAGGAGTCGAGCGACGGCGCCAGGGTCCACGGGCGGGGGCTCGTGGACTGGATCTCGCCCGCCGGCTTGAAGGCCGAGAGGACCATCCAGTACAGCGGGAAGGCGACGGCGGCGGCGACGAGCAGGGTGGCCGCCTCGGCCGCGAGACGTCCGGGGCGCCGGATCCGCGGGACACTCACAGCTCTTCCCCCTGTCGTCGCAGCAGGCGCAGGTACACGAGCGTCACGGCCAGCAGGATCAGCAGCATGACGACGCCGATCGCCGAGCCCAGGCTGTACTGGGACGAGGCGAAGGCCGTCTGGTACGCGTACACGTTGAGGACGAGGTTCTGGCCGGCGATGCCGCCGCCGTTCGTCATCACGTAGATCTGGGTGAAGACCTTGAAGTCCCAGATGACCGACTGGATGGTGACGACGACCAGGATCGGCCGGAGCATCGGCGCCGTGACCGAGCGCCAGATCCGCCACTGCGAGGCGCCGTCGAGGGCGGCGGCCTCCAGGACCTCGGACGGGACGGACCTGATGCCGGCGAAGACGGTGACCATCACGAACGGGAAGGAGCACCAGACGACTTCGAGGAGGACGAGGGCGAAGGCGCTGTACCGGCCGTAGGTCCAGGAGTGGTCGCCGAGCCCGAGCAGTTTGTTGACGGGGCCGAAGTCGGGGTCGAAGAGGAAGACCCAGACGGTGGAGCCGGTGATCGCGGGGGTCGCCCAGGCGCCGAGCGCGGCCGTCATCAGGACGAGCCGGGGCAGGGCACGCACGCGCGTGAGGAGGACGGCGAGGGCGCAGCCGACGGCGAGCGTGGTGACGACGCAGGCGGCGGCGAAGACGATGGTGGTGAGGAGGACCTGCCGGAACTGCGGGTCGGCGAAGAGGGGCGTGTAGTTGCCGAACCCCTTGAAGGAGGTGGGTCGGCCGCCGCTGACCTGGGCCTGGGTGTACTCCAGGAAGGAGATGAGCCCGAGCTGGTAGACGGGGTAGAGGAGGAGCCCGCCGAGGACGGCGAGTGCGGGCAGCAGGTACAGCCAGGGGGTCCAGGGGCCGGCGTGCCGGGGGGTACGGGTGGTCCGGGCGCAGCCTTGGGGGGCCGGGGGCGCGGGCGCGCCGGTGCGCTTCTCGGTGAGCCGGGTCGTCATGCGGCTCAGCCCGCCGGCGCGAAGGCCGCGTCCATCTTCCGCGCGGCGGTGTCGGCGGCGGACCTGGCGTTCTTCCGGCCGCTGACGATCTCCTGGAACATCGTCGGCAGGACGAGGGAGGCGTCGATCCGCCCCCAGCCGGGGGACGCGGGGACGAACCTGGTGCCCGCGCCGAGGGTGTCGATGAAGGGCTTCACGAAGGGCTGCCGCTGCGCCGCGGAGGCGCGGACGTCGGTGTAGGTGGGGAGGAATCCCATCGCGTCGAAGAGCTTGCCCTGGGTGTCCTTGCCGGTGAGCGACTTCAGGAGGTCGACGGCGAGGGTGCGGTGGGAGGTGCTCCTGAGGACGCCGATGTTGTTGCCGCCGGCGAAGGCGGGGGCGATGGTGCCGGGGGTGGTGCCGGGCAGCGGGACGACGGCGTACTTGCCCTTCACGGCACCGGCTTCGACGGCCGCGTGGCTGAAGTCGCCGCCGATGGCCATGCCGGCCTTGCCGGCGGCGAAGGCGGTGACGGTCGCGTTGCCGCCCATCTGGGCGCACTTGGCGGCGGGGCAGTTGCCGTCGCCGAAGAGCGAGGTGTAGGTGGTGATGCCCTGGAGGGCGGGCAGCTTCATGACGGAATCCCCTCCGGAGTGCGCGTTGCAACATGCGCAATGGGCGTTTCGTGCTGCACAACACGCGTGAGGTTAGGCGGGGCCCGGCGGCCCGACAAGAGGTCTCGACCACCTCAACCACTCCGTGACCGACGAAAGCACCCTGCGCAACGCGAAAGCCGCCCCGAACCGGCCGACACGGCCCCGGGCACGCCGCACCGCCCCCGACCCGACCCCCGGAACCGGGAGAAACGGAACGGCCCCCGTCGTACGCACCGAAGTACGTACGACGGGGGCCGTCCCCGACGTCAGGACCGCTTACTTGTCCTTGCCGCCCTTGTCCTTGTCGCCACCGCCGGCGCCCATGGAGTCGTAGATCTCCTTGCACATCGGACAGACCGGGTACTTCTTGGGGTCGCGCCCCGGTACCCAGACCTTTCCGCACAGCGCCACGACGGGGGTGCCGTCGAGGGCGCTCGCCATGATCTTGTCCTTCTGGACGTAATGGGCGTAGCGCTCGTGGTCGCCGTCACCGTGGGACACCTGCGGCGTCGGCTCGACGAGGGTTCCCGTACCTGCCCCGCGCTCGGGCTCGAGAGTGCTCATAACCGCCAAGGGTACTGAAAGCCGGGGGCTCAGTTGAGGGACGGGTCGTCCGGGTAGGTCGCGATCATCGCGAGCTCGCCGCGCTGGCGGCGCAGCACCTGGCGCCAGAGCGTCTCGGGCTGCGGCGAGGAGACGTCGCCGGGCTCGGACTCGACCACGTACCAGGCGCCGTCGCCGAGCTCGGACTCCAGCTGGCCGGGGCCCCAGCCGGCGTATCCCGCGAAGATCCGGAGGGAGCCGAGCGCCGGGCCGAGCAGTTCGGGCGGGGCCTCCAGGTCGACCAGGCCGATCGCGCCGTAGACCCGCCGCCAGCCGAGGGGGCCCTCGTCGCCGGGGATGACGGCGACGCCGAGGGCCGCGTCGAGGGAGACGGGGCCGCCCTGGAAGACGACGCCGGGTTCGCCGGCGAGTCCGGCCCAGGGGGCGAGGATGTCGGAGACGGTGACCGGGGTCGGCCGGTTGAGGACCACGCCGAGTGAGCCCTCGTCGTCGTGATCGAGCAGCAGGACCACCGCGCGGTCGAAGTTCGGGTCCGCCAGCGCGGGGGTGGCCACGAGCAGTCGGCCTGTGAGCGAGGACACCTCGGTCATGCGACACATGATCCCGCATGTTCGGCGTTCGTGGGGGTTGTCGGGCGGGATACGGGGAAGGCGGCGCCCGCGACGGTCCTGAGCCGCAGGTCGGACGGGACGGGCGGGGAGCCTCGGGGCGCCCCGCCGGAACAAGCGGACGGTGACACTCCGCAAGATCACGGGAACAGAGGGTGTTGTGCCGAATTCATTACATCTGACAGACCCCCCGACACACCCGATCGGGGTCTCATGGCCCCTTACCCTTTTCACTGGCCACCCGACCGACCCCACTCCGGAACGCGAGATTCATGACCGGCACAGACGATGTCCTGCTTGTCCACGGCGGAACCCCGCTGGAGGGTGAGATCCGCGTCCGCGGCGCGAAGAACCTCGTGCCCAAGGCGATGGTCGCCGCCCTGCTCGGCAGCGGCCCCAGCCGCCTGCGCAATGTGCCCGACATCCGTGACGTCCGCGTGGTCCGCGGACTGCTCCAGCTGCACGGAGTGACGGTCCGCCCGGGCGAGGAGCCCGGTGAGCTCGTCCTCGACCCGACGCACGTCGAGTCGGCCAACGTGGCTGACATCGATGCCCACGCCGGTTCGTCGCGCATCCCGATCCTCTTCTGCGGCCCGCTGCTGCACCGCCTCGGCCACGCCTTCATCCCGGGCCTCGGCGGCTGCGACATCGGCGGCCGGCCCATCGACTTCCACTTCGACGTGCTGCGCCAGTTCGGTGCCACCATCGAGAAGCGGGAGGGCGGCCAGTACCTGGAGGCGCCGCAGCGTCTTCGCGGTTGCAAGATCCGGCTGCCGTACCCGTCGGTCGGCTCGACCGAGCAGGTGCTGCTCACGGCGGTGCTCGCCGAGGGCGTCACCGAGCTGTCGAACGCGGCCGTGGAGCCCGAGATCGAGGACCTGATCTGCGTCCTGCAGAAAATGGGCGCGATCATCTCCATGGACACCGACCGGACCATCCGGATCACCGGTGTCGACCGTCTCGACGGCTACACCCACCGGGCGCTCCCGGACCGCCTGGAGGCGGCCTCCTGGGCGTCGGCGGCGCTGGCGACCGAGGGCAACATCTACGTGCGCGGCGCCCAGCAGCGCTCGATGATGACCTTCCTCAACACGTACCGGAAGGTCGGCGGCGCCTTCGAGATCGACGACGAGGGCATCCGCTTCTGGCACCCGGGCGGCTCGCTCAACGCGATCGCCCTGGAGACGGACGTGCACCCCGGCTTCCAGACGGACTGGCAGCAGCCGCTGGTCGTGGCCCTGACGCAGGCATCGGGCCTCTCCATCGTCCACGAGACGGTGTACGAGTCCCGGCTCGGCTTCACGTCCGCGCTGAACCAGATGGGCGCGCACATCCAGCTGTACCCCGAGTGCCTCGGCGGCTCCGACTGCCGCTTCGGCCAGCGGAACTTCCTGCACTCGGCGGTCGTGTCCGGCCCGACGAAGCTCCAGGGCGCCGATCTGGTCATCCCCGACCTGCGCGGCGGCTTCTCGTACCTGATCGCGGCGCTCGCGGCGCAGGGCACCTCCCGGGTGCACGGCATCGAGCTGATCAACCGCGGCTACGAGAACTTCATGGAGAAGCTCGTCGAGCTCGGCGCCAAGGTCGAGCTCCCCGGCAGCGCGCTGGTGTAAGGCGTCACGGGCCCGCAAGGGCCCGTACAGGCGCGAACGAAAGGGCGGCCACCCCCTGACAGGGTGGCCGCCCTTTCTGCGCCTACAGGCTGCCTTGCTTGCGCTCGGCTGCCTTACTTGCCCTTGGCGGCTTCCTTGAGCTTCGAGCCCGCGGAGACCTTCACGCTGTAGCCGGCCGGGATGTTGATCGGGTCGCCGGTCTGCGGGTTACGAGCGGTGCGAGCGGCACGGTGGGTGCGCTCGAAGGTCAGGAAGCCGGGGATGGTGACCTTCTCGTCGCCCTTGGCGACGACCTCACCGACGGTCTCGGCGAGAGCGGCCAGCACGGCGTCGGCGTCCTTGCGGGTCACCTCGGCGCGGTCGGCCAGGGCGGCCACCAGCTCACTGCGGTTCATGTTGTTACTCCCGTGTTCTTCTTGCCTGTGAGGCGTGCCACGCGGCGGAAGCCGCGTGATTGGGTACAGCGAAGCCGATGCTGCCAGGGCCTTCGGACAGTCCCCGGACCCGGGTCTAATGACAGACCCTCGCGCCCAAACACGCATCCTGCCCCTACCAGCGGCGGGAACGCCAATCCGGCACCCCCTGGGGTCACACGAAAAGCGCCAGTGCCCCGCCGTGGTGACGTTCTGTCGACTCCCGCCGACTCCACGAAAGCCACGCGGAGCCGAAAAGCCACCCTAAAGGCGGGTTTACGGCTCCGCGAATCGCGACGCGCCGTCAGCGCCCGCTCGACGCACCGCCCGCGCCCGCCGCCTTCGCCGCGGTGCGCACCGCGCCGGCGACCGCACCGGCCACCTTGTCGTTGAAGACCGACGGGATGATGTAGTTCGGGTTGAGCTCGTCCTCGGTGACGACGTCGGCGAGGGCCGAGGCGGCCGCCAGCATCATCTCCGTGTTGACCGTGCGGGACTGGGCGTCCAGCAGACCGCGGAAGACGCCCGGGAAGACCAGCACGTTGTTGATCTGGTTGGGGAAGTCCGAACGGCCGGTGGCGACGACGGCGGCCGTCTGGCGCGCGGCGGCCGGGTCGACCTCCGGGTCGGGGTTCGCGAGCGCGAACACGATGGCGCCCTCCGCCATGGCGGCGACGTCGTCCGCACCCAGCAGGTTCGGGGCCGAGACGCCGATGAAGACGTCCGCGCCGACGACGGCCTCCTTGAGGGTGCCGGTGACACCCTCGGGGTTGGTGTTGTCGGCGATCCAGCGCAGCGGCGAGTCGGCCGGGGCGTCCACCAGGTCGGGGCGGTCCGCGTGCACGACGCCCTGGATGTCGGCGACGACGGCGTGCTTCACGCCCGCCGCGATCAGCAGCTTCAGGATGGCCGTACCGGCCGCGCCGGCACCGGACATGACGACCCGTACGTCGCCGATGCCCTTGCCCACCACGCGCAGCGCGTTGGTGAGGGCGGCCAGGACGACGATGGCGGTGCCGTGCTGGTCGTCGTGGAAGACGGGGATGTCGAGGGCCTCGCGCAGCCGGGCCTCGATCTCGAAGCAGCGCGGCGCGGAGATGTCCTCCAGGTTGATGCCCGCGAAGCCGGGGGCGATCGCCTTGACGATCGCGACGATCTCGTCGGTGTCCTGGGTGTCGAGGCAGATCGGCCAGGCGTCGATGCCCGCGAAGCGCTTGAAGAGGGCCGCCTTGCCCTCCATGACGGGCAGGGAGGCCATCGGGCCGATGTTGCCGAGGCCGAGGACGGCGGAGCCGTCGGTGACGACCGCGACCGAGTTGCGCTTGATGGTGAGGCGGCGGGCGTCCTCGGGGTTCTCGGCGATCGCCATGCACACGCGGGCGACACCCGGCGTGTAGATCATGGAGAGGTCGTCACGGTTGCGGATGGGGTGCTTGGACGCCATCTCGATCTTGCCGCCGAGGTGCATCAGGAACGTACGGTCGGAGACCTTGCCGAGGACGACGCCCTCGATGGTCCGCAGCTGCTCGACGATCTCGTCGGCGTGCGCCGTGGAGGTCGCGGCGATGGTGACGTCGATGCGGAGCTTCTCGTGGCCGGAGGCGGTCACGTCGAGGCCGGTGACGGACCCGCCGTGGGACTCCACCGCCGTGGTGAGCTGGGAGACCGCGGTTCCGCTCGCGGGAACCTCCAGCCGGACCGTCATCGAGTACGAGACGCTGGGCGCCGTTGCCATGGCCGACTTCCTCTGCTTTCCCTGAGCTTCGTTGCTACGCCGCCCCGGCTGGTTGCCTGGCGGCGCCCTCCGATGGTCGCACCTACCTGCCGGTAGCAGGTAATGCGGTCATTTTGTTTTCGGAAAGTAGTTTCCACCATACGAGAGACGCTGGGGAAACAGAAGAGGCCCCGGTCACCAGAGGTGACCGGGGCCTCAACTTCGTACATACATCTAAGCGGCACCGACCCGCCATGCTCGCCTCGCGGCAAGTGGTCCCTCAAAGGGACGAAGGTTGGGCCCGGGGGCTTGGATCGAGCCGGTGCCACGACAAGGCTAACAAACCACCCTGCCCGGCGATTCCAGCGCCACAGGTTGACCTGAAATCGGTCCCGCGGCCTTGACCGGCCGCGGGAACCGCACCGGCCGGCTCAGTCCCGCAGCAGATCCGGCACGCCGTCCTCGTCCGGCATGTCACCCGCCCCCGCGACAACCGTGAGCTGCTGCGTCGCCCGGGTCAGGGCCACGTAGAGAACCCGCAGGCCCGCCGGGGACTCGTCCGCGATCTCCGCGGGCGAGACGACCACCGTGGCGTCGTACTCCAGACCCTTCGCCTCCAGGGAGCCGAGCGCCACCACCCGGTCGCCCAGCTCCGCCAGCCAGCGGGCCGCCTCGGCGCGCCGGTTCATCGCGACGACGACACCGACCGTGCCCTCCACCCGCTCCAGGAGCAACCGCGCCTCGGACCGTACGGTTTCGGCCAGATCCGCCTTCGCCAAGGCCGATACGAAGCGGGGCTCGACACCCGTCGAGCGGACCGCGCGCGGCGACTCCTTGCCCGGCATGGCGAGGGCGAGGACCTTGGCGGCCAGCTCGGCGATCTCCGCCGGGTTCCGGTAGTTCACGGTCAGCTCGAAACGACGCCTCGGCCGGGTGCCGAGAGCCTCGTCCCGGGCCTCGGCGGCCTCGTCCGGGTCCGACCAGGACGACTGCGCCGGGTCGCCGACGACCGTCCAGGTGGCGTGCCTGCCGCGCCGCCCGACCATCCGCCACTGCATGGGCGTCAGGTCCTGCGCCTCGTCGACGATCACGTGCGCGTACTCGGTGCGCTCCGCCGCCAGCCGCTCGGCCCGCTCGCGCTGCGTCTCCTCCCGGACCGGCATCAGCTCCTCCAGACCCGTGAGCTGGTCCAGCGGGTCGTACTCCCGCTTCCTGCGGGGCCGCGCCGGCGCGCCGAGAAGCATGTGCAGCTCGTCGAGAAGCGCCACGTCGTGCACCGACAGCTCACGGCGGCGCAGCGAACGGGCCAGCCGCCGGACCTCGCCGGGGTTGAGGATGCGGCGGGCCCAACGGCCGAGCCGCCGCTCGTCGGCCATCGCGTCGAGGACCTGGCGCGGGGTGAGCTCCGGCCACCAGGCGTTCAGGAAGGCCAGGAAGGAGTCCTCGGTCGAGACGTCCTCGTCGAAGGAGGAACGCAGCTCGGCGGCGAGCTCCGGGTCGCTGTGCCGGCCCGACGCCCCGGACTTCGAGTACAGCGCGTCGAGGAGCAGCCGACGGGCCCGCGGGCGCAGCAGGTTCACCGGGGCGGTACCGCCCAGGACGTTGTGGCGGATGCGGCGCAGGTCGTCCGCCTCCAGCTCGATGCGGCGGCCGAAGGCGACGACACGCAGGCGCGTGGGCGTGCCGGCGGGCACCGCGGCCTCGTCCTCCCCCAGCTCGGGCTGGTTCCTCGGAGCCGGGGTCTCCAGGGCGCCGCGGGCCGCCTTGCGCAGCACGTGGAGCATGCGGGACGAACCCTTGATCCGGGCGACGGCCGGATCGTCGTACGCGGTGGCCTCGGCACCGTCGACGAGGCTGCCGACGGCACGGATCGCCACCTGCCCCTCCTCGCCCAGCGACGGCAGGACGCCCTCGGTGTACGAGACGAGCAGCGGGGTCGGCGAGACGATCAGGATGCCGCCCGCGTACCGCCGCCGGTCCTGGTAGAGCAGGTACGCGGCCCGGTGCAGCGCCACGGCGGTCTTGCCGGTGCCGGGGCCGCCCTCCACGTACGTCACCGAGGCGGCGGGCGCCCGGATGACGAGGTCCTGCTCCGCCTGGATGGACGAGACGATGTCCCGCATCGTGTGACTGCGCGCCTGGCCGAGCGCGGCCATCAGGGCGCCGTCGCCGATGACGGGCAGCTCACGCCCGTCGAGCGTGGCCCGCAGCTCCGGACGCATCAGGTCGTCCTCCACCCCGAGGACCTGGCGGCCCTTGGAACGGATGACCCGGCGGCGCACGACCCGGCCCGGGTCGACCGGCGTCGACCGGTAGAACGGCGCGGCCGCGGGGGCGCGCCAGTCGATGACCAGCGGCGCGTAGTCCGAGTCGAGGACCCCGATACGGCCGATGTGGAGGGTCTCGCCGATCTCGGCCGTGTTGTCGCCGCGTACGGCGTCCTCCGCCGGCTCGACGGAGGTGTACGCGCCATCCGGGCCCTTCTTGCCGTCCTTCCCGTACAACAGGTCGATCCGCCCGAAGAGGAAGTCCTCGAACTCGTTGTTGAGCCGGTTGAGGTGAATGCCGGCGCGGAACACCTGGGCATCGCGCTCGGCGAGGGCGCCGGGCGTGCCGACCTGACCCCGCTGGGCGGCGTCGTTCATCAGGAACTCCGCCTCGTGGATCTTCTCCTCGAGACGGCGGTAGACCTGATCCAGATGTTCCTGCTCGACACCGATCTCACGGTCTCTGACCGTGTCCACGGCTTCCTGCGCGGCCACCTAAGGCCCCCTTCTCACGTGCACTGGGCAGCCGTCGAGCGTACGCCACCACCACCCCCCCTGTCAGTCCACCCCACCACGCCCCTCCCCACCCCCCTCGCCCCCACGGTCCCCCGGCCGCCCGCACCCGCCTCCCCACGTCCCCGCGCGCCGCTCCGTACGGACCCGCGCCGCCCGCGCCCCCGCGTACACCCGCCGCCCGCACCGCCGTCCGCGTGCCCGCACCGACCGCGCCCCACTCCGCGCCGGCCGCACCCCTCCGTGAACCAGCGCACCCGGCACCTCCGCCCGCGCGTGTCCCCGGCCCCGCCCCGCAGGTGCCCGCGCGCCGGCCGGCCGGCCACCCTCCGTGTGGGCACGGGACGGCGCCCCGCGCCACGACCGGGGCGCGCGCCTACTGGCCGAGCCCCCGCCTCCGTGTGGGCAATCGTCCCGCGGGGCGGGACGGGTGGGCACACGGGACGGCGCCCTCAGCGGCGCCTCCGCCCCCTGCGCCTGGACCCGCACCGACAGCGCGACGCGCAACAGGTGCGGGTTCGGGCGCGGAAGCCTAGGCCCGGCAACGGGCACCGTTCCGTTGTGCCCACCCGTTCCGCCCCAGCGGAACAGTTGCCCACAACGTGAGCGGCGGCCCCGGCCGGACGGATTCACACGAAGGAGGCCGGGGGAGGGCCCCGGGGCATGGCCCGCATGGGGCGTGAGGGCCATGCGGGCGCGGGATCACGCCAGGGGGAAGCCCCCGGGGCGCGGGGCCCACCCCCAGGCCCAGGGGTGCGGGCTCGTGAGGGAGGGGCTGGTTAGTCGGTGTATTTGGCGGTGGCCGAGGGGTCGAGGGCAAGCCGGTAGCCGCGCTTGACGACCGTCTGGATCAGCTTGGGCGTGCCGAGCGCGGCCCGCAGCCGCGCCATCGCCGTCTCGACGGCGTGCTCGTCGCGCCCGGCCCCGGGCAGCGCCCGGAGGAGTTCGGCGCGGGAGACGACCCAGCCGGGCCGTCGGGCGAGGAGGCCGAGGAGGGCCATGCCGGCGGGCGGGACGGGGCGGAGGGCCCCGTCGACGAGGACGGCGTGGCCGCGGACCTCGACGCGGTGTCCGGCGACGGGCAGGGCCTGGGAGCGGCCGGGGAGTTCCCGGCAGAGCAGTTGGACGAGCGGCCCGAGCCGGAACCGCTCGGGCTGGTAGGTGTCGATGCCCTCGGCCTGGAGCGGGAGCGCCGTCACGGGGCCCACGCAGACGGCGAGCACGTCGTGGCGGAGCGCCGCGACGAGTTCGTCCCGTACGCCCTTGCCCTGGGCGCGGGAGAGCAGGGAGACGGCGGCCGGTGCGCTGGTGAAGGTGACGGCGTCGAGGGTGCGGGCGAGGGCGGCGTCGAGGAGCCGGTCCAGGGGGCCGGTGTCCTCGGGTGCCATCCAGCGGTAGACGGGGACGCCGACGACTTCGGCGCCGCCCGCCGTGAGTGCCTCGACGAAGCCCGGGAGCGGCTCCCCGTGGAGCTGGAGGGCGATGCGGCGGCCCGCGACGCCTTCACCGAGGAGCCGGTCGAGGACTTCGGCCATGGATTCCGAGGTGGGCGACCAGGATTCGGTGAGTCCGGCGGCCCGTACGGCTCCCTTGACCTTGGGGCCGCGGGCGAGGAGTTCGACGTCGCGGAGGACGGTGAGGAGTTCTTCCCCGTACCCCCAGCCTTCGGCTGCCTCGACCCAGCCCCGGAAGCCGATCGCGGTGGTGGCGACGACGACGTCCGGGGTGTTGCCGATGATCTCCTTGGTGGCGGCGAGGAGTTCGGTGTCGTCCGCGAGGGGCACGATCCGCAGTGCGGGTCCGTGGACGACGGCCGCGCCGCGCCTGCGGAGAAGCGCGATGAGTTCGTCCGCGCGCCGCGCCGCGGTGACGCCGACGGTGAAGCCGGCGAGGGGGCCGTGTTCTTGCTCGTCCATGAGGCCCGAGCCTGACGGGGACGCGTGACGGACGCGGTTCGCGCGTATTTCCTGGTCGTTACGGTCCGCGCCGGGCATCGGGGTTCACACCTTCGCGTAGCCGGGCCGGGTCTCCGGGTCCGTGACGGCTTCGGCGGTCTCGGGGACGGCCGAGGGGTTGCGAAGGTATACCGCCCAGGTGACGGTCATGCAGGCCGCGTAGAAGGCGAGGAAGGCGACGAAGGCTCCGGTGCCGGTGCCGGCGGTCTGGAAGGACTGGCGGAAGGCGAGGTTGATGCCGAGTCCGCCGAGGGCGCCGACGGCGCCGATGAGGCCCATGGAGGCCCCGGAGAGGCGGCGTCCGTAGGCGGCGGCGGGTTCGCCGGTGAGGCCCTTGCGGTGGCCTTGGGCGAGGAAGATCGCCGGGATCATCTTGTAGGTGGAGCCGTTGCCGAGGCCGCTGAGGACGAAGAGCCCGATGAAGCCGATGAGGAAGACGGCGAGGGATTCGACGACGGAGGCGTAGATCACCACGGCGGTCGCGGCGGCCATGGCGGCGAAGGTCCACAGGGTGATGCGGGCGCCGCCGTGGCGGTCGGCGAGGGAGCCGCCGACGGGCCGGATGAGGGAGCCGAGGAGGGGGCCGATGAAGGTGAGGGAGGCGGCCTGGAGCGGGGTGCGGCCGAACTGGGTCTGGAGGACGAGGCCGAAGGCGAAGCTGTAGCCGATGAAGGAGCCGAAGGTGCCGACGTACAGGAAGGCCATGATCCAGGTGTGGCGGGCGGTCACGGCTTCCTTGACGGCGCCGGTGTCGTTCTTGACGGGGGCGAGGTTGTCCATGAAGAGCGCGGAGCAGACGGCGGCGATGACGATCAGGGGCAGGTAGACGCCGAGCACGATCCGGGGGTGGAGGGCGCCGGCGGTGCCGATGACGAGGAGGCCGATGAGCTGGACGACGGGGACGCCGATGTTGCCGCCACCCGCGTTGAGGCCGAGTGCCCAGCCTTTTTTGCGCAGGGGGAAGAAGGCGTTGATGTTGGTCATCGAGGAGGCGAAGTTGCCGCCGCCGACGCCGGTGAGCGCCGCGACCAGGACGAAGGTGGTGTACGAGGTGCCGGGCTCCATGACCGCGAAGGCGAAGCCGGTGGGGAGCAGGAGCAGCAGGGCGCTGAAGATCGTCCAGTTGCGGCCGCCGAACCGGGCGACGGAGAAGGTGTACGGGATGCGGATCAGCGCGCCGACGAAGGTCGCGGTGCCGATCAGGAAGAACTTGCCGGCCGGGTCGATGCCGTACTGCGGTCCCATGAAGAGCACCATGACGGACCAGAGGCTCCAGATGGAGAAGCCGATGTGCTCGGAGAACACGGAGAAGAGCAGGTTCCGCCGGGCGATCCGCTCTCCCTTCTCGCGCCAGAAGGTCTCGTCCTCCGGCTCCCACTGTTCGATCCAACGGCCGCCCATGTCGTACCTCCGCGGGTGTCGGGTCCTGGGGCGTCCACAGCCCCGGTCCTCCTGTCGCCGACGCTAGGGAGGCCGCGTTTCAGGCCGGTGCCGCGAGGTGACGGGTGCGGAACCTTGCTCTCACCCGGAGTGCGGGGGGCCTGTGAGCGCCCCCGCATTCTGGGCCCGCCCCGCTTCGGGCCCGCTCAAGCCGTGCTCGACCCGGCCGGCCCGCGCGGCCCGTACCGCCCGCTCACGCCGTGCTCGACCCGACCGCCCCGCGCGGTCCCGGCAGGCCCGGTTCGTCGGCGGGGAGCCAGGAGCCGGTGGGGCGGGCCTGCCAGCCCTCCCGGGCGCCGATCTCCGCGGCGGCGGTGCGCAGGGCGTCGAGACCGGGATGGCGCAGCCCCTTGCGCCACACCAGGCTCACGGGTGACAGGGGGACGGGGTCGACGAGCGGCCGCAGGACGCAGTCCGGCATGGGCGGGAAGTCGACGACGGCGAGGACCGGGTGGCGGTGCTTGGCCATGATGCGGCGGAACTCCTCGTGGCCGATCGCGAGCGGCGCGGGCGGGGAGACCTCGATGCCGCGCCCGGCGAAGAGCCGGGTGGCGAGGTCGGTCCACTCGGGCGTCCGGTCGTTGCCCGCGCCCGCGTAGACCCGCTCGCCGGCGAGGCGGGCGAGCGGCACCTCGGGCAGGGCGGCGAGGGCGTGGTCCTCGGGGAGGAGGACGGCCATCCGCTCGTACCGGACGAACTGGGCGTCGAGCCGCGTCCTGAGTCCGGCGTCGAGGCCCCCGTACCGTCCGAAGGAGGTGTCGAGCCGCCCGGCGAGGATCTCCCGCGCGGCGCCGGTGAGGCCGCTCTCGAAGCGGGCCATCAGCTCCTGCTCGGGGGCGAGTTCGCGGGCGCGGCGCAGGATGCGCTCCTGGACGAGGCCGGGGGTGTTGAGGTCGACGAGGAGGGGGCGGTGCGCGGCCCGGAAGGCATCGAGGAGTTCGTCGTGGGCGGCGGACACCCGCCGCGCGTACGGGAGGAGACGCTCGCCCTCGGGGGTCAGGGCGACCTGTCGGGTGGTCCGTACGAACAGCTCGACGCCCGACTCGCGTTCCAGGCGCCGGATGTCGCGGCTGAGGGCCTGCTGGGCGACGTGGAGGCGGGCGGCGGCGCGGGTGAAGTGCAGCTCCTCGGCGACGGCGGTGAAGGCGCGCAGCAGCCGGGGGTCGATGTCGTGCGAGGGTGCCATCGGCGCATTCAACAACACAGGTGCGTGAATGGCCACCGATCAGGTGTTGGACCCCTCGGGCCCGCCCCCGCGAGGCTTGTCCCATGCCGCAACCGGACCTCACCCTCACCCCGGCGGGCCCGGCCCTCGCGCCCCGCTACCGCGCCACGACCGCGCCACGCGAGCGGCGCGGCCCGTACCTCCTGCTCTTCGCCGTCCCGGGGACCCGTGCCTTCACCGCGGGGAACCTGGTCGCCCGGCTGCCCGCGGGGATGTTCGGCATCAGCGCGGTGATCATGATCGCGGGCGGCTACGGCTCGTACGCCCTGGCCGGCGCGGTCACCGCCGCGGGCCTGGCGGCCGGGGCGCTGACCGGCCCCTGGATCGCCCGGCTCGTCGACCGGTACGGGCAGGCCCGGATCGCGGTCCCGGCCACCGTCCACGCGGTCCTGGGCCGGCTGGTCCTGGTCGTCTGCGTCCACGAGAGGGCGCCCGCCTGGACGCTCTTCCTCGTCACGGCCCTCACCGCCACGCTGCCGAACACGGGCGGGATGTCCCGGGCCCGCTGGGCCCACCTCCTGCGGGGCGACGCGGACTCCCTGCACACCGCCAACGCCTTCGAACAGGCCGCCGACGAGCTGTGCTTCATGCTCGGCCCGGTCCTGGCGGTGTTCCTCTGCTCGGCTTTCTTCCCGGAGGCGGGCACCCTCGTCGCCGCCGCCCTGAACCTCGCCGGGATCCTGCTGTTCGCCGCCCAGCGCGCGACCGAACCGCCGGTCTCCCCGCGGACCTCCCACGGCTCGCCGCTGCGCGCCCCCGGCATGGCGCCGCTTCTCGCGGTCTTCCTCGCGACCGGGGCGGTCTTCGGCTCGATGGAGGTGGTGGCCCTCGCGTACGTGGACGGCCCCGTCGCGGGCCCCGTCCTCGCCCTCCAGGCCGCCGGCTCCTGCGCGGCGGGCCTCCTCTACGGCCGTGCCCGCCGGACCGTCCGGCTGCGCACCTGTCTGGCCGCGATGACCCTCCTGATGACGATGCCGCTGCTCGCGGCCACGACCGGCTCGCTCCTCGCGCTGGCCGCCGGTCTCCTGGTGGCGGGCATGGCCACCGCCCCGACGATGGTCACGGGCATGGCGCTGGTCCAGCGCCTCACCCCGGAGCCGCAGCTCAACGAGGGGATGACGCTCGCCGTCACCGCCCTCCTGGCCGGTATCTCGGCCGGCTCCGCCGCCGGTGGCTGGGCCGCCGACCACGCCCCCTTCCCCGCGTTCGGCTTCCTCATCCCGGCGGCCGCCGCGGCCCTGGCCCTCGTCCTGTGCGCGGCGACCGGCGTGGGCCGGCCCCGTGTCGGGGCACGGGCACGGCCATGACGTCCGGGCATGACAAAGGCCCGGCAGTCGTGACGACTGCCGGGCCTCTGCCCACATGGGATGAGTGGAGATGGCGGGAATCGAACCCGCGTCCAACGGTGCGGAATCAGGGCTTCTCCGTGTGCAGTCTGGTACGAGTTTCTCAGCCCTCCGGATCACCCAGACAAGTCCGGAACGGGCTCAGCCACTGTTTGATTTCCCTCCAACCCCCGTGACCGGGGCTGGAGGTTTAGATCCCTAAATGACGCCAGGATCCGGGTCGGGACCACCCCCGGGCTGACGCTCCTCACAGAGGCTTCTGTTCGTTACCTAAAATTAGGCAGCGAGGGCGAAGCGGGAGTTATCGCTCTTGGAGTTGGCGATTATTGGTTGCGACATATGGTTTACGAGATCATTGCCGCTTCCTCGACACGCTTCCCACTGCTTCGACATCCGCTGTCGAAACCGATCATCCCCATGTTGTTTTTTCAAAAGGCGCACCCTCGCTGGGGTGCAGGTCCCATCGTACGTGACCGACGGGGGCCGTCGCCAGCGTATTACCGGCGCTAGGCGGTCTGGGCCGCCCGCTGCTTCCGCTTCGCCGCCGCGACGGCGCGGTTCGTCTCGCGCGTGTCCTGCTTCTCCCGCAGGGTCTGGCGCTTGTCGAACTCCTTCTTGCCCTTGGCGAGCGCGATCTCGCACTTCACCCGGCCGCCCAGGAAGTACAGGGCGAGGGGCACGATCGTGTGACCCGTCTCCTGCGCCTTCGACTCCAACTTGTCGATCTCGGCCCGGTGCAGCAGCAGCTTGCGCTTCCGCTTGGCCGAGTGGTTGGTCCAGCTCCCCTGCATGTACTCGGGGACGTGGATGTTGTGCAGCCACGCCTCGTGGTCGTCGATCTGGACGAATCCGTCCACCAGCGACGCCCGGCCCATCCGCAGTGACTTCACCTCGGTGCCCATGAGCACCACACCGCACTCGTAGGTGTCGATGATGTGGTAGTCGTGGCGCGCCTTCTTGTTCTGCGCGATCAGCTTGCGCTCGGGCGCCTTGTCCGTCGTCTTCTTCGCAGGCTTGCCCTGCACGTTCACGAGTCCCTTTGCCATAGTGCGGTCATTTTCGCACTACGAGCCCCCTCCGAGGCCACTCAATACCGTCCGGGCCCGCTCCTCGGCCCGCTCCCCCGCCGCCAGGTCCGGCGTGATGCCGTTGCCGTCGACCGCGTGACCGGCCGGAGTGCGGTAGTGGCCGACGGTCAGCTCGGCGACGGAGCCGTCCGGCAGGGCGCTCGGCATCTGCACCGAGCCCTTGCCGAAGGTGCGCGAGCCGACCGTCACCGCCCGGCCCCGGTCCTGCAGGGCGCCGGTGAGAAGCTCGGCCGCGCTCATGGTGCCGCCGTCGATCAGCGCCACCAGGGGCCGGCCCGTGTCGCCGCCCCCCTCCGCGTACACGGCCCGCTCCTCGCCCTTCACGTCGTACGTGGCGACCAGCCCGCCGTCGAGGAAGGCCGAGGCGGCGACGGCGGCCTCCGCGACCAGCCCGCCCGCGTTGCCCCGCAGGTCCAGGAGGACCCCGGCGCCGGCCGGGGCGGCCCGTACCGCGTCACGCACGCGCGTGCCCGCGCCCTTGGTGAAGGCGGTCACCCGGATCAGCACGGTCCCGTCGTCGAAGCGGCGGACGGTGACCGGGTCCGTCGCGAGCCGCGCCCGGCGCAGGGTCTGCGCCCAGGCGGCGCGGCCCCGCTCCAGCCGGAGGACGACGGACGAGCCGGGCACGCCGTCGCCGCGCAGCAGGGAGACGACCTCGGAGACGGAGAGCCCCTCGACCGGACGCCCGTCGACGGCGACGAGCCGGTCCCCGGCCCGCAGCCCCGCCCGGGCCGCCGGGCCGCCGTCCTGCACGCGGGTCACCCGGACCCCCTTCGCGCCGGACCGGCCCGCGGACAGCCCGACCCCGGTGTAGGCGCCGTCGAGGGCCTGCTCGAACTCGGCGTACTCCTTCTTGTCGTACACCGCGCCCCAGCGGTCGCCGCTGCGGCTGACGAACTCCTCCGCGGCCTGCTTGCCCGACTTCCCGTCGGCCATGGCCGCGGCGGCGGCCCGGCTGAGCGCGGCGCTGTCGACGGTCGACGGGTCGGCGCCCGCCCGGGCCACGGGCCGCTCGGCCCCCGCACGCGCGGCCGTGGAATCCTGCCGCGGCAGCGAGCCGGTGGCGGCGGCCGTGGCCAGGACACCGGCGAAGACACACGTCAGAACGGCCCCACGGAGCACTCCGCGGGGCCGGATACAGAGGCGCTCGGTGCCGGCCGGCATGGCGCCCACTCTAGGACAAGGCGATGGCGCCGTACGGGCTTTGGCCGTACGACGCCATCGGCCGTCAGGGGTGTCTTCTCACACCTTGAGGTACTTGCGCAGCGCGACGAAGGCGGCCACGGCGGGCATGATGAGCCCGATGGCGATCACCAGCGGCAGCTTGGCGAGGACGGCGTCCCAGCCGATGAAGTTGACCAGCTGCATCTTGTCGGCGAGCGCGATGCCGTGGTCGATCAGGAAGTACCGGCCGACGAGCAGCAGGACGCAGGCGACGCCGCCGCCGAGGAGACCGGCGAAGGCGGCCTCCATGATGAACGGCATCTGGATGTAGAAGCTGGACGCTCCGACGAGCCGCATGATGCCGGTCTCGCGGCGGCGGCTGAAGGCCGAGACGCGGACGGTGTTGACGATCAGCATCAGCGCGATGATCAGCATCAGGCCCATGACGCCGAGGGCGGCGATGTTCATGCCGTTCATCAGGTCGAACAGGTTCTGCAGGATGTTCCGCTGGTCCTGGACCGACTCGACGCCGTCCCGGCCGGCGACGGCCGTGGCGACCACCTTGTACTTCTCCGGGTCCTTGAGCTTGACCCGGAACGACTCCTGCATCTGGTCCGGCGTGATGACGGAGGCGATGGCGGTGTCGCTGTACTGCTCCTTGTAGTGCTTGAACGCCTCGTCGGCCGACTCGTGGTGCACGGACTCGACGATGTCCATCTTCTTCAGATCGGCCTCGATCTGCTCCTTCTGCTGACCGGTGACCGCGCCCTTGGAGCACTTGGGCGCGGTGGCCGCGTCGGTCTTGTTGCAGAGGAAGATGGAGACGTTGACCTTGTCGTACCAGTAGTCCTTCATCGTGCTGACCTGCTCGCGCATGAGCAGCGCGCCGCCGAACAGGGCGAGCGAGAGGGCCACGGAGACGATGACCGCGAAGGTCATCGTCAGGTTGCGCCGGAGACCGACGCCGATCTCGGAAAGCACGAACTGAGCGCGCATGGGTCTGCTTTCTCCTACTCGCTACAGGCTCAGTGCTGGTATCCGTAGACGCCGCGCGCCTGGTCGCGGACGAGGCGGCCCTTTTCGAGCTCGATGACGCGCTTGCGCATCTGGTCGACGATGTTCTGGTCGTGGGTCGCCATGACGACGGTGGTCCCTGTCCTGTTGATCCGGTCGAGCAGCTTCATGATGCCGACGGAGGTCTGCGGGTCGAGGTTGCCGGTGGGCTCGTCGGCGATCAGCAGCATCGGGCGGTTGACGAACGCACGGGCGATCGCGACGCGCTGCTGCTCACCGCCCGAGAGCTCGCCGGGCATCCGGTCCTCCTTGCCGCCGAGCCCGACCAGGTCGAGCACCTGCGGTACGGCCTTGCGGATCTCGCCGCGCGGCTTGCCGATGACCTCCTGGGCGAAGGCCACGTTCTCGGCGACGGTCTTGTTGGGCAGCAGGCGGAAGTCCTGGAAGACGGTGCCCAGCTGGCGCCGCATCTGCGGCACCTTCCAGTTGGAGAGCCGGGCCAGGTCCTTGCCGAGGACGTGCACCTGGCCCTGGCTGGCGCGCTCCTCACGCAGGAGCAGTCGCAGGAAAGTCGACTTTCCGGAGCCGGAGGAACCGACGAGGAAGACGAACTCCCCCTTCTCGATCTCCAGGGAGACATCCCGGAGCGCGGGGCGGCTCTGCTTCGGATAGGACTTGGAGACGTTGTCGAATCGGATCACGGATGCACCACGGTCGGCCGGGAGTAGGTGTGCGTGACCTTACGCGACCAGGGAAGGCCCGCGCAGTCGCGGTCCTGGCTTGCGTGCTTTATCCTTTTCGCGCTCGCGGCGGAACGGGGACGAGGCTGTCGCACGACTTCCCCCGTCCGGGAGTCAAGAGCGATTCGATGTTCGGCTCGGGTCGTTGCGGGGATGGTGGAGCCTGGTTCGGTGGGG
>NZ_JBHWAQ010000044.1:0-54200 GCF_042743475.1 Streptomyces sp. NPDC059534
CGCTCCCGCCACAACATGTGGCAGATCATCCGGGCACTGGTCTCCGACGGCGTCACCGTCTTCCTCACCACCCAGTACCTGGAGGAGGCCGACCAGCTCGCCGACCGCATCGCCGTCCTCAACGACGGCAGGATCGCCGCCGAAGGCACCGCCGAGGAACTCAAGCGACTCGTCCCCGGCGGCCACGTCCGCCTCCGCTTCACCGACCCGGCCGCCTACCGCGACGCCGCCACCGCCCTGACCGAGGCCGTGCGGGACGACGACTCCCTCACCCTCCAGATCCCCAGCGACGGAAGCCAGCGCGAACTGCGCGCGGTCCTGGACCGGTTGGACTCCGCCGGCGTCGAGGCCGACGAGCTCACCGTCCACACCCCCGACCTCGACGACGTGTTCTTCGCCCTCACCGGCACCACCGACATCCCCGCCCAGCAGAACCAGTCCAAGGAGAACGTCCGATGAGCTCCCTCTCCCTCGCCCTGCGCGACTCGTCCACGATGCTGCGCCGCAACCTGCTGCACGCGCGCCGCTACCCGTCGCTCACCCTGAACCTGCTGCTCACACCGATCATGCTGCTGCTGCTCTTCGTCTACATCTTCGGAGACGCGATGAGCGCGGGGCTCGGCGGAGGCGGCGGCCGCGAGGCGTACATCGCCTACATCGTCCCCGGCATCCTGATGATGACCATCGGCTCGACCGTCGTCGGCACCGCGGTGTCCGTCGCCACCGACATGAACGAGGGCATCATCGCCCGCTTCCGCACCATGGCCATCCACCGCGGTTCGGTCCTCTTCGGTCACGTGGCCGGCAGCGTCCTGCAGGCGGTCGCGAGCGTGGTCCTCGTCGGCGCCGTCGGCGCGGCGATCGGCTTCCGGTCCACGGACGCCACCGTCCTGGAGTGGCTGGCCGCCTTCGGTCTGCTCGCGCTGGTCGCCCTGGCGTTCACCTGGATCGCGGTCGGCATGGGCATGGGCAGCCCGAACGCGGAGGCCGCCAGCAACAGCGCGATGCCGCTGATCCTGCTGCCGCTGATCTCCAGTGCCTTCGTCCCGCTGGAGACGATGCCGGGCTGGTTCCAGCCGATCGCCCAGTACCAGCCCTTCACCCCCGCCATCGAGACCCTGCGCGGCCTGCTCCTCGGCACCGAGATCGGCAACAACGGCTGGATCGCCGTCGCCTGGTGCGTGGCGCTCACCCTCCTCGGGTACCGCTGGTCCAAGGCCCAGTTCGACCGCGACCCCAAGTAGGCGTCTTGCGTACGAGGGCCCGCGCCCCGGGACGACCGGAGAGCACGGCCAGAGCAGGTCCCCACGAGCCCCGACCCCGCGAAGGCCCGTCACCGCCATCACCCGATGGCAGGGACGGGCCTTCGCCGTGCGGTCAGGGGGCGGCCGCGAACTCCGCCAGGGCCTCGGTGCGCGTCCGGCGGGCGACCTCCGCGAGGACCGGGTTGGTGACGCGGTAGTAGTGCTCGGTCACCAGGCCCCAGGCAAGGGCCCAGCCGCGGCCGCGCGCCCAGGTGGCGTCGTCGGCGCCGGACGCCTCGCGGAAGAGGTCCCGGGTGCCAGCGGTGAGCAGGGTCCAGGCGGGCATCATGTCGCAGGCCGGGTCGCCGGTGCCGAGGCCGCCGAAGTCGATGACGGCGCTGAGGCGGCCGTCGCGGGTCAGGAGGTTGCCGGGCAGCAGGTCGGAGTGGACCCAGACCGGGGCGCCCTCCCACTGCGGGAGCCGCAGCACCGACTCCCAGGCGGTGGTGGCCAGTTCGGTGTCGACGAGACCGTCGGCCCCGAGGTCGCGGATCGCGCCCGGCAGTTGGCCTTCCTCCCAGTCGGTGACCGGGCCGCCCCGGAAGGACGTGGGGCCGCCGCTCGCGTCGAGGCCGCGGAGCGCCTTGCCGAAGCGACCCAACTCGACGGCGGCGTGGGCGAGATCGGCGACGGGCGCGTCGAAGGCGTCGGCTCCGTCGAGCCAGCGGTACACGGACCAGGGCAGCGGGAACCCGTCCCCCGGCTCGGCGCGCCCCACGGGTACGGGTACGGCCAGCGGCAGGTGCGGGGCGAGCAGCGGCAGCCACCGCTGCTCCTTCTCCACGTGCCGCGCGGCGTACGGGACCCGGGGCAGCCGTACGACGAGTTCGTCGCCGAGCCGGAACATCGCGTTGTCCGTGCCCGCGGAGTCCACCGCGCGCACGGGAAGCCCGGTCCACTCGGGAAAGCGTCCGGCGACGAGCCGTTCGACGAGCGCGGTGTCGATGTCGGGCTCGTCGGTTTGCGTCGTGGTGGCTGCCATGGCGGGGAGGCTAGCGGCCGCCCCGCCCGCCCGGCCAGGCGTTTTCACCCGCGGGGACGCGGCGGTCGGTGGCCGGGGCCGGTCCGGCCCCGGTCCGTCGGGTGGCCGCTACCCGTCGATCGCCGCCCGCCAGGTGCGTACCGCGTCGGCGGAGACCGGGGCGGTCCAGCCGTGGGGGCGCGCGGCGCCGCCGATGTGGAAGGCGTCGAGGCCGGCGGCGCGGAGCTCGGGGAGGTGGTCGAGGCGGAGGCCGCCGCCGACGAGGACGCGGGCCTCGTAGCCGGGTTCGCCGGCGCGGGCGGCTTCGGCCTTGAGGGTGGCGAGGCCGTCGTCGACACCGGTGGCGGAGCCGGCGGTGAGGTAGGTGTCGAGGCCGGGGAGGTCGGCGAGCCGCTTGCGCAGGCCGTCGCGGTCGGCGGCGCGGTCGATGGCCCGGTGGAAGGTCCAGCGGCAGCCGTCGAGGACGGCGATCAGCCGCTCGACGGCCACCAGGTCCGGTTCGCCGTCCGGGGTGAGGAAGCCGAGGACGAACTCGTCGGCGCCGGCCTCGCGGAGGTCCTCGGCCCGTGCGACGAGGGCGTCGACGCCCTCGGGGCCGCCGGCCGAGAATCCGTCGGTGAGCCGGAGCATCACGCGCAGCGGGATGTCGACGGCGGCGCGGATCGCGGCGAAGCCGGCCCGGGACGGGGTGAGCCCGTCCGCCGCCATGTCGGTGACGAGTTCGAGGCGGTCGGCGCCACCCGTCTGGGCGGCGACCGCGTCCTCCTCGTCGAGGGCGATCACCTCAAGGACTGCACGGTTGCTCATCGAGCCCATTCCTCCATGAATGCCAGCTACAGGTCTAGTCCAATGACCAGACTAGCCGTGCGCGTGGCCCGCCGCACCGTGCGTGGCCTCACCAGCTGCGGGAACGGTCGCCCCGCCGGCCGCCGTACCGTTCGTTCCCGCCGCCCCCGCCGCTCCCGCCGTGACGGTGAAGGCCGCGGTCCGCACCTTGCCCTGGTGCTGGAAGTCCAGGAAGAGACGGTACGTGCCCGCGCTGGGCGCGGTCGCCGTGAACGACACGTCCGGGCCGGGTCCCCCCTCGTTCGGGTGCACGTGGAGGTAGGCGAGGTCGCCGTCGCGGAGGGCGACGAGGTGTCCGTACGCCCCGAGGTACGGCTCCAGGTCGGTGACCGGCTTCCCGCCCCCGGTTACGGTGAGCCGGAGCTCACCGGCCTTGCCCGGGTCGAGCGTGCCGCCGAGCCGGACCTGGTAGCCGTCGACGGTCGCGGTCGGCGCGGCGGCCGGCAGCGGCTTCGGCGCGTACGCCCCCGGTACGGAGAGGTCGGCGCCGAGGGTGACGCCCTTGGCGCCGGGGGCGGCGGGCTTGAAGTCGGCGAACGCCTTGTAGCCGCCGGCGGCCGGGAGGTCCGCGGCCACCGACCAGGTGCCGTCGGCGGCCTTCACCGGGTGCAGGTGGCGGAAGGTGGTGAGGTCGCGCGAGGCGACGATGAAGTGCAGTTCCTTGCCGTGTTCGGTGGTGAAGGCGGTGACCTTCCTCCCGGCCGCGTCCTTGATCGAGAACTTCAGGACGCTCCGGCCGGCGGCGGGTGTCGGCGTCTCCAGGGCGAGCGTGTAGCCGTCCTGGGAGATCTGGAGGCCGCCGGGGAGGTTCGCGGCGGCGGAGGCGTCCGCGGTCGCGCCCTCCTCGTGACCGGCGTGGCCGTCGGCCGCCGGGCTCTCCGAGGGGGTGGGCGCGGCCGCGTGCTCGCCATGTCCGGCCTTCTGCGGTTCCTCGACGGGGCCGACGCCCTTGCCGACCCCGTACGCGGTGCCGAAGGTCGCGGCGAGCGCGGCGGCAAAGGCGGTGATCTTCACTCCGGTGTTCATGGCTGCTCTCCCGTGCGTGTGTGGAGGTGGTGAGACGTGGCGTGAGACGTGGTGACCCCTTCGATGCACTTCACCATACCCCTGGGGGGTATCAAGTCAAGCCGGGGATCCGCTTGCGTCGAATACCACTGGGGGGTATACATGGATCCAGGACCAGATACCCCCCGAGGGTATCGGTGAAGTGGAACCGACCGAGGAGGAAGCCATGGGCTCCTGCTGCACCCCCGACAACAGCTGCTCGACCGGCGGCGAGGCCACCGCCACCGCGGTCGCCGACAGCACCGCCACCGTCTACGCCGTATCCGGCATGACGTGCGGCCACTGCAGGACCGCGATCACCAACTCCGTCGGCGCGCTGGACGGCGTCATCTCCGTGGACGTCGACATCGCCGGCGGCCTGGTGACCGTGACCACCGGCGGCGAGCCCGACGACGCCGCGATCACCGCGGCCGTCGACGACGCGGGCTACGAGCTGACCGGCCGGGCCTGATCCGCCGCCGGGCCGACCGACACCCCACCGGCGTCCCCCGTCCCGGTACCCGACGGTCCGCCCGGCAGGCGGCCACCGCCCGCACCACCCCGGCCGCCGGGGCCCGCCCACCACGCACGGGCCCCGGCCCCCGTCCCCGCCTCCGAAGAGCGGCCGCCACGACCGGCGAGTGAGCCGAAGGGGCGCGCTGTGAGCCAGGCTCCAGCGCCCCGGAGGCGAACCGAGCCCCCAGAAAGAGGGAGCAGGAAATGACCACGACCACTCCGGGCACCGCCCAGGTCGAGCTCGCCATCGGCGGCATGACCTGCGCCTCGTGCGCGGCCCGCATCGAGAAGAAGCTCAACCGCATGGACGGGGTCGAGGCCACCGTCAACTACGCCACCGAGAAGGCGAAGGTCACCTTCGACGCCGACATCGACGTCGCCGACCTGATCGCCACCGTCGAGGCCACCGGCTACACCGCCGCCGAGCCGCGGCCCGAGCGCCCCGCGGGCGGCGGCGCCGAGGACGGGCCCTCCGACGAGGAGAAGGCCGACGAGGAGCTGCGGCCCCTCCGGCAGCGGCTGATCACCGCCGTCTCGCTGGCCGTGCCCGTCATCGCGATGGCGATGGTCCCGGCCCTCCAGATCGAGTACTGGCAGTGGCTGAGCCTCACGCTCGCCGCACCGGTCGTCGTCTACGCCGCCTGGCCGTTCCACAAGGCCGCCTGGACCAACGCCCGGCACGGCGCGGCCACCATGGACACCCTGATCTCGGTCGGCACGATCGCCGCCTTCCTGTGGTCCCTGTGGGCGCTGTTCTTCGGCACGGCCGGCACCCCCGGCATGACGCACCCCTTCGAGTTCACGATCGCCCGCACCGACGGCGCCGGGAACATCTATCTGGAGGCCGCGGCCGGCGTCACCGCCTTCATCCTGGCGGGCCGGTACTTCGAGGCCCGCTCGAAGCGCAAGGCGGGCGCCGCCCTGAAGGCGCTGATGCAGCTGGGCGCGAAGGAGGTGACCGTCCTCAGGAACGGCCGCGAGGTCACCGTACCGACCGCCGAACTCCAGGTCGGGGACCGCTTCCTGGTCCGCCCCGGCGAGAAGATCGCCACCGACGGCACGGTCGTCGAGGGCTCCTCCGCCGTGGACGCCTCCATGCTCACCGGCGAGTCGGTCCCGGTCGAGGTCGGCGTGGGCGACGCGGTCACCGGCGCCACCCTGAACGCCGGCGGCCGGCTGGTCGTCGAGGCCACCCGCGTCGGCTCCGACACCCAGCTCGCCCGGATGGCGAAGCTCGTCGAGGACGCGCAGAACGGCAAGGCCGCCGCCCAGCGGCTCGCCGACCGCATCTCCGCCGTCTTCGTCCCCGTGGTCATCGCGCTCGCGCTCGGCACCCTCGGCTTCTGGCTCGGCACCGGCCAGGGACTCACCGCCGCGTTCACCGCGGCCGTCGCCGTCCTGATCATCGCCTGCCCCTGCGCCCTCGGCCTGGCCACCCCGACCGCCCTCATGGTCGGCACCGGCCGCGGCGCCCAGCTCGGCATCCTCATCAAGGGCCCCGAGGTCCTGGAGACGACCCGCAAGGTCGACACCATCGTCCTCGACAAGACCGGCACCGTCACCACCGGCCGGATGACGCTCCTGAAGGTCCACACCGCCGACGGCACCGACGAGACCGACGTGCTGCGCCTCGCCGGCGCCCTGGAGCACTCCTCCGAGCACCCGATCGCCCAGGCCGTCGCCACCGGCGCCGCCGCCCGGGTGGGCACGCTCCCCACTCCCGAGGACTTCGCCAACATCCCCGGCCTCGGCGTCCAGGGGATCGTCGACGGCCACGCCGTCCTCGTCGGCCGCGAGAAGCTGCTCGACGAGTGGGCGATGACCCTGCCTGTGGAGCTCAAGGCCGCGAAGGACGCGGCCGAGAAGGACGGCCGGACCGCCATCGCCGTGGCGTGGGACGGCGAGGCCCGCGCGGTCCTGGAGGTCGCCGACGCGGTCAAGGAGACCAGCCCGGAGGCGATCCGGCGGCTGCGGGCCCTGGGGCTCACCCCGATCCTGCTCACCGGTGACAACAAGGCGGTCGCCGAGGCCGTCGCCGCCGAGGTCGGCATCGACGAGGTCATCGCCGAGGTCATGCCGCAGGACAAGGTCGACGTCGTCAAGAAGCTCCAGACGGAGGGCCGTTCGGTCGCCATGGTCGGCGACGGCGTCAACGACGCCGCGGCGCTCGCCCAGGCCGACCTGGGTCTGGCGATGGGCACCGGCACGGACGCCGCGATCGAGGCCGGCGACCTGACCCTGGTCCGGGGCGACCTGCGGGCGGCGGCCGACGCCATCCGGCTCTCGCGCAGGACCCTCGGCACGATCCGCTCGAACCTCTTCTGGGCCTTCGCGTACAACGTGGCCGCGCTGCCGCTCGCCGCGGCCGGTCTGCTCAACCCGATGATCGCGGGCGCGGCGATGGCCTTCTCCTCGGTCTTCGTGGTCGGCAACAGCCTCCGGCTGCGCGGCTTCCAGGCCGCCGACCGCTGACGCAGCCCCTTCCCGCCGAACACCGAGGAGCCCGTCGTGGCCGGTTACGGACAGCACAAGGAAGACATCATCAGACGCCTGAGGCGTATCGAGGGCCAGGTCAGGGGGGTGCAGCGGATGGTCGACGAGGACGTCTACTGCATCGACGTCCTCACCCAGGTCTCCGCCATCAACGCGGCCCTCCAGTCCTGCGCGGTGGCCCTCCTGGACGAGCACCTGAGCTGCTGCGTCACGGAGGCCATCGCCCAGGGCGGGGACCAGGCGAAGGCGAAGGTGAGCGAGGCGTCGAAGGCGATCGCCCGGCTCATCCGGACGTAGCCCCCCGCCAGGGGGTGTCCCGCCGGTCAGGCCGGGCTCGACACCCCCTGGCGGGGGATCAACCGCCCTTGGGCGAAGGACAGTCGGCGGAGAGCCTGACGCTCAGGCGGAGACAGAGCCCGAGCACCTGCCGGAGGAGCACCAGCTCCGCCGAGCCGGGCAGGCCGGGGCCGCAGACCTTCGCGCAGGGGCGGTTCCGCTGGGGGGTCGACATCCTGCCATCGTACCCCTGGGGGGTATACCTGGGGCGGGGAGGCGGACCGTACGATGAGCCGCCCAGGGGGGAAGGGGATCCATGTGCGCCGGCTGGGAGAGCTGGAGGCCGAGATCATGGACCGGCTGTGGGCCTGGCAACGGCCCGCCACGGTCCGCGAGGTCGTCGACGACATCAACCGGGGGCGCCGGGTCGCCTACACGACCGTGATGACCGTGGCGGACATCCTGCACCGCAAGGGCTGGCTCCGCCGCGAGAAGGCCGGCCGGGCCTGGCTGTACGAGCCCGTCCGCAGCCGCGAGGAGTACACGGCCGGTCTCATGCGGGACGCCCTCGGCGACAGCCAGGACCGCCCGGCGGCCCTGCTCCGGTTCGTCGAGGTCATCTCGGACGAGGACATGGCAGCCCTGGACGCGGCCCTCCGCGCCGCCCGGGGCGCGGCCCCCGACGGACCGGCCGGGAGCGGCGCGTGAACCACCACGTCCTCGTTCCGGCCGGACTCGTCCTGCTGACCGGCTGCCTCGTCCCCTGGCTGGTCGCCCGGGCCCGCTGGGCCCAGCAGGTGCCACGCCTCGCGCTCGCCGTCTGGGCCGCCTGCGGCGCCGTCTTCGCGGGCGCGACCGCCCTGATGCCCGCCCAGCTCGTCCTGACGAACGAGAGCAGCCACCGCCTCACGGACATGGTGCTCACCTTCCACTTCCCCGCCCCCGCCCGGCTGCTCGCCCTCGACGGCCGCCAGTTGCTCGCCCTGTCGCTCTCGCTCGCGGTCCTGTCGGTGCCCACCACGTCCTTCGTCCGCCGGCTGGTGCGGGCCCGCCGGGTGCGGACGCGGCACGCGGGGGTGCTGCGCCTCGTCGGGCGGTACGACCCCGCCCTGCGCGCCACCGTGCTCGACGACGAGCGGCCCGCGGTCTACTGCCTGCCGGGCCGGTCGCGCCGGGTCGTCGTCTCCTCGGGCGCGGTCGACACCCTCACCCCCGCCCAGCTGGCGGCGGCCCTCGCCCACGAGCGGGCGCACATCACCGGGCGGCACCACCTCCTCGTCGCGGCGGCCGAGGCGTTCGCGGCCGTCTTCCCGCGCCTGCCGCTGGCCCGGCACGGCGGGAGCGCCGTGCCCCTGCTGCTCGAAATGGCCGCGGACGACCGGGCGTTGCGGCGCTGTACCCGGGACGCGCTGGCGACGGCGCTGTACGCGCTGGCCTCGGGGCGGGCGCCGCGTTCCGCGTTCGCGGCGGGCGGGCCGTCGGCCGCGCTGCGGATGCGGCGCATCCTGACTCCGTACAGCGCCGGACACCCCGTGCTCCTGGGGCTGTCGACGATCGCGGCCGCGGGCCTCGCGATGGCGCCCCTGGTCGTCGCCTGCTGCGCGTTCCCCCGGTAATGGTGAACGCCGGTATTTACTAAGCGAATTCGTAGATTTCGCATCGGTCACGGAACACGGAATTCGCCGCTATCGTGGGTACGTTGGGGCTCGGACACGGCACGTCGAAGGGTGCAAAACCAATGCAGCTCGCTGGCGTTCGTACGGCAGCGGCCGGCGACGCGACGACGATATCCAGACTGCTTGCCGACATCATCCGGAGCAGCTACGCCGGAATACTGGACGAAATCCCGATGCGGCGGCTGATCTCGGCCCAATGCGCACTCCCCCGCATACGCGCGGAAATTGAAATTCCGGGGGGCGCTCCCGGATGGCTCGGCTGGCTGGTCGCCACGGACGACGAGGGTGCGGTCGTCGGCATGGCCGCGGGCGGTGTCCCGGTCCCGGGCGAGGGCGAGGTGTACGCGCTCGCGGTGACGCCCGGCTCGCGCCGCACCGGAGTCGGTACGGCCCTGCTGACCGCCGCGAGCGAGCGGATGCGGGCCTACGACGCCCACGAGCAGCGCGTGAAGCTCCCGGTGGAGGCGGATCCGGCGCTGCCCTTCTACGCCGACCAGGGCTTCACGGCCCTCGGCCCCGGCCGCCTGGCCAGGCCGCTCTAGCCCCGGCCACGGCGGCCCACCCCAAACCTCCGTCAACCTCGCCGCCGCCGTCACCCTCGCCGCGAGCGTGGCAGATCCACGCCATCGCGTGTTCACGCAGCCCGATCCGGTGGATCGGGGCTCCCTCCCCAGGTCACGATGGGTCCAGCGGCGCGGTCCCGGCGGCACGGGTGCCTCGTCCGGACGGCATGGACCGAGCGAGCCCCTGGAGGAGCGGATGCACACACCGAGCGGCACTTCCCTGCCCGCCGTGCCCGCAGCGCTCGCGCCGGTCCTGCCGTCCCGATACGACCGCGGCGCGGAGCCCGCCCCCGGCGCCGGCGTCCGGGTCACCGCGGACACCCTGCCCGGGCTCGAATCGGTCTCCGCCGCCGACGAGAGCTCCGTATGGCTGCACGACGCCCTGCTCGGCCCGCACAGCGCGGACATCGTCCGCTACCTCAGCCTCGCCCGCTCCACCGGCGGACCCGTCCTCGACCTCGGCTCCGGCGCCGGGCGGCTCGCCGTCCCGTTCGCCCGCCACGGCTTCGCCGTGGAAGCCGTGGACCGGGACGCCTCGGCCCTGGAGCGCCTCGAAGGCTGGGCCCGGCGGATCGGTCCGCAGGTGGCCGGGCTCGTCGTCACCCACCGGACGGACCTCGCCGAGCTGCGCCTCGAAGGCAGCTACCGGCTCGCGCTCCTGGCGGGCGCGATGGTCACGGCCGTCCCCCCGGCGAAGCGGCCGGAGCTGCTGCGCGAGGTCGCCGCCCACCTGGAGACGGGCGGGGCGCTCGCCCTCGACTACACCGCGCACCGGCTGCCGGGGCTGATCGCGGAGCCGCAGCGGACCTGGGCCTTCCAGGTGCCCCGCTTCGACGGCATCGACGAGTGGGTGGTGGCGCGGCAGGTCTTCGACCTGCCGTCGATGAGCGAGCGGATCACGTACTACGCGGCCCGGACCGGCAAGCTGTCGACGGAGCGGGTCGTGCTGACCACCGACAAGTGGATCGTGGACCCCGAGCGGCTCGCGGCCGAGCTCCACGCGGCGGGGCTGCACATCGAGGGCCGGCGGCGGCACCGGATCGACGACCGGACCGAGAGCGTCCTGCTCGTGTGCAGGACGGACGACTGACCTGACCACCGACCCGACGACCGAGGTGACG
This sequence comes from Streptomyces sp. NPDC059534, assembly GCF_042743475.1. NCBI lineage: Bacteria > Bacillati > Actinomycetota > Actinomycetes > Kitasatosporales > Streptomycetaceae > Streptomyces > Streptomyces sp. NPDC059534. Next base: position 10,822 of record NZ_JBHWAQ010000044.1, read on the forward strand.
AGCGGCCCGGCGGACGGCGGAACGGCCGGCGGACTCCTGACGAGGTTGACGAGCAAGAGGTACGATGCCCACAAAAGTTTGAGCCGACCAGGTGGCGGGCGGAGAAGATGGCAGTCGTGGAAGAGCTGACGGGCCGCGAGGCGGTGATCCAGCGCCTGCGCGACGTCGGGCTGCGGGTCACGGGCCCGCGCCTGGAGGTGCTCACCGTGCTCGCCGCCGGCGGCCATCTCGACGTCGAGGCGATCACCACGACGGCCCGCGAGCGCCTCGGCACGCTGACCAGCCAGGCCGTGTACGAGATGCTGCGGCACTTCCAGGAGACCGGCCTGGTCAGCAAGTTCGACCGGCCCGGCCTGCCGGCCGTGTTCGAGATCTCGGGACCGGCCCACCAGCACGCCCTGTGCACCGGTTGCGGCCGGGTGGAGAACGTCGCCGCGGCCGCGCCGGAGCCGCCCCGCCGCGCCCTGCCGCACTGGCGGGTCGACGACGCGGAGATCGTCTTCAAGGGCCTGTGCCCCGACTGCCGGGCGAGCGCCCCCGCCGCCTGAGCCACGGTCAACTCCGTGCGTGTCGTTCGAAATTGTGGCAGGGTCTAGCGGGGCGATTCATCAGGGATCCGGTGGGATCCGAGGGGAGTCTGCTGCGCCGTGTCCAGAAACGCCGCCGTGACCCGCGTGGGGAGCGAACAGGCTCTCTCCTTGTACCAGGAGCTCCGGACGTGCCCCGACGCCGGCTTCGACGAGGTCGCGGACCGGTTCGGCCTCTCCGTCGACGAGCGGCGCCGATGTCGCGACGAACTCGCCTCCTTAGGACTGACCACCCCCGCGGACCCGACCGCCCTCACCGCCCCCACCCGCGTCGTCGACCCCGACGTCGCCCTGCTGCGGCTGCTGCGCCGCGAGCGTGACCGGCTCCAGGACCGGCTCGCCGCCACCAGCCGGGCGCACACCGCGATCGAGGCCCTCGCCGGACCGTTCCTGCGGGCCGGGGCCGCCCCGCGCTCCGAGGTCGAGGTGGAGATCGTCACCGACCCGCAGCGGGTGGCGCGCGAGCTGGCGGACCTGACGGAGTCGGTCCGCACCGCCGTCCACGTCATGCACACCGGCTCCGTGCGGCGCGACGACATGGACGCCGAGCTGGAGCGGGACCGCTCCCGGGCGGCCCGCGGGGTGCGGGTCCGCGCCATGTACAGCCGCCGCGTCGGCACCGTCCCCGAGATGACCCAGCACCTGGCGGACCGGGCCGCGCTCGGTGTGGAACTGCGGCTCTCGCCCGTCGTGCCGATGAACATGGTCCTCGCCGACGAGAACTTCGCCCTGCTGCCGACCGACCCGCACGACCCGGAGTCGCCCGTCATCCTCGCCCGCGGCCCGGGCCTGGTCCGCTCCTACCTCGCGCTGTACGAGTACTGCTGGCAGTCGGCCTCCCGGTACGGCGAGGAGCCGGGCGAGAGCGGCGGCGACGGTCTCTCCGACCAGCAGCGGGCCGCGCTGCACATGCTGGCGTCCGGCATCAAGGACGAGCAGATCGCGCGCAGTCTCGGGGTGTCGCTGCGGACGGTCAGCCGGCTGCTGTCGGAGGTCATGCAGGAGCTGGGCGCGGCCAGCCGTTTCGAGGCCGGCGTGAAGGCCGCCCGGCTCGGCCTGCTGGACGGCGAGGGGCCGGAACCCGTGGCCTAGTGCGAGGAGTTCACATGACAGGGAACAGGCGCGCGGCGCGCGCGGACCGCACCGACCACGGCGGCCCGGCGCACCGCGCGAGGCGCACGGACTGCACGACGGATGCCCGCCGAGCCGTATGACAGGTGAAGGCGGGGCGACTCGGAGGATGAGGGGGGTCACTTCGCCATGGTCACTGCGGGCGACGGCATCGGGGACGGGGCGACCGACGTCCTGCTGGCCGTGTACCAGGAGCTGCGCCGCCGGGGCGTCTCGGACTTCGAGGAGGTCCGCCGGACGCTGGGGCTCGCGCCGGAGGAGTACGAGCGATGTCGTGGCGAACTCCTCGCCCTGGGACTGATCGTGCCGACGGGTCAGGCACACGCCACGGTCACGGCCGTGCAGGACGGCAGCTGGCGCTCCGAGACGGACACGGTGGCGGCGATCGACCCCGAGATCGCGCTGCTGCGGCTCCTGGAGCGGGAGCGGGAGCGGCTGCGGGAGCACCTGGCCGAGGCGGACGAGGCGTACGGCACCCTGGAGGTGCTGGCGAGCTCCTATCTGCGGGCCGAGGCGCTGGCCCGGGCGGAGGCGCACATCGAGGCGCTGACCGACTACCGCCGGATCCAGCAGGCCATCGAGGACATCACGGACGTGATGCAGGAGAGCTCCGCGGCGATGCACCCGGGGACGCCGGGGCGGCAGAACCCGGAGGGGATGCTCGACCGGGACCGGCGCCAGATCGCCAACGGGGTGCGGGTGCGCGCCATCTACGGCCGCCAGGAGGCGACGGACCCGCACATGGAGAAGTTCCTCGGGCAGCGGGCCGAGCTGGGGGTGGAGATCCGCCTGGCCCCGGTCGTGCCGATGAACCTGATCATCGCGGACCAGCAGTTCGCCCTGGTGCCGATCCGGCCCGAGGAGCCGGGCGAGGGCGCGATCCTGGCGCGGGGCAGTGCGCTGGTGCGGCCGTATCTGAGCCTGTACGAGCACTGCTGGCACACGGCGAGTCCGTACGGTGTCGAGGCGGCGACGGAGGCGGGCGGCGACGGTCTGTCGGAGCAGCAGCGGGCGGCGCTGTACATGCTGGCCTCGGGGATGAAGGACGAGCGGATCGCGCGGACGCTCGGGGTGTCGCTGCGGACGGTCAGCCGGATGATCTCGGAGCTGATGCAGGAGCTGGGGGCGACGAGCCGTTTCGAGGCGGGGGCGCGGGCGGTGCGGCTCGGCTGGCTCGACTGACGGCGCGCCGGGAAACACCGGGGCCCCGCGATCGTGGCAGCGATGCACGGGGCCTGGCGGTACGTCGTTCCCCGGGCGGATGTCCCGGGGGGCGGGTTCAGTTGGTGGGGGTCGGCTTCGGCGGGGCGACCGGCCAGCCGTTGTCGTCCGCGACGCCGGCGACGGTCTGCGGGGCGACCGGGGCACTGTCGGGCGAGACGGCGTAGGCGGCGCCACCGGCGACGGCCGTACACGCCACCATCGCGACGAGGAGCTGGCGGACGGCCTTGGTGATGCGGGTGTTCTGCGCAGCGGACATGATTCCTCCAGGACTTGGAATGTGAATTCCGCCTTCCGGGGGCCCGTGCCGCCGGGCGTTCCCTGAAGACATCTCCATACTGTCCCGGCCTCGAGAATCAATCCAGGGATACTCGCTGCGTGGACCCGCCATGGCGTGGATGCGTCAATCCGCCTTTCCCGCAACGGAATTGAGGCATCCGGAGCGCGTCATACCTTTGGTTGAACCAAAAGAGATGCTAGACTTGTGCTACGGCCTTCTCGTTCCTCCAGGAGAGAGGGGCCGCCGGGGCAGGGGCGTGCCGCCGCCCCTGCCCCACCATCCCGCGCACGGCCGGCCGGCGCGTCTCCGCGAGCGCCCCCCGGTACACCTCGATGGTCCGCGCGGCGGAAGCACGCCAGCTCATCCCGCGCGCATGCCGGACCGCCGCCTCCCCCATCGTCTCCAGGGCCTCCGGGTGCGCCGCGAGCCACCGCAGCCGGCGGGCGTACTCCACCGGGTCGTGACCCCGCACCAGCAGCCCCGACACCCCGTCCCACACCGCCGTCGGCAGCCCGCCGACGGCCGCCGCGAGCACCGGTGTCCCGCACGCCTGCGCCTCCAGGGCCACCAGCCCGAACGACTCGCTGCGCGACGGCACCACCAGGACGTCCGCCGCCCGGTACCACTCCGCCAGCACCGCCTGCGGTACGGGCGGGCAGGGCCGCAGCACGTCGGTGACGCCCAGCTCCTCCGCGAGCCGCCACGCCGTGCCCTCACGGGTCGCCCCCGAATGCCCTCCGATCACCGGCACCAGCAGCCTGCGCCGCAGGTCCGGGGCCTCCCGCAGCAGCTCCGCGACCGCACGCACGAGCACGTCCGGACCCTTCAGCGGCTGGATGCGTCCCGCGTAGAGCGGCACGAACGCACCGGCCGGAAGCCCGAGCCGCCGCCGTGCGGCCGCCCGCCCGTCGCCCCGGTGGAAGGTGCGCAGGTCGACCCCGGGCCGCACGACCTCGGTCCGTTCCCCCTCCGCCCCGTACAGCGTGCGCAGCGCCTCCGCCTCGTCGGCCGTGTTCGCGATCAGCCGGTCGGCGGCGCCCACCACCTGGTGCTCGCCGCGCACCCGCAGCTCCGGCTCCGGGGTGTCGCCCGCGGCCAGCGACGCGTTCTTGACCCGCGCCAGGGTGTGCGCGGTGTGCACGAACGGGACGCGCCAGCCCACCGAGGCGATCCGGCCCGCCTGCCCGGAGAGCCAGTAGTGCGAGTGGACCAGGTCGTAGCGCCGCTCCTCCTTGAGCAGCGCCAGCGAGAACGGCACCACCAGATCGGGCATGGCCTCCTTCGGCAGCGGACCGCGCGGCCCGGCGTGCAGATGGCGGACCCGCACCCCCGGGGCCAGTTCCACGAGCGGGGGCCGGTCCTCGCCCCGGCAGCGGGTGAACAGGTCGACCTCCGCGCCCTGTTCGGCCAGGGCCCGGGAGAGTTCGACCATGTAGACGTTCATCCCGCCGGCGTCCCCCGTCCCGGGCTGGTGGAGCGGGGAGGTGTGGACGCTGAGCATGGCGACGCGCAGGGACACGTGGAGCTCCTGTGGAGTGGGGGGCCACGTGTCCCTGCGCGTCGCTCGCGCGCGCACGGTCACGCGGCAGGGTGGGTGAGGGTGCGGGGTCGTACGGGTGCGGGGTGCGGGGTGCGGGGTCGTACGTCGGTGCGGAGTGCGGGGTGCGAGTGACGCGTTACGGGTGCGGGTTGCGGGTTGCGGGATACGGGTGCGGGATACGGAATACGACTGCGGGTCCCGTTGCCGGGCGGGCCCCGGGTCAGAAGCCGAAGACCGGGCCCGAGGGCGGCGCCAGCCTGGTCCCCGGCAGCGGGGCCGACAGGGCCTGCCAGTCGACCGGGCGGCCCGGCTCCGCCTGGAGCGCCGCCGCGAGCCGGTCGGCGCCCTCGGGCATCACCGGCCGGGCCCACGCGGACAGCGCCGAGGCCACCGCCAACTGTGCGGCGAGAGCGGGGAGATGACGGCAGGACGTGCTGGGGCGGCAGCGCTCGTGGGCGTTCACATGGCCGAAGTCGGCCACCGAGCGGACCATCTCGTCGAGGACCGCGACCGCCCGCCGCGGGTCGAACGCGTCGGGGCCGTACGCCTCGCGCAGATCGTCCACGCCCCGGTGCAGCCGGCGCTCCAGGACGTCCCAGCCGGTGCCGCCGGGCAGCGCCTGCGGGGCGAGCCCGCCGCACTCCTCGCGCACCGACGCGAAGAGCCGCGAGAGCCAGCTGTTCCAGCTCTCGTCGAGCTCCCGGCGGGCGGCGGCGAGCCGCTCCCGGTGGAAGACCGTGCGGCGGCCCAGCGGGCGGGCCTGCAGGACGTGCCGGCGCAGGGTGTCGGAGCCGTACTCGGTGAGCAGGTCGAGCGCCCAGACGTTGCCCTCCTGGACGCCTTCCTCGATGACGTACGACTCGTTGACGTTGAAGTCCTGCGGCAGCTTGATGTCCTGCGCGAGGAGGAGCACCGGCAGCAGCACCGCGTGGCAGAAGGCGTGCCCGAAGCCGCAGAAGTGGATGGCGCGGCGGGGCAGCGGGCCCGTGGTGTCGTAGCCGAAGAGGTGCATCGCGGCGGCCTCGAAGCAGCCGTCGATGCGGTGGTCGGGGAACCCCTCGACGGGCACCGGCAGGCCCCACTCGGCCGGGTGGCCCACGGCGATGTCCGGCAGGCCGTCCTCGACGAGCGACTCGCAGAGCGCGGCGAGGCGCGGCGGCAGCCCGGCCGTCGCCCAGTAGTCGGCGAGCGTCTCGCGGAAGGGCTCCAGGGGTACGTAGAGCCGGCGGCAACGGCGGGCCACCGCCGGGGTGTCGCAGAGCGCGCAGCGGGCCGCGATGAGGTCGCCGCCGTCGTTGGGGCGGGCGCACTCGTGGCACATGCCGCCGTCGCTGACCGCACCGCAGTGCGGGCAGCTGCCGGTCGCGTGGGCCCCGTACAGCCAGCGGTCGCACGGTTCGCAGTACGGCAGGAGCCGGGTGCGGGGCGCGATGACCCCCTGGGCGAACAGCCGGCCGAACAGGTCCTGCACCCAGCGTCCGTAGCCCTTGTCGCGGCGCGGGCGCACGATGTGGTCGAACTCCACGCCCGAGCGGAGCCAGTCCGCGGTGATCGCGGCACGGTAGCCCTCCGCGACCTCCTCGGGCTTGCGGTTGTGCCGCAGCGCCCGTACCTCGACGGACGAGGCGTGGTCGGCGGTGCCGGTGGTGAACCGGACCGCCTCGCCCTCCGCCCGCAGGAAGCGGGTGAGGACGTCGGCGGCGACGTACGGCCCGGCGAGATGGCCGATGTGGAGTTCGCCGTGGGTGGCGGGAGGAGTCGCGGTGATCCAGACAGGGGTGCTCATGGGACCTCCTTGACGCTGTGGTGCGGTGGGCTTCAGCGGTCGCGTGCGGCGGGGCGCTGTCGGCGCAGGGCGGTCAGCGGGTCACGGTTTCTTGGGGCGGTCAGCGGGGCTCGAAGTGGAACGAGCGGATGAAGCAGTCGCGGGGCTGCTCGACGGCGTAGACGATGCACTCGAAGAGGGCCTGCGTGGTGAGCTTCTCGTCGGGTGCCATCCCGTCCGGGTTCGAGCCGTCCCACTCCGCGAACCGCGGGTCCGACGTCGAGAAGTCCGGCGGGAAGAGCGAGAAGACGCGCACCCCGGACGGCCGCAGCCGCCGCGACAGGATGTCCGCGAAGCCGGCCTGGGCGCTCTTCGCCGCCCAGAACGCCTCGTGCGCGGCGCCGGCGGTCGCCGCGGAGGCTCCCAGGGCGTCGCGGACGGCCACCATGTTCACGATGTCGGGCCGCAGCGAGCCGCGGAGCAGCGGCAGGAAGTGCTTGACCATCAGGACCGTGCCGCCGGCGGTGGACTCGATCGTCTCCACGATCTCGGCGTCGCTGGCCGCCTCCAGGTCCATGCCGTCGAGCCAGCGCGCCCCGTTGTTCACCAACAGGTCGACGCGGTCGGTGCGTTCGCCGACCTTCGCCGCGAACTCCCGGATCTCCGCCGGCCTGCTCAGGTCGCAGCCGAACGCGTGGATACGGTCACGTGCCGAACCCATCACCTCCGCGCGGGTCCGTTCGGCGGCCTCGACGGTCCTCGCCGACACATAGACCTCGGCGCCGAGATGGGCGAATCCGACGGCGAGCGCGCGACCGAAATAGCGGGACGCTCCGGTCACGACGACACGCAGATTCTCGAATTTCATGTGTGTCTGCTCTCCCCACGGATACCGATTGCCGGTCCATTTCAGCGTGGCAGAGGAAAGAGCCCCCGAACCCGGTGGGCGGGGTGCGCGTTCACGCCGTTGCGTGGATGCGCCACGGCAGTTCCAGGCATTCCAGCACCTTCGCGCGCTTGTGGTGGACCCGGACGCGGTCGTGCGCGGCGGACACCGTGACGGTGCCGCCGGGGGTCCGTACCGGACCGTCGGCGGGCGGTACGACCGTGCCTCCGATCGCGCCCGCCGCGGCGAGCGCGGCGGCGCCGGTGACGGCCAGGCGGGGGTGCCAGCCGCCCACGGTGAGGGCCCGGACGGCCAGCCCGCCGGGGCCCGCCGTGAACGCGGCGATCTTGGGCAGCGCGGAGTGCGGCGGGTGTCCCAGGAGACGGGCGCCCGCCGCCCTCAGGGCCAGGAGCCGGTCCCGGAGCGCGTCCTCCGCCGCGGGCAGGTGGCGGGCGTCGACGAACACGTACGGGTTGCCGTACCGCACGACCGAGACCGGCACACCGTCGAGGACGTCGACGCGCCTGCCCGTGGGGAGCGTGCCCGGCCCGTCCGGCGCTCTCAGGAAGCTGAGCGTGTACGCGTCTCCCTGCGGCTCGCACAGCACCGTGTCGCCCGTGGTGAGGGCCCGCACGGTCACGGGTCCGGCGCGTCCGTCCGCGACGACGCACGCGAGCAGCGAGTGCCCGCAGCCGGCCCGGAAGTCGAAGCTCCCGCCGGGGAGGGCCTGGACGAAGCGGTAGCGGAGCGCGCCGGCGTCGGGGCCGTAGACGGCGATCTTGTCGATCCGCGCGTGGGCCGTCCCGGCGAGAGCGCGCCGCAGCCGTGCCAGCTCGCCCGTCGAGGCCAGTGCCCCGGGCGGCAGTCGGTCGAGCCGCACGACGAGGGTGGGGCCGGGGGCGTCTTCCGCGCGTACGACGGTCACGGGAACCGGCGGGGTCGCAGGGGTCATGCCGCGCAGCCGAGGGGGATGCGCATGCCTTGGACGACCTCCGTCCAGAGCTCGTGGACGGCGAGGGCCCAGAGGGCCTGGGCGTCGTGGTGGGAGGGGCGTTCGAGGTGGCGGGCGAGGAGTGCGCGGACGCGGTCGGCGCGGACTTTGCCGCCGAGGACGAGGCGGGCCGGGGAGAGGAGTTCGCGGACGGTGTCGAGGAGGGGGCTGCCGGGGGCGAGCATGGCGGCGACGGGCAGGGTGAAGGGCTGTTTGGGCCGCCGCAGGACGCCGGCGGGCAGGAGTTCGGCGCCGGCTTCGTACAGCGCGGCCTTGCCGGTGCGCGCGGGCGTCGGCAGGGAGCGGGCGTGGGCGACGACGGAGGGCTGGCAGAACGGCATGCGGGCTTCGACGGCCCAGGCCATGGAGAGGTGGTCGACGCGCCGCAGGTGGTAGGCGGGGAGTCGCCAGCGGGTCTCGAAGGCGGTCATGGCGGTGAGCCGGTCCTCGCCGACGGCCTCGGCGGAGCGCAGTTCCTGTTCGATGCGGTCGGCCGCGGAGCCCTGATCGGCGATGTGGGCGCGGTAGTCGGCGGTGTAGAGGTGCTCGCGGAGGAGTCGCGGGGCGGCCGAGAGGGCGTCGGTGTAGGCGCCGGCCCAGTCGGCGCCGGCGGGGGCCGCGAGGGCGGCGCGCATCCGGTCGTAGCCGCCGAAGAGTTCGTCGGCGCCGTCGCCGGTGAGGGCGACGGTGAAGCCGTTCTGGCGGACGGCGCGGAAGAGCGCGTACGTGGAGAGGGTGATGGGGTCGGCGTTGGGCTGGCCGAGGTGGCGGACGGTCCGGGTGAGGAGGGAGCCGAGTTCGTCGGGGTCGACGGCGACCTCGTGGTGGACGGTCCTGGCCCGGCGGGCGACGGAGCGGGCGTACGCGGCCTCGGATCCGGGCCACCGGCCCCGGTAGGTCAGGTGGAAGGTGTGCAGCGGCGGCGCGTCGGTCTCGCGGGCGTGTTCGGCGGCGAGCGCGGTGACGAGCCCGGAGTCGAGGCCGCCGCTGGTGATGGCGCAGACGGGCACCTCGGCGCGGGCGAGCCGGCGGACCTCGTGGCGCAGCACGTCCTGGGTGTCGCCGGCGGGGGTCGCGCGGTGGGCGCCGCGGCGGCGGACGACGGGTGCGGCGCCGGGCCGTACGAGGGCGGTGGCGCCGGGCGGCAGGACGCTGACGCCGTCGAGGGCGGTGTGGGTGGAGAAGGACGTGCGGGTGGCGAGGACGGTGTCGAGGGCGTCGTCGCGCGGGGAGATCCGTACTCCTTCGAAGGCGAGGAGGGCGGGGATCTCGGAGGCGAAGCGGGTGGAGCCGTCGGTGGGGTCGTGGTGCAGGTGGACGGGTTTCATGCCCATGTCGTCGACGGCGAGGACGAGCCGGGTGCCGCCGGGGCGCAGGTCGAGGACGGCGACGGCGAACATGCCGTCGAGGTGTTCGGCGAAGGCGGGGCCGTACTCGGCGTAGAGCGCGGGGAGGACGGTGCCGTCGCAGAGGTCGGGGAACCGGTGGCCGCGGGCGGCGAGCGCGCGGCGCAGCTCGGCGTGGTTGTAGATCTCGCCGTTGAGCACGGCGAGGATGCCGGGGAGGTGCGGCAGCCGGTAGGGCTGCTGTCCGCCGCACGGGTCGGTGACGGCGAGCCGGTCGCAGCCGAGGGACCAGCCGGGTCCGCTGAGCACGTGGTGCTCGTCGGGTCCGCCGTGCCGCTGGCGGGCCGAGACCGCCGAGAGCTCGGCGGGGTCGGGCCGGTCCGCCCCCGCGGCGAAGGAGCCGAGAATCCTGCACATGGCGGTCGCCTCCGAATCCGAAGTGTCTGTCCTGGACGCCTTCACGCACTTGCCACACTGGTCGACCTCAATGATTTGAATCTACCAAGTTTTTGAATGGCGCGTAAGTGCCATGTCCGGTTCACGCCACGAGTTGACCTTGCGACGCCCCCGGCCACCCCAACAGGCTGGGCGCATGGAGGACTTGGCGACCGATCTCACCCAGCTCACCGACCGGGGCGCGCCCGAATCCCTGCTGGTCGTGGCCGCACACCCGGACGACATCGAGTTCTGCGTCAGCGGCACGGTCATGCAGTGGATCGAGCGCGGCACCCGCGTCACGTACTGCATCGTCACCGACGGCGGCGCCGGCGGTTACGACGACCGGCTCCCCCGGCAGGCGATGGCGGACCTGCGCCGCGCCGAACAGGTCCACTCCGCCAAGCTCAGCGGCGTCGCCGACGTCCGCTTCCTCGGCTACCCCGACAGCTTCGTGGAAGCCTCCGTCGAGCTGCGCCGCGACCTGTGCCGGGTCATCCGCGAAGTACGCCCCCAGCGGGCGGTCATCCCCTCGCCCGAGATCAACTGGGCGCGCGTCGCCGACCTGCACCCCGACCACCGCGCGGTCGGGGACGCCTGCCTGCGCGCGGTGTACCCCGAGGCCCGCAACCCCTTCGCCCACCCCGAACTCCTCAGGGAGGAGGGGCTCGAACCCTGGACCGTCCACGAACTGTGGCTGATGACCGGCCCCACGCCGAACCAGTACGTCGACGTCACCTCCGTCTTCGACCGCAAGGTCGAGGCCCTGCGCATCCACACCTCCCAGACCGCCCACTTCGACGACCTCGCCGGCCTCCTGCGCACCTGGCTCGGCGAGCACGCGACGGCCGGCGGCCTCCCCGCGGGCCGCATGGCGGAGGCGTTCCAGATCGTGCACATCGACTGAGAGCGGGCCCTCGCCCCACCGCGCGAAGCCCCCGCCCGCCCCTTGTAGGTGCACCGGCCACATGAGACCGTCGATGCCCGACAGCGGCCGGCTCGGGGGGAGTTCGCACCATGGCGATCGAACGGACCGACGAGGACAAGGCGCTGATGCGCCAGTACGCACTGCCCTGGATCGAGGCGAACGAGGACCGGTCCTCCGACGCCGACGACCGCCTGCGCTCCTACTCGTCGTCCCTCGGGAACGACGGGGCCGACGCGAACAAGGCCGTGGAACGGCTGCTCTCCAGCGGGCGCGGCGAGGCGATGAAGGCACTGGAGGAGCACTGGGCCCGCGTCCACACCTGCTTCGGCCAGACAGCCGGCGCCGCCATCGAGATCGCCGCCGGCATCCAGAGCTGCGGCGACACCATCGCCATCGGCAAGCACCGGGCCCAGGACATCGTCGCCTACCTCAGGAACATCCACCCCGACATCGCCACCACACCCCCCGACAGCACCCTCCAGCGGCACATCGACGTCAGCCGGGAGGACCTGGAGGAGAACGTCCGGACGACCACCGCCGACGCCCACGCGGGCGCGTCCCTCGTACGGGGAGCGGCCGACGTCGTCGCCCTGCCGACGATCCCCGCCCTCCTCGGCGGCGCGTCCGGGGGCGTGGCCCCCGGCGTCGGCGGCGGCGCCGGGATCGCCGGGGCGACCGGCGGCGGCATCGGCGCGGGGGCCGGGATCGCCGGAGCGGGCGGCGCCGCCGGGGGCGCGGCGGGCGGCGGGGCGGGCGGCGGCGCGGAAGGCGGCATCGGCCCGGGGGCCGGGATCGCCCGAGGAGGCGACGCGAGCCATCCCGGCCGCCTCTCGGGCACGACCGCGAGCAGCTGGAACGTCTTCGTCGACCACGACGAGCACAAGCGCGCCGCCGACGGCCTCGCCAAGGCCGCCGAACACCTCCGCGGCAAGACCACGACGACCCTCGCCCGCGCCATGTACGACCTCGACGCGCTCGCCGCGAGCGGCTCCCTCGGCGCCGCCATCGCCGCCGACTACACCCCGCTCCTCGACGCACTCGACAGCGCCGCCCGCGCCCTCGCCGACCACCTCGACGGGCCGCTCCGCGACAGCGTCCGCGCCGTGGCCAAGGAACAGAAGGAGACCGACGAAACCCGCCGGGGCCGCTTCGGCTTCTGGAACGACTGACGCGGCCCGGCGGCCGCCCCGGGACCGGCCCCGCGTGTGACGCGGGACACAGGGAACGTACGGCCTCCCCGTCCCCTCCTTCGGGTGTCGGCTTTCGACACGGAGGAGACGAGGAGACAGCGATGGCGGTCACGGAACAGGGACGCGCGGGCGGCACCACCGGCGCGGGCCGGATGCCCCGGACGACCCGGGCGAGCGCGGTACTGCTCGCCGTCCTCGCGCTGGTGCACGTGTACTGGGCCACCGGGGCGACCTGGCCCGCCGACGGCGAGCGGGGGCTGTCGCTCGCCGTCCTCGGGAGCGTGGTGTCCTTCGGGCCGGCCGTCGTGCTGCCGCCGGCCGTACTGGAGGGGGTCGCGGGCGCCGGGGTGTACGCGTTCGGGCGGGACCGGCGCGGCAGGATTCCCCGGCTGGTCACGGGCGCCTTCGCCGCCGGGCTGCTGGCGCGCGGGGCCGTGGGGGTCGGGTGGGCCGTCCTCGGCAAGGACGGGGCCGGGCCGGTGTTCCCCTGGCTGAACGCCCTCGTCTACACGCCCCTGTGCCTGGGGCTCGGCTGGGCGGTGCTCCGTGAGCTCCGCCGCTGACCCGGCCCGGGAGCGGGGCGTCGCGCTCGCCCGGGCGGCCCGGCGCGGCGACACCCTCGCCCTGCACGACCTGCTCGACCACCTCACCCCGTACATCGCCCGGATCTGCCGTCCGATCGCGCTCGACGACGGCCCCGACGCCACCCAGGAGGCGCTGGTCGCCGTCTTCACCCGGCTGAGGTCCCTGCGGGAACCCGAGGCGCTCTACGGCTGGGTGCGGACGATCGCCGTACGCGAGGCGGTACGGGCCGCCCGGCACCGTCCGGCCGAACTGACCGACGTACCCGAGCGGGGCGATCCCCAACTCGCCGCCGACATCGACGACGTGCTCTCCCGGCTCTCGCCGCAGCACCGGGCGGTCCTCGTGCTGCGCGACGTCGAGGGTCTCGACGAGGAGTCCGCGGCGGCCGTTCTCGGCGTCCCCGCCGGTACCGCGAAGTCCCGGTTGCACCGGGCCCGGCAGAGCTTCAGAAAGGCGTGGTCCGCATGACGGACGGCATGATCGACGACGTACGGCGGCTCCACGTCATGACCGCGGGGGTCCGGGGCGCCCGCCTCGTCGAGCGCGTCCTGCCCGCGGAACTCCCCGTCGTGTGGGGCGTGATGAGCGACCTGGAGGGCGGGTTCGGGGACTTCCAGCCGGACATGCGCGCGGTCAGGATCGTCCGCGCCGACGGCGACCGCGTCGAGGCCCTGGCCCGCAGCCGCTACGGCCTGCGGGCCCGCTTCCACGGCGTGCTGCGGCCCGGCTGGTGCTGGCTCCAGAGCCGCTTCCTGGTCATCGGCATGGCCGCCGTCGCGGAGGGCGACGGCGGGACCCGGGTCGCCCTCACCGGCGGCGTACGCGTCCCGGGCCGCGCCGCGCTCGTCCCGTTCGGGGCGCGTGGCGAGCTGGAGCGGGCGATGGAGCGGCTCGGCGAGCTCGTGTCGCCCTGACTCCGTCAGGCCGTCCGGTCCGGCCAGGGCCGGCGGCCCGGCCCCGTCGGGTGGGTGCCGGTGACGGCCATGACCACCGAGTAGAGGCTGGTCTCGGCGGCGATGAAGAGGCGGTTGCGCTTGGCGCCGCCCCAGGAGATGTTGGCGACCGCCTCGGGGACGTTCAGCCGGCCGATGAGGGTGCCGTCGGGGTCGTAGCAGTGCACGCCGTCATTCATGGCGGCGGCCCACAGACGGCCCTCGTCGTCGAAGCGGAGGTTGTCGAAGCGCGCGCGCTCGCGGCGCGCCGCGTCGGCGAAGACCTTCCCCTCGGACAGCGTCCCGTCGTCGCGCACGTCGAGGACCCGGATGAGGCCCGCCCGGGTGTCGGAGACGTACAACTGCCGCTCGTCGTGCGAGAAGACCAGCCCGTTCGGCGCCCCGAAGCCGTCGGCGACCAGCCGCACGTCACCCGTGGCCGGGTCGATCCGGTAGACGTTGTTGGCACCGATCTCGCTCTGCGCCCGGTGGCCCTCGTAGTCGCTGGTGATGCCGAAGTCCGGGTCGGAGAACCAGATCGACCCGTCGGACTTGACCGCCGCGTCGTTCGGACTGTTCAGCCGCTTGCCGTTCCACCGGTCCGCGAGGACGGTCACGGTGCCGTCGTGTTCGGTCCGGGTCACCCGGCGGTTGCCCTGCTCGCAGGTGACCAGCCGGCCCTCGCGGTCGAGCGTGTTGCCGTTGGTGTGCCCGGCGGTGCGGCGGAAGACGGCCACCGCGCCCGTCTCCTCGTCCCAGCGCAGCATCCGGTCGTTGGGGATGTCGCTCCACACCACCTGCCGCCACGCGGGCACGTAGATCGGCCCCTCGGCCCAGCGGCAGCCGGTGTACAGCACCTCCAGCGCGTCGTCGCCGTTCATGCACCGCCCGGTGCGGAACCGGTCGTCGAGCATCTCGTACAGCCCAGGGCGTTCGCTGGTCATGGAACCCTTCCCCTTCGCACCGACATCATGTGCCGAACCACATCCCGCTCAGAGTCAACACTGCTGGATGAGCTACGGTCATGACAACACATCACCGAACGGAGAGTCGTGGATCACATCGACCGCGTCCTGCTGGCCCGACTCCAGCAGGACGCCACCCAGTCCTACGCCGCCCTGGGCCAGGCCGCCGGCCTCTCCGCCGGAGCCGCCCACGAACGCGTACGGAAACTCCGCGAACGCGGCGTCATCCGGCGCACCGCCGCCGACGTCGACCCCGCCGCCGTCGGCAGTGCCGTCCTGGCCTACGTGATGGTCGACTCCACCTCCTGGATGGGCGACTCCGCCGACGCCTTCGCCGCCCTCCCCGAGATCCTGGAGGCCCACGTCATCGCCGGCAGCGCCTCCGTCCTCGTGAAGGTCAGGACCGCCGGCACCGAACAGCTCCAGGACGTCCTGCGCCGCATCTACGCCATCGACGGCGTCAGCGGCACCCAGGCCACCGTCGTGCTGGAGACGTTCTTCGAGCGCCCCGTCTCGCCGCTGATCGAGGACTGACCGGCGGCCGGGGACCGCCCGTGCCCGTACCCGTCACCGCCGCCAGAACAGGTGGTGCGTCACCCGACCGCCAGGACTCGGCACGACCTCGTGGTGGAACCGGTCGTCCAGCTCGTCCGGGGACTCCCAGAGCCGCGACCCCGCGCCGAGCTCCACCGGCGAGACCGCCACGTGCAGCGTGTCGACGAGGCCGGCGTCCAGGAACTCCCGGATCGTCGCCGCCCCGCCCCCGAGCCGCACGTCCTTGCCCTCCGCGGCCTCCCGCGCCCGCGCGAGCACCTTCACCGGCTCGTCGTCCACGAAGTGGAACGTCGTGTCCGACAGCGTGAACGACGGACGCGTGTGGTGCGTCATCACGAACACCGGCGTACGGAACGGCGGCTCGTCGCCCCACCAGCCCTGCCACTCGTGGTCCTGCCACGGCCCGCGCTGCGGCCCGAACTTGTTCCGCCCCATGATCTCCGCCCCGATGTTCCGCGCGTAGTCCCGCGTGAGGTAGTCGTCGAGACCCCGGCTGCCCCCGGGGTCCGTCCGCATCGGCCAGCTCGCCGTCGCCCCCGCCCACGAGAACATCGCCCCCGGGTCCGCGTGCCCGAACGGCCGCTCCAGGCTCTGCCCCACCCCGGCCCCGTACCCGTCACCGGAGACATTGAAGTTCTGCACCCTCAACAACTGCTCCACGTCCATCCTCCTCGTGCCGCCATACCGACAAGGGGGAGACCGTCCGCACGGGCCGAACTCATCGCCGGTCCGGGCCCGAATCCACGCGGGCCGCCCCGCCCGTGCCTAGGATCGCCGCATGACCACCCACCGACCCGCCTCGACACGGTCCTGCCTGTCCCTCTGGTCCCGGGACTCCTTCCTCTCCATCGGCTCCGTCGGCTCAGCCCTCTCCATCGGCTCCGTCGGCTCCGTCCTCTCCGTCGGCTCCATCGGCTCGGCCGCCTCCCTCGGCTCCATCGGCTCCTGGGTCAGCACCGGCTCCCTCCTCTCCGCCCAGTCCACCTGGTCCGTCCTCTCCTGGCGCTCCCACCGCGGCGTCCTCGCCGCCTGCGCCACCCTCGCCCTCGCCGGCACCGTCACCCTCACCGCCCGCGCCCTCCGCACCCCCTGAAAAACACGTCCGGCCTCCCCCGCGCAGAGCGAGGAAGGCCGGACGTGTTTTCAGGGGGTACTCCCCCCAAGTGTCGGCCCCCTGCCGACAGTTACCGAAGATCGCATGGTGTCGGCCAGGCGGTCAGAGCGTTTCGGCCACGCCGGGCCGGAGGCGACGGAGGCGGCCCGCGAGGTCGGGGGCGGCGAAGGCTTCGTCGATCCGGGCGGGGTCTTCGGCGAGGTGGGCCCAGGAGTCGAAGTGGAGGGGGACGACGGTGCGGGCGCCGAGGGTGCGGGCGAGGGCGGCGCCTTCGCGGGCACTCATGGAGAAGGCGCGGTCGCCGGTGGTGGGGAAGTGGGCGTCGCCGAGGTGGAGGAAGGCGGTGTCGAGGGTGAAGCGGGCACCGATGTCGGCCAGGGCGTCGTGGCGGACGGTGTCGCCGGAGACGTAGAGGGTCCCGCCGTCGTACTGGACGACGAAGCCGGTGACGGGGCCGGTGACGTGTTCCGTGCCTTCCGGGCCGTGGCGGGCGGGGGTGGCGGTGACGGTCACGGTGGTGGCCCCGGCAGTGACGCTCCGGCTCTCCCAGGGCGCGAGGCCCTCGATCCGCGCGGCCGGCCGGCCGTCGCCGTCGTCGCCGAGGAGGCGTTCGGCGGCCTCGGGTGTGGTGAGGACGGTCGCGGCCCGGGCGAGGACGTCGCGGCCGGCGAGGTCGAGGTTGTCGAAGTGCTGGTCGTGGGAGAGCAGGACCAGGTCGATCGGCGGCAGCTGATCGGCGGTGAGCGCGGGGCCGGCGGTGCGGCGGAGGGGCCGGGCGCCGGGGTAGTCGGCGGGGGCCGGGTCGAAGGCGGGGTCGGTGAGGACGGTGAGGTCGCCGAGGCGGAGGAGGATCGTCGCCGTTCCGACGTACGTGACGGTGGCGGGGGACGTCATGCGCGGACCGCCACCGTGTCGATCTTGGCCCGGAGGTTCGTCAGGAGGCCCTGGAGGAGCTCGATGGTGGCCTCGTCGGTGAGGTTGCCGTCGGCGTCGAAGCGCTCGTGGGAGCGGAAGACGTGGACCTCGGGCTTCACGACGACGTCGTTGTCCGTGCAGACGAGGATCTGGCGCAGGGCGAGCTGCGCCCGGACGGTGCCGAAGCTGCCCGGCCCGGCGCCGAGGATCGCGGTGGGCTTGCGGCTCAGGGGCAGCCCCTCGGTGCGGGTCCAGTCGGTGCTCAGCCAGTCGAGCGCGTTCTTGAGGACGCCGGGGACGGAGTAGTTGAACTCCGGGGTGGCGATGAGCAGGCCGTCCGCCTCGGTGACGCGGCGGCGGAGCTCGTCGACGACGGCCGGCCGCAGCTCGGGGGTGTCGAGGTCGAGGTCGTACGGCGGGAGGTCGCGCAGGCCCTCGTAGATCTCGATCTCCAGACCGCCGGGGTTGAACTTCTGGGCGGCGCGCAGCAGTTGCGTGTTGTGCGAGTCGGCGCGGAGCGAGCCGGAGATGGCGAGGATCGTGGACGTGGACATGGGAACCCCCCAGTTCGTCGGGTGAGCCGGCGGGTGCCGGACTCGACGACCATGAAGCTAAACCGATCGGTTCAGTCTGTCAACCAAACGGTTCAGTATTGACAGTGAACTGAATCGTGTAGTTCATTCGACGCATGGCCACTCACCCGAGCGAGTCCCCCGCCGTCGCCGCCGACCGGACCGTCACCGAGCGGACCGTCGCCCGCGCCACCCGCCCCCTCCACACGTACGAAGGCGCCGGATTCCCGGTCCGCCGCCCCTTCCCGACCGAGGACGTCCCCTTCGTCGACCCCTTCCTGATGGTCGACCAGGTCGGCCCGACCGACCTCGGCCCCGGCGAGGCGAAGGGCGCGCCCCCGCATCCGCACCGCGGCTTCGAGACGATCCAGTACGTGCTCGACGGCGACATCGCGAACGCCGACTCCCGGGGCCACCGGGCCGTCGTCCGCGCCGGCGGCGTCCAGTGGCTCACCGCCGGCTCCGGGATCGTCCACGAGGCCCTGCCCACCGAGGAGTTCCTCGCCGCGGGCGGGCGGCAGCACATGCTCCAGATCTGGGTGAACCTCCCCGCCCGCCTCAAGGGCGTCCCGCCGCACAGCCAGAACGCCGAGGCCGCCGACCTCCCCGTCGCCGTCACCCCCGAGGGCGCCTCGCTGACCGTCCTGGCCGGGAGCAGCCACGGCGCGACCGGACCGTTCGCGACCCGTACCCCGCTCCTCGTCGTCCACGGGCGCCTCGCACCCGACGGCCGCGCCGAGTTCACCGTCCCCGCCGGACACAACGCGATGGTGTACGTCCTCCGAGGCGCGGCCACCGTCGCCGGCGAACACCTCGCCGACGGCCACCTCGCGGTCCTCGCCCGCGACGGCGAACGCTTCACGGTCCACGCGGTTGGCACCGAGGAGGACCCGACGGCCGGATCGGACCCCGCCGGTACGACTCCGGGCGCCACTGCCTCCGCCGGAACGGCCCCGGGCGGCGCGGGCTCCGCCGATACCGCCCCCGGCGCCACAACTCCCGCCGGTACGACCCCAGTCGCCACGCCCCCGGCCGGTACGGCCCCCGGCGCCACGGGCTCCGGCTGGGCGGCCGAGGTGCTCGTCCTCGCCGGTGAGCCGATCGGCGAGCCGGTGGCCCGCAGCGGACCGTTCGTGATGAACACCGTCGCCGAACTCCGGCAGGCGGAGCAGGACTTCAGGCGGGGCCTGATGGGGCGGATGGCGTCGTGACCGCCCTGTCGGCACCCGCGCGTACGGCGGCTCCGCGCAGTGGGGCCAGGACCGGCCTGCTTCTGGCGGCGCTCGCCGCGCCCGCCGCGATGGGCGTGTCCGGTCCGAGTCTCGCCCTGCCGGAGGCGGCCCGCGAGCTGGCCGTCTCGCCGGCGTCGGCGGCCTGGCTGATGACGGCGTTCGGGCTCGGCATGGCGGCCGGGACACCCCTCCTGTCGGCCACGGCGGGGCGGCGGCACGGCCCGGCCGGGGTCATCCGGGCCGCCGCCGTCCTCGTCGTCCTCGGCGCGCTGCTCGTCCTCCTCGCGCCCGGCCTCCCCCTGTCGGTCGCGGGCCGGGCCCTGGAGGCGGCGGGCGCGGCGGGCCTGAACGTCGCCGCCTTCCAGCTCGCCGGCCGGGACTCCACCGGCCGCACCCCCGGTCTCGTCGCCATCGGCAGCGCGGCCGGCGGCACCGTCGGCCTCTTCGCCGGAGCGGCCGTCGCCGGCGCCCTCGGCTGGCGCGCGGCCCTGATCCTTCCCCTCCTCAGCCTCCTGGCCCTCCTCCCGGCCCTCCGCCTGGCGGAAGAGGGACAGGGCGCGTCCGTGGTCCGGGGCGAAGGCGACGGCCACAGCCGGCCCCAGCCCCATCTCCCTAGCCCGAGCACGAGCCAGCCCCGGACCCCGAGCCCGACCCAGAGCCGGCCCCAGAGCTTGTCCCAGACCCAGAGCCCGACCCCAGGCCGGGCCCAGAGCCCGAGCCCAGGCCCGAGCCCAAGCGCAGGCGCGGGCCCGAGCGCCAAGAACGACCGCCGCCGGAGCCGTCCCCTCCCGCTCCCTCTCGACATCCTCGGCAACCGCCGTTTCCGCGCCGCCGCCGGGCTCATGCTCGCCGTCGCCACGGTCAACTTCGCCCTGATGTACGCGGCTCCGCGCCGCGTCGCCGCTCTCACCGGCTGGGGTTCCGTGGAGACGGGCGCGGCCGCGTCGCTGGCGGCGCTCGCCGGGGCCCTGCTGTCCTGGCTGCTGATCCGCTCGGCGCTGGTCCTGGGGGCCCGCCGGGTCCGCGTCCTCCTGGCACTCGGCTCGGCCGGCGCGCTCGTCCTCGCCCTGACCGCGCCGTGGCCGGTGGCCGTCCTCGTCGGCTCGGGGACCAGCGCGCTCGTCACCGCGGGCGGTCAGGGGCTCCTCACCGGTGCCGCGACCGGCAGCCTGCCGACGGCCCGCCACGGCCTCGCGATCAGCCTGTTCAACCTGGCGTTCCTGACGGGCGTGGCGGCGGGCCCGGCCCTGGCGGCCCTGGCCGCCCCGACGACCTGACCGGCGGACCGTCAGACGCGGACCGGCGGACCGGCCACGCGGACCGACGGACTGGCGCCCGGCCGCCCGGCCGGGCGGACCAGCCGATCAGCCAACGCGGACCAGCCGACCGGCCGCCCGACCGGCGAGCCCGACCCCGCCCCACCCCGTGTCGGCCCGCCGCCCCGCAGGGGCCCCGTCCCGAGCTTTGCAGACCAAACCGTTCAGTTCATATACTGACGGTTCCCCCGTCACCCCTCGTAAGGACACCCCATGGGAGCCGGAGCCGAGACCCAGGACGCCACCGACGAGTACGGCATCCCGATCATCCCGGACCCCGCGGACGCCGCCTCGCGCAAGCGTCAGGCGATCATCGACGCGGCTCTGGCGGAGTTCCTGGCGGAGGGGTACTCGGCGGCCTCGATGGACGCGATCACCCGCGGTTCGGGGGTCTCGAAGGCGACGATCTACAAGCACTTCGGCAGCAAGGAGCGGCTGTTCCTCGCGGTCATCGGCGGTGTCCTGCCGAAGACGTACGCCGATCTGGAGCCGTCCAACTCCACGATCGCGGATGCCCCCGACCTGCGGGCCGCGCTCGTGAAGCTCACGACGGACTGGGCGCGGATCCTGCTGCGCCCGGACATCATGTCGCTGCGGCGCCTGGTGATCGGCGAGATCGACCGTTTCCCGCAGCTCGGGCAGCTCTGGTACCGGGTGAGCTACGACATGAACAACGGCCCGCTCGTCGAGGCGTTCACCGAGCTGAACGCGCGGGGCTCCCTCGACGCGCCCGACCCGGTGCTCGCCGTGCAGCAGTTGGTGGCGGCGACGCTGGGCGTGCCGCAGCTCGTCCGTACCTTCTCGCCCGAAGCCGAGATCGACGACGCGGAGCTGACGCGGGTGATCAGCTCGGGAGTGGATCTGTTCCTGGCCCGGTACGCGCGCTCCTGATCCACGCCCAGACCAGCAGGGCGGCCGCCCAGCCGCCGGTCGTGAGGAGCTGGGTGCGGCTGGCCGCGTCGCCGAGCATGAAGAGCAGCACCGCGCCGATGCCCGCGAGGGCGAGGCAGGATCGTACGGAAGGCCCGTGCAGCCGCAGGTGCGACGCGGCGATCAGGGCCCAGACGAGCAGGATCGCGGCGCCGATGGAGTTGAGCAGGAACGGGAAGACCGTGCGCGGCCAGAGCAGGCTGAGGACGACCGAGACGAAGCCGAAGGCGGCGGAGGCGAGGACGGCCGCGTAGGGGACGCCGGCACGGAGCCGGCCCAGGGCGCGGGGCGCGTCGCCGCGCCCGACCAGGGCGTACAGCATGCGCGACGAGCCGTAGATGTTGGCGTTCATCGCCGACAGGAGGGCCACGAGGACGACGGCCTTCATGAGGTCGGCGGCGCCCTGGACGCCGATGCGGTCCATCACGGCGGCGTACGGGCCGTCGGCCACGCCCGGCGCGTTCCACGGGACGAGGGTGACGATGACGGCCATCGAGCCGAGGTAGCAGACCGCGACCCGCCACATGACGGCCCGTACGCCCGTCCGCACGGCGCGGACCGGGTCGGCGGACTCGGCCGCGGCGATGGTGACCGTCTCCAGGCCGCCGAAGGCGAACACGGCCGCGACCATGCCGACGGCGACGCCGTGCCAGCCGTGCGGCAGGAAGCCGCCGTCGCCGGTGAGGTGCGCGGCGCCGGGCGAGGGGTGGCCGGGCAGCAGCCCCGCGAGCACGACGGCGCCGAGGACGAGGAAGCCGGCGATGGCGGCGATCTTCAGTCCGGCGAACCAGAATTCCAGCTCGCCGAAGTTCCGCACCCCGGCGAGGTTGCTCACGGTGAACACGCTCATGAAGAGGGCCACCCACGCCCAGCCGGGCACCCCCGGCAGCCAGCCGCCGACGATGTGCGCCGCCCCGACGGCCTCCGCGGCGACGCTCACGACCAGCAGCGCCCAGTACATCCAGCCGGCGAGCAGCCCCGCCCACGGCCCGAACGCCCGCCGCGCGTGCTCCGCGAACGAGCCCGTCACCGGGCGGGCCGCGGACATCTCCCCCAGCATCCGCATCACCAGCGTCGTCAGTACCCCCGCCGCCGCGTACGCCACGAGAATCCCCGGCCCCGCCGCGGCGATCCCGAAGCCCGAACCGACGAACAGCCCGGCCCCGATGGCACCCCCCATCGCGATCATCGCCAGATGCCGCTGCCGCAGCCCCCCGCCCAGTCCCCGCCCCGTCACGATTCCCCCCGAAATTCCGACACCCCGGGCCGCCGTTCCGACGACCAGCGCAGGAGCCTGACGCCTCCTCCCCCACGGAAGCAAGGCGATACCGCCCCCCGAGACGTCCCGGGACCCCGGGAACGCGGCGACTCGACGAGGGACAGCCGGGAAGGGACAGCCTGTGGGCAGTTCGACGCATACTCCCCCTGTCGGCAGAGACGACCTACCGGAGGCCCTGATGTCCAAGATCCTGGTCGACATCGACGACGAGATGCTCGCCTTGGCGCAGCGGCGGCTCGGCACCACGACCACGCAGGGCACGATCGATCGGGCGCTGGCCGTAGCGGCATCGATCAGCGCGGACGACCGCGCGCGGTCGCTGCGGTGGCTTCAGCGGAACGCGGAGGGCTTCCTCGACTTCGACTTCCTGGCAAGCCGTTGATCGTCTGTTGGCGGGGTGTTGGAGGAGGGCGGCAGGGTGATGGTGGTTGCCCCGGCACGGGGGTGTGGGGCAGCCGGAACGCCGACACCAGCAGGAATCGAGGCTTACCTATGAACGTCAGGACGCCGATGGCGCGACTCGGATTCGTGGCCGCGAGCACCGCGCTCGCCGCGGGCGCGTGGGTCGCGCCGGCCCAGGCCAACCCCTCCGCGCCCTGGATCGGTTACGGCCAGGCGAACACGTACAACGGCGTGCGGTGCTTCCAGGACCTCTTCAACGACCTGTACGCCTCGACCGGTTACCACCAGATCGCCGAGGACGGTGCCTTCGGTCCGGACACGGCCGGCGCGATCAAGGCGTTCCAGCGTTGGGACGGCCTGCCCGCCGACGGCATCGTCGGTCCGAAGACCGGCACCGATCTCCTCATCGCCACCTACGGCGGCGGCAGCTGCGCCACCTACATCCCGAGCCGCTAGCGAAGCTGCGGCGGGCCGGTTCCCGGGGCACGGGCTCCGGGGACCGGCCCGCCATCCGTCATCTCACCAGTCCCACGGCGAGCACGGCGATCAGCGTGCTCGACGCGAGGGCCGTCGTCAGCCGGCCCCGCGGCCCTGTCAGCACCCGGCCGAGCAGGGTCCCGCCGGTCGACAGCAGCAGCTGCCAGCTGACGGAGGCGAGCAGGGCGGCGGCGACGAAGACGGCGCCTTCGGTGAAGGTCAAGGCGGCCGAAGGGCCCCGGGCGAGGATGAGGGCGGCGAAGTAGATCACGGTCATCGGGTTGAGGATCGTGATGCCCAGGAAGGCGAGAAAGGCCCGGACCGGGGTGAGCGGGGCATCCGCTCCGTCCCGTGTCGGTGCCGAGCGCGCCCGGTACGCCTGTACGGCCGTCCACGTCGCCCGTACCGCCAGCCCGACGAGCACCACGGCCGAGATCCACCGCAGCGGCGTCGTCACCGGGGCGATGACCGGGACCAGGGCCGCCCCGCCGAGCACCGCGAGCAGCGCGTACAGCCCGTCGGCGGCGGCGATGCCCAGCGCCGCGCCCGCACCCGTACGCCACGGGGAGCGCGCCGCGACCGCCACCAGGTGCGCCCCGACGGCGCCCACCGGAATCGCGATCCCGTAGCCGGCCAGCAGCCCGGCCACCACCGTGCCGGTCACGCGACGGCGGGAATCGAGCCTCCGGGGACGCCGGGCTGCTGCTGTCGGCGGTACGCCGAACCGTCCTTCGTCCGGGCGAGGAAGCCGCCGATGACGAGATACCGGCGCAGCGCCGAGAAGTCCTCGTGGACGGTGAGCAGGGCCTCGTTGACCTCGGGTTCGCGGTAGTCCCGCTCCGCGTCGAACAGGGTCTCGGTCAGGTGCGCGAGAAGCGCCTCCCGGCGGGCGGGCTTGCGCGGGATCGCCTTGAGGCGCCCGTCGGCGGAGAACAGGTCCGCGACGGGGCGGGGGCCGGCGGCGGGCAGGCCGGAGTCCGCGGCAGGGCGGTCGGAATGACGGGTCATGGCCGAGAGACTGCCGCCCCCGTACCCGCCCCGCAAAGGGTTTTCGGCCCGCTCGCCGCTACTGGCGCAGCATCACGTTCACGGCTTCCTGCACCTTCGGGATCATCGTCCGCATCCCGTTCCGCTCGAAGATCGGCCGCGCGTTCTCCACGAACGCCAGGAAGTCGTCCTCCGACTCCCAGAAGTCCACCACCCGCCACCCGCCGGTCCCGTCCGGACCCGCCGCGTGCGCGATGAACCCCGCCGGCGGAAACCATTCCGCGGCCTTGAGCTGCGCGGTGTTCTCCTCGTACTGCGCCTGCGTACCACCGGGAATCTCGACGGTGACGATGACGGCCATGGTTCTGCTCCTGTACCTGCCGGGAAAGGGATTCCCGACCAGCAGACCAGCCCCCTCGCCCACCCGCACGACGACGGGCCCGAACGAGCTACCCGCGCGACGGGCCCGAGGATGGCCCCATGAACCCCTTCATCGACCCCCTCCAGTCCCGCCACGTCATACCGGGCGAGTACCCCGCGTGGGACCGCGCCCTCGCCCTCCTCAACCGGGACCTGGCGGCGACCCTGCCCGACCGGGAACCCCTGCGACTGATGGCCCTTCCGCCCTACGCCGAGGGCGAGCCGGAGGCCGTCCACATCGCCCTCGCCAACGGCGAGTGGCACGGCAACTCCCTCCCCCCGGAAGCCGCGGACGACCCCGCCACCGCCCTGGAGGCCGTCGCCGACGCCGCCCAGGAGACCGTCGTCGAGCGCCTGTGGCAGGCATGGCCACTGTGCCCCGACCACGACCTCGGCATGCACCCGCGCGACGCCGACGGCCGACTGTCCTGGTGGTGCGCCGGCGAACGCCTCCGCCGCGGCCCGTCCCACCTCCACGCGGCCGTGGGCGAACTGGACACGCTGGTGCGCGTGTCCCGCCCCAACCGGAAGAAGCGGAAGGCGCGTTGAGTCCGGCCGTCAGACCGCGTACGTCCCCGCGAACGCGGTGAAGGCGGACCAGGCGGCGTGGGTGGCGGTGAGCTCGCCCTTGGCGCGGTCCTTGGTGTCGCGGACGAGGACGGTGCCGGGGAGGTTGTCGGCGACCTCGATGCAGGCGTCGTTGTCGGCGCCGCTGAACGTGCTCTTGTGCCAGCTCGGGGAGGTTTCAGTCATGGTGTTCCTTCGCGATAGCACGCATCAGTTCCAGGGACGCCCGGACGCCCAACGCACCCTGCTGCAACAGATCATAGACACGCTGGAATCGCATCACCTCGGCTGGTTCCTCCGTGTAGTTACCGGCGCTGAACCCTTCGGTGTATGCCCCGCGTTCCCCTCTGGGAAGGGTGAGGAGCGCGACGGAACCCGGCACCGGTGTCGCCTTCATGGGAAGCACCTGGATGTTCACGTTGGGGCGTTCGCACATGGTGATCAGGTGCTCGATCTGGTCCCGCATGACCTGACCGCCGCCCATGTCGCGGCGTAGGCACGCCTCGTCGAGGACGATCATCATCCAGGGCGGGTCGGGCTGGTCGAGTACGGCCTGGCGTTCCAGTCGTCTGCCGACGAAGCCGCCGATCTGGCCGGAGTCGCCCGCGAGGCCCGCCTCCATCACGGCTCGGGCGTAGCCGGCGGTCTGGAGGAGGCCGGGCACGACGATGGAGAACTCGTGTATCGCGGTGGCTTCGAGCTGGCGCCGCATGTAGGTCTTGGCGTAGTCGCGGACGTTCTGGTCGGTCAGGATCTTGACGAGGTTGACGAGAGAACCCGGCGGGAGCCGCAGGACCATCTCCAGCTTCTTCGCCAGGTCGCGGTCCGGGGGGTCTTCGCCGCGCTCGATCTCGGAGATCCGGCTGCCGCTGCTGAAGACCTTCGTCGCCAGGTACGCCTGGGTCCACTCACGCCCCAGTGCCAGGCGTGCCTCGCGCACCACGTTTCCGAGGTACTGCTCGATGCTGTCGCCGGGGTCCAGTTCCTTCGCTCCTGGCATATGCCTCGTTCCTCACCCGCGCCATGGAACTCAACTCCTGGTGAGCGTAGGTCCGGTCACGTCATCGTGGAGTCGTTCCGGAGGAGATCCACCAGAAAGAGAGCCCTCCATGCCGACGACCACGCACGCTCCCCCGATCCGGCCCGTGTCCGAGCCCGAGGCCGCCCGCGTCTACCGCGATCTCAAGGCGGCCATGGATGCCGCGGGTCTTCCCACGAACGGGCTCTACCGGGATGTGACGCACGCGCCGGGCGGGGATGTGCACCGGTTCGGGCTGGGGGTCGTCGGCGTCGGCGGGGCGAAGTTGCTGACGGCGCTGCTGTGCGCGGCGGCGGCGCGGACGGAGGCCGGGTGAGGTACCGGGTCGGGGATGTGGTGACGGACGCGCAGCGGGCGCTGACGGGACGAGTGCGGTACGTGCACGGGGCGTTGGTGACGTTGGTGCGGCCCAGCGGATATCTGTGGGAGGCCGTGGCGGATCAGTGTTGGCCGGCGAGTCCGGAGGAGCGGGCGAGTCTGACGCCGCGCGGGGCCGTACGGGTCATCAGCACGTCGGCGTCGCCGGCGCGGCGGTCCTCCTGATCGCGGCGGACGTGGGGGTCACGCGGGGGTGAGGCCCTTGAGCGCGGCGACGGTGAGGCGGACGGCCCGGTCGGTGACGGTGTCGTAGTCGCTGCCGGATTCCAGGGCGGTGGTGGCGGCGTTGACGAAGCCCTGGAGGAAGCGCGCGGTGAGGAGGGGGTCGTCGTCGCCGAGGTCACGGAGGGCGTCGACGAGGGGGTCGAGGAGCGCGCGGTGGGCGGTGTCGGCGCCGGCGCGGAGGGCGGCGGCGTCCTGTTCGTCGGCGACGGCGCGGGCGAGGCGGTGCTCGCCGTCGCGGACCATCTCCAGCTGGGCGGTGACGTAGGCGGCGACGCGCTCCTCCGGGGAGTCGCCGGCGGCCGCCAGGGCCGCGTGGATGCGGCCGGTCCAGCGGGGCGCGGCTTCGCGGACGACGGCGGTGAGCAGGTGGTGCCGGTCGGGGAAGTACTTGTAGACGCTGTTGCGGGCCAGGCCGGTGCGGCGGGCGACCTCGGCGAAGGTCACCTGGGAGGCGTCGCCCTCCTCCAGTACCTCGCGGGCCGCTTCGAGCAGGGCGGCGCGCTGCTGGGAGCGGTGGTCGGCGACCGTGGCGGCGTGGATCTTGGGCACGGGTCAAGTCTATGAGCCCGGCCCTTTGGGGACCCCCTTAGGGACGTAGCGTCGCCATCTTCTATCTTGGGGACGCATCGTCCCTATCCTTGGAGGGAACCCGTGTTCCTCGCCCTGCTGGAACTGAGAGCGGCCCGCGGCCGCTTCCTGCTGATGGGCAGCGTCGTCGTCCTCGTCTCGGCGCTCGTCGGCATCGTGTCCGGCTTCACCACCGGACTCGGCGACGACACCGTCTCCGCCCTACGCCGCCTGCCCGCGACCCATGTCGCCTTCGCCTCGGGCTCGGACTCCGACCAGTTCGCCCGCAGCCTGATCGACGACCGCACCGCCGCCGGCTGGAGCGGCGAGAAGGGCGTCGAGGCCACCCCGCTGGGCGTGACGATCACGCGCGGCACGACCGGCCGGGGCACCGAGGTCGACCTGGCCGCGTTCGGGGTCGTCCCCGGGGCCTTCACCGACCCCGGCGCCGACGACGGGCGCCCGCTGGACGCCGCCCGCCCGCACGGCGTCGTCGTCTCCCGCCAGCTCCTGAACGAGGGCGTGCGGGTCGGCGACATCCTGACCGTCGACCGCCTCGGCATCCGCCTGGAGGTCGTCGGCAGCACCGGCCGCTCCTCGTACGGGCACGTGCCCGTCGCGTACGTCACCACCGACGCCTGGCGCCAGATCCGCTTCACGGCACCCGGCGCGACCGCGTCGACCCCGACCGCCGGGCTCCCGGTCCAGTACAGCGCCATGGCGCTCCGGCTCCCCGACGGGGCCGACACCGCGGTGCTCGAAGCAGCCGACCGGCGTCACGACACCGCCGCCGTTCCCCTGGAGAGCGCGTTCGCCGCGGCCCCCGGCTACGACGGCGAGCGCCTCACGATGACCTCGATCCAGACCTTCCTGTTCCTGATCGCCCCGCTCGTGGTCGGCGCGTTCTTCGCCGTCTGGACGGTCCAGCGCACCCCCGAACTCGCCCTGCTCCGGGCCATGGGCGCCTCCCGGCGCCGCCTCCTCGGCCACACCCTCGCGCAGGCCGCCGTGGTCGTCGCGACCGGCACCGCCGTCGGCGCGGCCCTCGCCGCCGGGCTCGGCCTGCTCGTCGGCGAGAAGGTGCCCTTCAGCCTGCCCGCCGGGACCCTCGCGGGCACCATGGCCGCGGTGGCCCTCGTCGGCCTCGCGGGCTCCGCGCTCACCCTGCGCCGCGTCACCACCGTCGACCCCATGACCATGCTGGGAGCCGCCCGATGAGCCTCCACCTCCACGACGTCACCGTCACCCTGGGCCGCGGCGAGTCCCGTACGACCGCCCTGCGCGGACTCGACGTGTCCTTCGCCCCGGGCGTCCTCACCGCCCTCGTCGGCCCGTCCGGCTCGGGCAAGTCGACGCTCCTCGCCGTCGCGGGAGCCCTGCTGCGGCCCGACGGGGGTCAGGTCCTCCTGAACGGCGCCGACCTCGCCGCGCTCACCGACGGGGAGCGCGCCCGTGCCCGCCGCGAACGCATCGGCTACATGTTCCAGAGCGGCAACCTCCTCACCGGCCTCACCTCCGAGGAGCAGCTCCTCGCCGCCGCCTCGCTCACCGGGCGCCGCCCCCGCACCCTGCACGCCCAGGCCCGCGCCCTCCTCGACGAGGTCGGCCTCGGCCACCGCCTCGCCCACCGCCCCGACCAGCTCTCCGGCGGCGAACGCCAGCGCGTCGCGCTGGCCCGGGCCCTCCTGCTCGCACCCGAACTCCTCCTCGTCGACGAACCGACGGCCGCCGTCGACCGCACCCGCGCCGACGACCTCGTCGGCCTGATCTCCCGCACCACGCACGAACACGGCTGCGTGACGGTCGTGGCGACGCACGACCCGGTCGTCACCCAGGCGGCGGACACCGTCGTGGACATGGCGGCGGACGTACAGCCGCGGGAGGGCGCGCTTTCCGCCTGAGCGGCAACGCCGGTGACGTCCCGTCACCCACAAGAGCGATCTTCATGAAGTACGGCCGGATGCGCTTGGCATATGCGCTACGTTCACGAAA
Organism: Streptomyces sp. NPDC059534; assembly: GCF_042743475.1. Classification (NCBI taxonomy): domain Bacteria; kingdom Bacillati; phylum Actinomycetota; class Actinomycetes; order Kitasatosporales; family Streptomycetaceae; genus Streptomyces; species Streptomyces sp. NPDC059534. The sequence continues at coordinate 40,571 of NZ_JBHWAQ010000044.1, forward strand.
AACGGCCCCCGCCGATGGCTCGCAACCATCGACGGGGGCCTGAACCACTAGTGGAATACGAGTCCACCGTGATCTACCGGCACTTTAACGCGCCCGTGCGGGCCTTCACCCAGCTCTCGCACGACATCATTCGCCATCCCCGGCTCAGCTCCGACGCCGTCCGGCTCCTGACCTGGCAGCTCTCGCTTCCGCGCGGCGCCCGGGAACCCCTGTCCCGAACAGCCGAACGTGCCCGGATCGGGGCATGCGCCTTCACCAAGGCCAAGCTCCAGCTCAAGGATGAGGGCTTCCTCCACGAGCGGCGCGTCCAGGTGGCGGGCGGCCGCTGGACGACCCAACAACTCCTCTCCAGCGTTCCGTTGAGCCCCGAGCAGGCCGTGAAACTCCTCGCGCGGGACCCCGTGCCGGCCAGCCCGGAGCGGATGTCCCCGCAGCTCGCACCGGGTCGTCGTTTTCCGGCGGCCGGTGGGCCGGTCGCCGGTGGGCCGGGGATCCGGCCCACTGGCGGTCATCCAGAAGAACAACCGGGAGAAGACACCTCCGACCTTCCGCCGGCGGAGGCGGGGTCACCTCCCGAGGCAGCCCCGGCCCCGGCACCTGCCGGAGGACTCCCGGCACCGCCCCAGGCCCCCGCGCCGCCCCAGAACCTGGCACCGCCCCAAGCCCCGGCCCCACCCGAGAGCCCGCTCCACGAAGAGGCCCGCGCGCTCGTCGGCGTCCTGCCCCTGCTCTCCCCCGCGCTGCGGAACATCCCGCCGGGGATGCGGGAGGAACTGACCGGGCTCGCCGCGCGGTGGCTGGAGGCCGGGTACGGCTCGGCCGAGGTGCACGAGCACGTCCTGCGCGGACTGCCGGGCGCGGGGACGCCCGTACACCGCCCGGGCGGGCTGGTGAGGTACCTGCTGCGGGAGGTGCCGCCACGCGTGGTCCCCGCCGCCGAGGCCGAAGGACCGCCCGAGCCACGGCTGTCGGTCCGACTGGAGGGCGCGCGGGAGTGCGCGGGCGAGGGGCACACCCAGCCGATGCTGTTCCGTCCCGACGGGAGCGAGACGCACTGCGGCGACTGCCGACGGAACCGACCCCTCCCTGCCCTGAGTCGGTAACAGAACATCTGTGCCCGTGTGTCGTGGTTCGTCGCCGAGCAGAATCCGCTCGCCCGCGCCACCGGGCGAGACGACGGACACGGCCTCGCAGGGCCGACCACGGGGGATACATCATGAGGACTTCTGCCAGGCCGACCACCACGTCCAGGGGCCTGCGGCCCCACGCCGTCGGCGCCGCGGTCGCCGCCGCCCTGCTCGCCGCCACCGCGTGCGGGCCGAGCGGGGACGACGGGACCGGCGACGACACGGGAGCGGGGCGGCCGAGCGCGACGGGCTCGGCCGCACCCGGCGGGACCGCGTCGCCGCGGCCCGAGGACACGACCACGTCGGAACCCGAGGGCACGCCCACGGCCAGGCCGAGCGCGACCGCGACGAAGAAGCCGGGCGGCGGCTCGGGCGGCGGAACCACCACCGTCGCCACCTGCACCCAGGAACAGCTCGCCGTCTCCTCCCAGCTGGAGCCCGCGGACAGCAAGGACCCGCGCCACGTGCTCCTCACCGTCCAGAACGTCAGCGACAAGAAGTGCAACCTCCACCGCTACCCGCACGTCAGGGTCGGCGCCGACTCCCAGGCCGACACCCCCGTCATCAAGGACAGCGACCCCGACCCCGGCAAGCCCGTCACCCTCGACCCCGGCCGCGAGGGCCACGCAGCCCTCCTCGTCGCCGGCGGCGGCCGGGACGAGTACGAGGCCACGAGCATCTCGATCACGCTCCAGGGCGCCACACCCGGCACCCACGCGGGCAGCGCCATCGACGTCCCCATGCCCGCCGCCAGGCTCTACGCCGACGACGGCCAGCTCGTCACCCACTGGACCACCGCCTCCGGATTCGCCCTCCGCTTCATCACCTCCAAGTGATCCGCCCCACCCGTCGAACCCCTGCGGCGGGCGGGGCGGTTGGGCGACACTGATGACGGGACGCCGCTCCTTGGCGCCCTCGTTCGAACCGGAGGCCCGCCATGGACCCACAGCGACTCGTCTGGGTCCGCACCGCCGACCCCCAGGGGTCCGGCTCCGGCTATCTCGTCGGCCCCCAGCTCGTCCTCACCGCGCTGCACGTCGTGCTCGACGGCGGCCGATGGGCCGGGCGGGTCGAAGCCCGCGTCGGCCACCCCCGCTTCGGGGAGACCACGGAGCGCCAGGCCGAGGTGTGTTGGCCGGACACCCGGGACGGCATACCCCCCGACGACGCCCCGGACATCGCCCTGCTCTGGCTCGACGCACCCGTGCACGCCGGGAAGGGGCCCGTGCGGTGGGGGCGTCCGGACGGCACCGCCCGCATCCCCTTCACCGGCGCCGGCTTCCCGGCCTTCGCGGCCGACGACGCCCCCGCCGCACAGTTCGAGGACCTGCACGGCCACCTGTCCGTCATCGGCACCTCCCTCCCCGGCTGGGTCCTCGACTGCCCGGTCTGGCCCGCACCCGGCCGCGACGGACAACGCCCGTGGGCCGGCGCCTCCGGCTCGGCGATCTTCTGCCAGAACCGGCTCGTCGGCGTCGCCGTCGAGGACAACCGCACCATGGACTGGCGCCGCCTCCACGCCGTCCCCCTCCACGAAGCCCTCGAACGCCCCGGCTTCGCCCCGCTCATCGCCCGCCACGGCCACCCCGGCACCACCACCGCCGCCGAACCCGTCACCGCACGACCCGCCACACCCGGCGCCGACGGCGTCACCTGGCCCGTCGAAGTCGGCCCCATCCCCACCCTCGCCTCCGCCTTCCAGCCCCGCAGCGGCCTCCGCGAACGCATCGACGCCCTCCGGTCCGCCCGCGGCACCGTCGTCCTCACCCAGGTCCTCTCCGGCGGCGGCGGCTTCGGCAAGACCCAACTGGCCGCGTCCTGCGCCCTCGACGCGCTGGCCGACGGGGTGGACCTGGTGATCTGGGCGTCCGCGACCGAGGCCCAGCAGGTCATCACCCAGTACGCCCAGGCCGCAGCAGACCTCCACCTCCCCGGCGCGACCGGCAAGGACCCCGAGTCCGACGCGCGCACTCTCCTCCGCTGGCTCGCCACGACGGACCGCCGCTGGCTCGTCGTCCTCGACGACATCACCCACCCCACCGACCTCGGCTCCTGGTGGCCCGCCGGACGCACCGGCACGGGCTGGGTCCTCGCCACCACCCGCCTCAACGACTCCCGACTGACGGGCGGCGGGCGGAACCGCATCGACATCGACGTGTACTCCCCCGAGGAAGCCGACGCCTACCTGCGGGAGCGCCTCACGGGCGACGACATGGCCCACCTCCTCGACGACCGCGCCCCGGGCCTCGCGGAGGCCCTGGGCCACCTCCCCCTCGCCCTCGGCCTCGCCGCCGCCCACATGATCAACGAAGAGCTGACCTGCACCGCCTACCTCCACCTCTTCACCGACCGCCGCACCCGACTCGACGAAGCCCTCCCGGAGACCGCGGACGCCGAGGGCTACGGCCGCCAGATCTCCGCCGCACTGCTCCTCTCCCTGGAAGCCGCCCAGGCCACCGACCGCACCGGCGTCGCCGTCCCCGCCCTCCGCATGGCCGCCCTGCTCGACCCGGCCGGCCATCCCCACAGCCTGTGGACGACGACGCCGCTTCTCGACCACCTCTCCGTGGCCGGAGACGCCCCCGCCACGCCGGACCGGACGCACGCGGTACTGCGCCTCCTCCACCGCTACGCGCTGATCACCTACGACACCCGCGCCGAGCCCCGGGCGGTCCGCATCCACGCCCTCACCGCACGAGCGGTCCGGGAAGCCATGCCCGAGTCCGTCCTCGGTCCGCTGGCGATCACGGTGGGGGACGCGCTCCTCGACATCTGGCCACAGGTCGACCAGGTGCACCAGGAACTGGCAGCCATCCTGCGTGCCAATACGGACGTCCTGGCCGACCATGCTCAGAACCACCTGTGGCGTCCTCAGCCGCATCCGGTACTGCACCGTTCCGGCAGCAGCCTCCTCGACGCGGGTCTCGCCGAGTCCGCAATCGCCTTCTGGACGGTCATGACGGACACCGCCCACAGGTTGCTGGGCGCCGAGCGCAGCGAGACCCTCATCGCCCGCGCTCATGTAGCCCTGGCACTGGACCAGGCGGGACGGACCGGCGAAGCCATCGCCATCGAGGAGCGGGTGGCCGCCGACCACGAACGCATCCTGGGCCCCGAGCACCGTGACACGCTCACCGCCCTCCACAACCTCGCCGGCAGCTACGGGGCAATGGGTCGGATCAGCGAAGCCATGGAGATCCAAGAGCAGGTAGTCGCCACCCGTCGGCGACTCTTCGGCGCGGACGCCCCCGACACCCTCATGGCCCTCGGCAACCTCGCCGCGAACTACCTGCGTGCGGGCCGCGTCAACGAAGCAATAGAGATCGAAGAACAGGTGGCCGCGGTCCGTCAGGAGCGTCTGGGCGCCGAGCATCCGGACACCCTCGCCGCCCTCAACAACCTCGCCTCAAGCTACCTGCGTGCGGGCCGCGTCAACGAGGCCATCGAGATCCAAGAACAAGTGGTCACCACCTGTCAGCGACATCTGGGCGCCGATCACCCCCAAACCCTTACCGTCCTCAACACCCTCGCCAGCAGCTACTGGGAAGCACTCCGCACCCGTGAGGCCATCGAGATCCAGGAACTCGTGGTCGCGCGCCGACGTCGGCTCCAGGGCGCCGAGCATCCGGACACCCTCGCCGCCCTCAACAACCTCGCCACCGGCTACTGGCAAGCGGATCGCAACAACGAAGCCGCCGAGATCCTCGAAGACGTGTTCACCGCGCGCCTGCACCTCTTGGGCGCCGACCATCCCCACACTCTCATCACCCGCGGCAACCTCGCCGCCGTCTACTCGAACCTGGGCCGCGACACAGAAGCCCTTGCGATCACCGAGGAGGTCGCAGAAGCCCGCCGACGCCTCCTGGGCGGCGACCACCCTGACACTCTCGCCAGCCGCGCCAACCTCGCCACCCTCTACGGGGACACAGGCCGCCACGCCGACGCGCACCGCCTGTGGCAGGAAGTGGTGGCGGACTCCGAACGGGTCCAGGGGCCCGATCACCCCGACACCCGCGCCTTCCGGGCCACCCTCGCGGCCATGCCTCCCCCTCCCGGCTACAACCCCAGCCGATAGCGGATCTTCTTCACCAGCTCCCTCAGGTCCGGCTGCCGCAACAGGCTGTAGTGGTCCGCGTCCAGTTCGACGACCGTCGGGGGGCGGGTGGACCAGCCGGTGGCGTGCTCCAGGAAGGAGTAGTCGTCGCCCTGCGCCTTGAAGAGGGTGACAGGGCAGCGGACCTGGCGTTCCCGCAGCTCGCGGAAGGTGTAGGTGAACTCGAAGGTCTCCTCGACGACGGCCACGATGCGGGAGACCAGGTCCGGGTCCAGGGACGGGAAGTCCTCCGCGACCCGGGAGACGAACCCCTCCCGGTCGGCGGCCGTCACCGTCGGGTCGATCGTGCCGGCGAAGACGGAGTACAGGATCGCCACGAACGCCGGGTTGTCGTAGGTCGCGCCGCCCGTCTCCGAGGAGCGGACCTTCGGGGAACCCGGCGCGATCAGGAACAGGTGCTCGACCTGCTCGCCGGCCGCCTCCAGGAGGTGGGCGGACTCGAAGGCCACGCGGGCACCGAAGGAGTAACCCCACAAGGTGTAGGGGCCGGTGGGCTGACGGCGGCGGATGGCGGCGACGTCGGCGGCGGCCATGGCGCTGATGGTGGAGTACGGCTCCTCGCCCCGGTTGATGCCGTGCGCCTGGACCCCGTAGAAGGGGCGGTCGATGCCGATCTCCTCGGCCAGATGGCGGAGGTTCATGGTGTACCCGCCCAGGCCGGGCCAGCAGTAGACGGGCGACTGGGCGCCGGGCGCGTGGAGCCGGACAAGACGGGAGGCGGGGGTGGCGGCGGCGCCGTCGAGCTGATGGGCGAGCTTCTCCACCGTGGGACGGTCGAAGAGGATCTGGAAGGGGAGCCGGGCGTCGAACTCGCGGTTGATCCTCGTGATCAGCGTGACGGCTATCAGGGAGTTGCCGCCGGATTCGAAGAAGTCGTCCAGGACGGAGACGGCCGCCACGTCCTCGTACTTCAAGGCCGCCGCCCAGATCTCCGCGAGGCGGCCCTCCGTGCGCGTACGGGGCGGGACGTGGGGACGGCCGTGGAGGCCGGCGTTGACGACCGCCAGGTCGGCCAGGGCCTTGGTGTCGACCTTGCCGTTGGCGGAAAGGGGAAGCCGGTCCAGGACGACGACCCGGTTGGGGATCATGTAGTCGGGGAGGTGGTGCACGAGGTCGTCGCGGATCATCTCCGCGGGGCCCTTCATGTGGACCGTGTCCTCGTACATGCCCTCACTCGCCCGCTGCTCCTCGCTGACCCTGCCTCCGACGAAGAAGTAGGACGGGCCGGTGGGGCGGCCGGCGGCGGCGAGGATCTCGTCGACACGGCGGGCCGCGGGGAGGGGGTGACCCGTCCTGGAGCTGTAGCCGGAGGACATGAACCCGAGATCGTGGTCACCGAGTTGGAGGCGCTGGAGGGCGCGGCCCAGGTCGACGTAGGCGCGGGAGGGGTCGGTCGTGCGGCTGACGGCGGTGATGCCGACGGAGGCGCGCTCGAACACCGCCTGGTTGATCGCGATGACGTGCTTCTTCTCGACGAGGGAGTCCGAGATACGCAGCAGGTCGCCGTCGGCGTAGGCGTAGTGGCCGCGCGGAAGGTCGGGGATCCCGTCGCCGTGCACCTGGACGTAGAGGTCCAGGTCCGGGTCGGTGCGCGTCCCGACGTCGTACGGCACCACCTCGACGCCGCCGTGCTCGCCGTACGGGCGGACGTCGAGGCCGTACCCCGGGAGGATCTCCTCGAAGAGACCCGTCATGTGGCCGGTCTCGATCTCCAGGACCTCCTGGATGTTGTTCTTGTACACGGGCTCGATGGCGGACCGCTTGCCGTGGAAGGAGAAGCGGAGCACCGGGTCCCCGTCGGCCGCCGCGGCAGCCGTCAAGTACAGCCGGTGCCGGACCGGGTGGTAGTAGTACGTGCCCGCATCGAGGCCGGCGATACCGCGGGCTTCGAGATGGAGCTGCGTGGCGTACAGGGCGCCCGGCGAGGCATAGCCGTACTTGGGAAGAAGACGCTCCTCACTGGCGAACTGGCCGAACCAGCGCAGGATCTCGCCGAGATCCGCGAGCGTCAGACTGCCGATCGCACGCGAGCCGATGCCCTCGGGACGGCGGGCCAAGGCCGCGAGGAGGTCCCCGCGGGTGAGAGTGCCGCCCTCGTAGAAGCGGTAGGTCTTGCGGGCGAAGACGGCACTTCGCATGCGGGCGGTGGGAACGACGCCCGGAAGCTGCACGGCGAGACGGCCGGCGAGGTCGGCGTCATCACGGGTACCGGCATGGGAAAGCTGGGCCTTGACCTGGAGTTTCGACTCCTTGGACCGATGGTGCGCGCCGTGGTTGCCCTGGTCCATGAGGGCGGCCTCCTTCGGGGACAGCTCGACGCAGGCCACGAGATTCTGGAAGCCGGTGCGGAGCTCGTCCTTCACGATGACCGCCGCGTTCCTGACCCAGTCGTGGTCCTCGATCGCGAGCGCGATCTCGTCCAGCTCGACACGGAAGCCGCGTAACTTGATCTGGTTGTCCGCCCGGCCCGCGAACTGGACGGTGCCGTCCTCGTTCCAATGCGCCAGATCGCCCGTACGGTACAACCGCTCCCCGGACTCCGCCACGACGAAACGGTCCGCCGTCAGCTCCGGGCGATCCAGATACCCCCGCGCCACCTGGACACCACCAATGCACAACTCACCGTCGCGTATGTGGAACGTCGTGCCCCGAGCCGGTCTCCCGATCGGGATCGCGGACGGACCCTCCGCCCCGACCGTGGCACGGTCGACCGTGTGCGAGGAAGCATTGATGGTGCACTCGGTGGGCCCGTAGAGATTGATCAACTCCACGTCCGGAAGCTCCGCGAGGAGCTGCGCGGCAAGGTTCCGGGAAAGGATCTCGCCGCCGGAATACACCCGGCGGAGCGTCGTGCAGGTCGCCAGCCGCTCCGTGTCCACCAACGCCTGCAGCAAGGTCGGCACGCCCTGCAGCATCGTCGCCCCGTGCGCCCGCACGGAATCGACCAGACCCTCCGGATCCCGGTACACCCCCGGCGGGCCCACCGCCACACGCGCCCCGACCGCCGGCGCCAGGATCTCCCACTGCGCCGCGTCGAAACTCATCGGCGTCTTCTGCAGCACGACGGCGCCCCGGCCGAGCCGGTGCTCCTCCGCCATCCACCGCATCTGCGACACGATCGAGCGGTGCTCGACCATCACGCCCTTCGGCTTCCCCGTCGAACCCGACGTGTAGATCACATACGCGAGATCCCTCTCGCCGACGCTGTACGCCTCCGGCTCGCTCGCGTCGTTCGCGTCCGTCGCGTCGTTCGCGTCCCTCGCGTCTCTCGCGTCCGCCGACCGCCACGCGTGCCGCACGGCGTCCCCCAGCGTCACGACCACCGTCCCCGGCGGCGCCAACTCCCCCACCCGATCCCGCAGATGCTCCTGCGTCACGACCAACCGCGCCCCGCTGTCCTCGATCATGTACCGGACCCTCTCCTCCGGATACTCCGGCGACAGCGGCACATACGCGGCGCCCGCACACACCACCCCCCACACCCCCACCACCAACTCCAACGACGGCTCCGCATAAACCCCCACCCGCACGTCCGCACCCACCCCCAACCCCCTCAACCTCCCCGCCACCACCAACGCCGCCTCCGACAACTCCCCGAACGTCAGCCCCTCCCCCTCGAACTCGACAGCCGGGGCGTCGGCGTGCGCCAAGGTCTCCGCGCGGAGCAGACGGTCGAGCGTTGCGGACATGACTGGGTCCCTTCGGGTCGATGATGCGAAACAGGCGGCCGGGCCGGGCCGTCGAGCGGCGTCGGCCTACTGAGGCGAGGCCGGGCCGGGCCCCCGCTGTGGGCATGCGTTCCGCCCGTCCGGGAGGTGCCTCCCCCAGGGCGGAACGGGTGGCCACCACGGACGGCGCCCGTTGCCGGGCCGGCCAGTCCGAGCCCCCCCCCTCGTTGTGGGCAATCGTTCCGCTGGGGCGGAACGGGTGGGCACCACGGACGGCACTCGTTGCCGGGCAGGCCGAGCCGGGCCGGCCAGTCCGGGCCCACCCCGTTGTGGGCAATCGTTCCGCTGGGGCGGAACGGGTGGGCACAACGGAACGGCGCCCCTTGCCGGGCCTAGGCTTCCGCGCCCGAACCCGCACCGACAGCTCGGCGTCGTACGGGTGCGGGCCCAGGCACAAGGGGCGGAGGCGCCGCCAAGGGCGCCGTCCCGTGTGCCCACCCGTCCCGCCCCAGCGGGACGATTGCCCACACGGAGGTGGGGCCGCACGAGGGCGCCCCGGGGGCGTGGGTCCCACGGGTGGCGGGGCCACGGACCGGAACGCGACGGGCGGGGCCCAGGGGTGCGGGCACCACGGGCGGGGTCCACGGGGTGCGGGGTCCACTCGCGGGTGGGCCCGCTTGGGGGTGGGCGCCACGAGCAGGGCCCACGGGGTGCGGGGCCCACGGGGTGCGGGCACCACGGGTGGGGGTTAGCGGTAGAGGAGGAGTTCTTGTTCGGTGGCGCCGGTGAGGTGGTAGCGGGTGCGGACGAGGGGACGTCCGGAGTAGATGCGGATGAGCGTGGCGGAGTCGCCGTGGAAGGTGGCGGGGGCCCGGCCGGGGATGGGGTTGCCGAGGGCGACGGGGTGGTCGTCGCGGTCGGCGAGGAGGCCCATGAGGCGGGGGGTGGAGCGGTTGCGGCTGGTGACGGAGAGGAGGGGGAGGGCGAGGTCGAGGCTGGCGCCGCAGTAGGCGCCGGGTTCGCCGAGCGCCTCGCGGACGTCGCCGGCGTGGACCCATTCGCCGAGGGCGACGGCGTCGAGCCGGTCGTCGTCGCGGGCGGCGATGACGGGTCCCGCCTGGGTGAGGCCGTGTTCGAGTTCGTCGAGGACGCGGCCGAGGGGCCAGTCCTCGCGTTCGGCGACGTCGGCGGCGTTGGCTTCGGGCAGGAAGACGCCTTCTTCCAGGCGGTCCTCGACGATGCGGACGAGGGCTGCTCCGCAGTGGGCGAGGACTTGTCGGGTGGTCCAGCCGGGGCAGGCGGTGCGGAGTGCGTACGCCTCTTCGGGGGTGCGGCGGAGGAGCGGCATCAGGAGGTCCCGTTCCGTCGTGAGGAGACGGTCGGGGAGCCACGGGTCACGTACGTCCTGCGCGGGCGAACAGTCGGTACACATGCGGTCCTCAGTAGCGGTAGTGGTCCGGCTTGTACGGGCCCTCGACGGGGACCCCGATGTACGACGCCTGCTCGGGGCGGAGGGTCGTCAGGTGGACGCCGAGGGCGTCGAGGTGGAGGCGGGCGACCTTCTCGTCGAGGTGCTTGGGGAGGGTGCGGACGTCCACCGGGTACTGCTCGGGCTTCGTGAACAGCTCGATCTGGGCGAGGGTCTGGTCGGCGAAGGAGTTCGACATGACGAAGGAGGGGTGGCCGGTCGCGTTGCCGAGGTTGAGGAGGCGGCCTTCGGAGAGGACGATGACGACCTTGCCGTCGGGGAACGTCCAGGTGTGGACCTGCGGTTTGACCTCGTCCTTGACGATTCCGGGGATCCGCGCGAGGCCGGCCATGTCGATCTCGTTGTCGAAGTGGCCGATGTTGCCGACGATGGCCTGGTGCTTCATGCGGGCGATGTCGGACGCCATGATGATGTCCTTGTTGCCGGTGGTGGTGATGAAGATGTCGGCCGTCTCCACCACGTCCTCCAGGGTGGCGACCTGGTAGCCGTCCATCGCCGCCTGGAGCGCGCAGATGGGGTCGATCTCGGTGACGATGACGCGGGCGCCCTGGCCGCGCAGCGACTCGGCGCTGCCCTTGCCGACGTCGCCGTAGCCGAAGACGACGGCGGTCTTTCCGCCGATGAGGACGTCGGTGGCGCGGTTGATGCCGTCGATGAGGGAGTGGCGGCAGCCGTACTTGTTGTCGAACTTCGACTTCGTGACGGCGTCGTTGACGTTGATCGCCGGGAAGAGGAGGTCGCCGGCCTGCTGCATCTCGTACAGGCGGTGGACGCCGGTGGTGGTCTCCTCGGTGACGCCGCGGATGCCGGCGGCGATCACCGACCAGTCCAGGGTCGTGCTCCGCAGCAGTTCCAGGATCACCCGGTGCTCGTCGTTGTCGGCGGTGGACGGGTCGGGGACGGCGCCGGCCTTCTGGTACTCCACACCCTTGTGGACGAGGACGGTGGCGTCACCACCGTCGTCGAGGATCATGTTCGGGCCGCCGGTGGGCGAGTTCGGCCAGGTCAGGGCCTGCTCGGTGCACCACCAGTACTCCTCCAGGGTCTCGCCCTTCCAGGCGAAGACGGGGATGCCGGCGGCGGCGATCGCGGCGGCGGCGTGGTCCTGGGTGGAGTAGATGTTGCAGGAGACCCAGCGGACCTCGGCGCCGAGGGCGACGAGGGTCTCGATGAGGACGGCGGTCTGCACGGTCATGTGGAGGGAGCCGGTGATGCGGGCGCCGGCGAGGGGCCGGGTGGCGGCGTATTCGCGGCGGATCGACATGAGGCCGGGCATCTCGTGTTCGGCGAGGGTGATCTCCTTGCGGCCGAAGGCGGCGAGGGAGAGGTCGGCGACCTTGTAGTCGGTGAACCCGGTGGTGACGTCAGACATGGACAACGCTCCTTGCGCTGAGGATGGTTCGGTGGATTTCGAGGGCCGCCGTCGATTTGTTGAGCGTGATGTAGTGCAGGCCGGGCGCGCCTTCGTCGAGCAGCCGCAGGCCCATCGCGGTGGCGTGCGCGACGCCGATGCGGTACGCGGCGGCCGGGTCGTTCCTGGCCGCGTCCAGGCGGTGTGCCAGGTCTTCGGGGAAGGCGGCGTCGCTGAGTTCGGCGAAGCGCCGGATCTGGCGTACGTCGGTGGCCGGCATGATCTCCGGGATGATCGGGGTGTCGCAGCCGGCGGCGGCGACCCGGTCGCGCAGCCGCAGGTAGTCCTCGGGGTCGAAGAACATCTGTGTGATGGCGTAGTCGGCGCCTGCCCGGCATTTGGCGACGAAGTGCGCGAGGTCCGTGGAGGGGTCGGGGGACCGGGGGTGGCCTTCGGGGAAGGCGGCGACGCCGATCCGGAAGTCGCCCAGGGAGCGGACGAGGGCGACGAGTTCGTGGGCGTGGGTGAATCCGTCGGGGTGCGGGGTCCACGTGCCGCGCGGGTCGCCGGGCGGGTCGCCGCGCAGGACGAGGACGTCGCGGACGCCGGCGTCCGCGTACGCGCCGATGATGGAGCGCAGTTCGGCGACCGAGTGGCCGACGGCCGTGAGGTGGGCGACGGGCCGCAGGGTGGTCTCGGTGACGATCCGCTGGGTGACGTCGATGGTCCGGTCGCGGGACGAGCCGCCGGCGCCGTAGGTCACGGAGACGAAGTCCGGCCTGAGCGCCTCGACGCGCCGGATCGCGTCCCAGAGGGTCTGTTCTCCCCGGTCCGTCCTGGGCGGGAAGAACTCGAACGAGTACGTGGGGTTCACAGGCGTCGGCCTCCCGCGTTGAAGTAGCTCGCCTCCGGGTGGTGGACGACGATCGCGTCCGTCGACTGCTCGGGGTGGAGCTGGTACTCCTCCGACAGTTCGACGCCGATCCGCTCGGGGCGCAGGAGTGCGGCGATCTTCGCCCGGTCCTCCAGGTCGGGGCAGGCCGGGTAGCCGAGCGAGTAGCGGCAGCCCTGGTACTCGGTGCGCAGCATGCCGTCGAGGCCGGAGGGGTCCTCCTGAGCGATGCCCCATTCGGTGCGCACCCGGGCATGCCAGTACTCGGCGAGTGCTTCGGCCAACTGGACGGAGAGGCCGTGGAGTTCGAGGTAGTCGCGGTAGGCGTCGGCGGCGAAGAGGCGGGCCGTCTCCTGGCCGATCCGGGAGCCGACGGTGACGATCTGGAGGGCGACCGCGTCGACCTCGCCGGAGTCCTCGGCGCGGTGGAAGTCGGCCAGGCAGAGGCGGCGGCCCCGCTGCTGGCGGGGGAAGGAGAAGCGGGTCCGCTCGCCTCCGTCCTCGTCCAGGACGATCAGGTCGTCGCCCTTGGACACGCAGGGGAACCAGCCGTAGACGACGGCCGCCTCGACCAGGTTCTCGCGGGCGACGCGGTCGAGCAGCGCCCGCAGCCGCGGTCTGCCCTCCGTCTCGGCGGACCCGGCGTCCTTGAGGCCCCACTGGCCTTTGAAGAGGGCGCTCTCGTCGAGCCAGGGGGCGTACTCGGCGAGCGGGATGCCCTGGACGACCCGGGTCCCGAGGAAGGGGGGTTCGGGTACGGGGTTGTCGGCGGCGATGTCGGAGCGGCCGGCCGGTTCGGGTTCCCGTGCTTCCGCGAGCGGGGTGGCGCGCGGGGGGACGCGGCGCTGTTTGAGCGGCGGGAGGGCGGCGCCGGGGACGCCGCGTTTGACGCCCATGAGGGCGTCCATGAGGCGCAGGCCCTCGAAGGCGTCGCGGGCGTAGCGGACCTCGCCCTGGTAGATCTCGTGGAGGTCCTGTTCGACGTAGGC
>NZ_JBHWAQ010000045.1:0-50659 GCF_042743475.1 Streptomyces sp. NPDC059534
CTCCCCCACATTCGGGTGGGCCCCAAAAAGCATGGGGGCCCCCTCCGGTATTGGGGCGTCGCAAACACAGGTGCCCCCGCAGGGGGTACACCAGGGCGCGGATGCGGTGGCCGCGGGCGCTGGCCTACTGAAATACGAGAGTCCCCGTGCGGCCGCCGCTGCCGTGCAGTCCGCGCGAGAAAGGCGCCCGACGGGCGGAAGCCCAGGTCGGGCTCCTCCTTTTGCGCCCCTGGAAGCAGCCGAGCTTCTTCGGCCAGTACGACACCGGAAGGCCCGGCCGGTGTCACCTGGAAGGCTTGAGCGGCCTCACTTTGCGGGCTGTGCCGTTCAGCCGCACCGTGACATTCCCCCGGTTCCGCGCCCGGTCGGCCACGATCCTGTACGACGTCACCTTCCCGTCCCGCCACTCGCAGCTGACCTCGTAACCGCCACGAGCGCGGAGCCCGGTGAACGAGCCCTTGGCCTTCCACGTGTCCGGCAGGGCGGGCAGCAGGTGGATGACGCCGTCGTGGCTCTGCAGCAGCATCTCCGCCACCGCGCCCGTGATGCCGAAGTTGCCGTCCATCTGGAAGGGCGGGTGGTTGCAGAACAGGTTGGGCAGCGTGTTGTAGGTCAGCAGTCCGCGCAGCATGATCTGGGCGCGCTGTCCGTCACCGAGCCGGGCGAAGAGAGCCGCCCGCCAGGGCCAGGTCCACGAGCGGCGGCTGTCGCCCGACACGGTCGCGGCCGTGAAAGGGACGCCTTCCCGCTCGCCGCAGCGTGCTTTGAGCGAGACGAGGGCCGCGGCGGCGAAGTCAGGCGTCTTCGGGGTGATCTGGCGCCCCGGGTAGACCGCGAAGAGGTGCGAGGTGTGGCGGTGGATGTCGGTGGGGCTGTCGATGTCCTCCTGCCACTCCTGCAGTTGACCCCACCGGCCGATCCTGTTCGGCGCGAGCCGCGTCTGCATGTCCGCGACCTTGGCCCGGTAGACGGGATCCGCGTCGAGCGCCGCCTCGCAGTCGAGGTAGTTCTGGAACAGGTCCCAGATGAGCTGCTGGTCGTACATGACGCCGTCCTCGCGCGGACCGTGCTCGGGGGACCAGCCGTCCGGCGCGACGAGGAGTCCGTCCTCGCGCTCCTTGAGGCGGTCCTCCCAGAACTCGCAGATCTCCTTGATCATGGGGTAGGCGACGGTACGCAGGTAGCCGAGGTCCTGGGTGAACGCCCAGTGCTCGTACAGGTGCTGCGCGTACCAGGCGCTTGCGACGGTGTTCCACTCCCACGCGTTGCCGCCGAAGATGCTCTGGCTGGTGCGGGCGGTCCAGCCGCGCGTGTCCTGGCCGAAGGCGTTGCGGGTCGCGACCCGGCTGGGTACCGCCACCTGCCGGATGAACCCGACGAGCGCCTCGTGGCACTCCGGCAGGTTCGTCGTCTCGGCTCCCCAGTAGTTCATCTGGACATTGATGTTGGTGTGGTAATCGGAGGCCCACGCGGGCTGGTTGCTGTCGTTCCAGAGGCCCTGGAGGTTGGCGGGCAGGCCGTTCGGGCGAGAGGAGCTGATCAGCAGGTACCGGCCGTAGTCGAACATCGTCTGCTCGAGTTCCGGGTCCGCCCCGCCCTCCGCGTACCGCACCAGCCGGGACTTGGCCGGCAGAGCGACGACGGCGGCGTCGGAGGTGCCCCAGTCCACCGAGACGCGGTTCATCAGGGCGCGCGTCTCGGCTGTGTGCTCGTCGCGCAGTTCGCCGTAGGAACGGGTCGCCGCCCTGCCGAGGGTTCTCGTCACGACCGGGGCCGGATCGCCTCCGCGCCACCCGGCGGCGGCGTCGAGCCTGTAGTCGGTGCGGGCGTCGAGGAGCAGGGTCAGCGTGGTGCAGCCGCTGAAGCGGAGCAACGAGCCGTCGGTGTGGAAGCTGCCGTCGGTGTGTACGGCCTGGACGGCGCACGCGTGCTTGAGGCCGTTGCCCATGACGCCGGTGAAGGCGATCCGCCGGGCGCCGGCGTCGACGGTCGTCGGGGTCTCGTCCTGTGCGGACGTCAGCGAGATCGCTCCGGAGAGTCCGCCGACTCTGTCCGACGTGTACCGGAAGACCATGACGTCCGCGGACCGGCCGGCGAATGCCTCCCGCAGCACGCGCCGTCCCGGCGCGCCGAAGCGGGTGACGTGGACGCCGTCCACGAAGTCGAGGGCACGCTGGTAGTCGACGACCGCGCGCTGCGTGCGCGTGTCGAAGCCCGCGCCTTCGAGCGCGATCTCCGCGATCTGCAGGCCGGTGGAGGAGGCTCCGGGAGTCAGGGTGAGCCGGTAGCTGCGGTAGGCCGTGGTGTCGGTGATCCGGAAGGTCCGGGTCTCGCCGCGGCCGGCGAAGGGCGCTCCTGGGTTCTGCGTATCCAGGGTCACCCAGGCATCACCGTCCTTCGACGCCTCGAGCGCCCATCGCCCGGGGTCGTCCTGAGGACGGTCGAGGGCCGCTGTCAGGGAGTACGAGGCGACGACGACCGCGCGTGCCAGGTCGACCTGCCAGACGACCGCCGGGGCGGCCGCGTCGACCCGCCAGACGGTGGCCGGATCGCGGTCCACCGAGCACGAGAGGTCCGTGGCCGGGCGGCCGGTCCCCGCGCCGGATCCCTCGGCGTGCCCGCTCGGCGACGAGACGTACATCGCATCGCCCGCGAGGTCGACACCGGTCAGCCCGATCTCGCTCACCTGGAAGTGGCTGACACCTGCCTTGGGGACGAAGTCGAACCGGTAGAAGCGGTAGGCCCCGGCGTCGGCACAGGTGAACTGCTTCGTCTGGAAGCGGCTCTCGAAGGGTGTCGCCAGTGTGCGGCTGTCCAGAGTGGTCCAGTCGGCCCCGTCGGCGGAGCCGGAGAGCGTCCATTCCTGCGGGTCGCGCTGGGGCACGTCGTTGGCACTCGTCAGACGGTAGGACGGGACCGGGACGGGTTCGGGAAGCTCCACCTGCCACTGCACCCTCGAACCGGGTGCCTCGATGCACCACTTGGTGCCCGAGCTGCCGTCGTAGGTCTTGTCGACCCCTTCCGACGAGGAGGTCCGGTACGGTCCCCCCGGGGCCGTGACCTTGGGGGCGGGAGCGAAGGTGACGACGACGTCACCGAAGTTCCGGTACGAGCCGAAGCCGGTCATGCCGGTGTCGAAGACGCTGTCCGGCTCGCCCGCGAGGGCGTTGTCGTAGTTGTCGAGGCCGCCCCACAGGCTCTGCTCGTTGAACTGGATGCGCTCCACATGAGGATCGGCGAAAAGCATGGCGCCGAGTCGGCCGTTGCCGATCGGCAGGGCCTGCGACTGCCAGTCCGTGGCGGGGGCGGTGTACCTCAGCGCCTTGCGGGACAGGGTCGGCCACTGGACGGGGGGCGGGGCGTCGGTGCCTGCGGCGGACGCCTGGGCGATCGGAGTGCCGCCGGTCAGCTGAGTGACCAAGGGCGCGAGGGCGAGGGCACCGCTGAACTTGAGAAGGCTTCTACGCTTGGGCTCGTTTTCATGGATCACGATGAGACCTCCCGGCCAATTCATCGGCTCTTTCGTGGAGAAAGTGGCAGCCGCATCTGCGTTCATCGAGGGCGCCGCCATCATTTCCACTGAATAGATCGGATGTCTAGGGGCGTGCAGCGCCGACTCATCGCACACGGACGGACACGAAGAGTGACCTGTCGGGGGATGGGGCGAGCAGCTCTCTGGCGCAAGCCGGCCATGACGCCCGAAGGGAACGGGGTTCTGTAGGGCCACGAGCGGCGTACCGCCACGACCTCGGGGTCGTACGGCCGCGCCGGGCTGGGTCAGGCGTGTGCGGACCCGTCCACGCCGAGGGTCTCGCGCAGCCACTGCTCGACCTCGCCGACGTGCACCGTCGCCCACGCCTGCGCGAGTTCGGGCCTGCGGGCGGCGATGGCCTCGTAGATCGCCCGGTGCTGCTGCTGGGTGCGTGCCACGGCACCGTCGTCCACGCGGCCACGCCACACCCGGGCGCGTGCGGTGGGACCGGACAGGCCCTCGATCAACGACGCGAGCACCGCGTTGCCCGAGCCCGCTGCCAGCCGGCGGTGGAACTCGAGGTCGTTGTCGATCAGGGCGTCCAGCGACGGGTTGTCGTCGAGCCGGTCGAGGACCTCGCCGAGCGCGGCGACCTCCTCGTCCGGCATCACGCGGGCGGCCATGGCGGCGGCGGCCGGTTCGAGGACGCGCCGGACTTCCAGGATCTGCAGCACGGTGTCGTCCTGCTGGAGGTCCGCCACGAAGGTCAGCGCGTCGAGCAGCAGGTCGGGTTCCAGGCTCGTCACGTACGTGCCGTCGCCCTGGCGGACGTCGAGGACCCGGATGAGCGAGAGTGCCTTGACCGCCTCGCGGAGCGAGTTGCGGGAAAGACCGAGCCGCACGGCCAGGTCGGCCTCGCGCGGGAGTTTGGAGCCCGGGCCGAGTTCACCGCTGACGATCATGGCTTTGATCTTCTCGATCGCCTCATCGGTGACTGGCACGACCTCGCCCCTCTCGAGTTCTGGTCCGTGCAGGATAGGTCACTTCCGTGGGTGGGGCCCAAAGCCGTAGACATCGATCGCGTTGTCATGGAAGACCGCGTCCCGCTCCGCCGGGCTCAGCCGGTCGGTGAGGCGTTCGGCGGTCATGACGACCTCTCCGTAGGTGGCCTGGAGCGTGCAGACCGGCCAGTCCGAGCCGAAGAGCAGCCGTCGCGGGCCGAAGGCGTCCAGGACGGTGTCGACGTACGGAGCGAGCTCCTCGACCCGCCATATGCCGGGGGCGGCCTCGGTGACCATGCCGGAGAGCTTGCACACGGTGTGGGGGAGGGCGGCCAGACGGCGTACGGCTGCTGCCCAGGGTTCGAGAGCCCCGCTGCTGATCGGCGGCTTGCCGAGGTGATCGAGAACGAAGGTCAGCCCGTCGAGCCGTGCCGCCGCCTCCTCGCAGGCGGCCAGTTGATCCGGCGTGACGACGAGGTCGTAGGCGAGCCCGGCGTCGGCGTCGGCGGCCAGTCCGCGCTGTACGTCGGGCCGCAGCAGCCAGTCGGGGTCCGGTTCTTCCTGCACCTGGTGGCGGACGCCCACCAGCCGTTCACCGCCCGGTCCTTCGCGCAGTGCGGCGATGGCGTCGGCGATGTCGGGGGCGGTCAGGTCGGTCCAGCCGACGACGCCGGCGATGAGATCGCTCTCCGCGGCGAGCGTCAGGAGTTCGGGCGTCTCCTCGGGGACACAGACGGTCTGGACGACGACGGTGGCGGCCACGCCGGCCGCCCGCGCCTCGGGGGCCAGGTCGCCGGCCGAGAAGGAGCGGGCCAGTGGTGCGAGCGCCTCGCCGGTGATCCAGGGCTGGGGACGTACGGCCAGGTCCCAGACGTGGTGGTGCGCGTCGATGATCCGTCGGTCCGTCACAGCTGCCACACCACCGGAAGTCCGGCTCCGGCGCCGTGCTCGGAGTAGTCGTGGGTCACGTCGAGGAGGTCTGCCATCCGCGCCTGCCAGGCGACGTTGACCGGGAGGTGTTCCAGTTCGGCGAGCAGGCGGGCGTAGTCCTCGCATTCGAGGAGGTGGAAGAGTTCGTTGCCGCTGCGCCAGATCGTCCAGGAGCTGACTCCCGCGGCCCGGATGGCGGTGGTGAGCTCGTCGGGCACCTCCCGGTGTGCGGCCTCGTACTCCTCGATCCGGTCCGCGCGGACGCGCGTGTGCAGGGCGATCCTCATGGTTTCTCCGGGTGGGTGGGGTCGACGACGATGACGTCCAGGGTGCGGGGGCCGTGTACCCCTTCGACGCGGTTCAGTTCGATGTCGCTGGTGGCGGAGGGCCCCGAGACGAACGTGAGCGGCCGGGTCGGGTCGAGCCGGGCGAGGGCGTCGGGGACGTCGGCGGCGATCTGCTCGGCGTACACGACGCACAGATGGTAGTCGGGGATCAGGGTGAGGCTGCGGCGGCCCTGTCCGGGGCCGGTGTCGAGAACGACGGTCCCGGTGACGGCGATGCCGGCTGCCGCGAGGGTGAGCGTCCCGTCCAGCGCGTCCACGTCGGACACGTCCAGCGGTTCCCTGTGCCAGGTCCAGGGGCCGGGAGGCAGCAGCTCGACGGGAAAGCCGCTCGGCAGGGCCAGGTGGTCGACACCACGGGACGCGAGTGCGGCGGCGATCGCGCCGGTCAGTCCGGCCTCGTCGGTGCGGTGGACGGTGGCGCGGTAGTCGGTGACCCGTTCCGCGAACAGGGCGACGAGATCCTCGCCGGGCGCGGTGTGACTGCGGAGGTAGTCGCGGGGTACGGGAACGTCCTGCGGGGTTTCGTCCGCGGGCACGTCCGCGAGTGCGGTGCGGACGCGGCCGAGGATGGCGTCGCGGCTGCTCATCGTTCCCCTTCGTTCTGCGAGCGGTTCTTGCGCCACCAGGTACGGAAGGACTCGGCCGGGGGTACCGGGGTGTCGCGGGTCTCGGACCAGCCGCGCATCGGTCCGGGCAGGCGGCCGATGCGTCCGCGCCGGGCGAGGGCGCGGCCGCCGATGCTCGCTGCCTTCTGGGCTGCGCCGAGCAGTGCCGGTGAGTCGAGGACGGTGGCGGCGGCTTTCATAGCCAGGGCCTCGGGGGTGGGCAGGCGTTTCGCGGACCGTTCGGCCTCGACGACCTCGGCCCGCAGGTGGGCCAGTACCTCCGGGATGTCGATCTTCACGGGGCAGGCGTCGTAGCACGCGCCGCACAGCGTGGAGGCGAACGGCAGGGAGGCCGCGTTCTCGACGCCGACGAGCTGCGGGGTGAGGACGGCGCCGATCGGGCCGGGGTAGACCGATCCGTACGCGTGACCGCCGGTGCGCTCGAAGACCGGGCAGACGTTGAGGCAGGCCGAGCAGCGGATGCAGGCGAGTGCCTGGCGGCCGACGGTGTCGGCGAGGGTGTCGGTGCGGCCGTTGTCGAGGAGGACCAGGTGGAACGCGGACGGTCCGTCGCCGTCGGTGGTGCCGGTCCAGGTGGAGGTGTAGGGGTTCATCCGCTCGCCGGTGGAGGAGCGGGGCAGGAGCTGGAGGAAGACCTCCAGGTCGGACCAGGTGGGGATGACCTTCTCGATGCCCATGACGGTGATGAGGGTCTGCGGGAGGGTGAGGCACATCCGGCCGTTGCCCTCGGACTCCACCACGACGACGGTTCCGGTGTCGGCGACGGCGAAGTTGGCACCGGAGACGGCCACCTTGGCGGTGAGGAACTTCTGCCTCAGGTGGCGGCGGGCGGCCTCGGCGAGTTCGGCGGGATCGTCGCCGAGGCCGTCGGGCGCCGGCTCTCCCCAGCGGCCCATCTCGGCGGCGAAGAGGTCGCGGATCTCGGTGCGGTTCTTGTGGATGGCGGGGACGAGGATGTGGGAGGGGCGGTCGTCGCCGAGCTGGACGATGAGCTCGGCGAGGTCGGTCTCGTACGCGGTGATCCCGGCGTCGGCGAGGTGCTCGTTGAGGCCGATCTCCTGGGTCGCCATCGACTTGATCTTCACGACCTCGCGTTCGCCGGTGGCCCGGACGAGGTCGGTGACGATGCGGTTGGCCTCGGCCGCGTCGGATGCCCAGTGGACGGTGCCGCCGGCGGCCGTGACGGACTGCTCCAACTGCACGAGGTAGTGGTCGAGATGGCGGGCCGTGCGCTTCTTGATCGCGGCGGCCGACGTCCGCAGCTCTTCCCAGTCGTCCAGCTCGGAGGCGACGGCGAGCCGCTTGTCGCGGATCGTGGACGTGGCCCGGGCCAGGTTGGCGCGCAACCGGGTGTCCTTGAGCGCGCTTCTGGCGGCGTCGGGGAAGGAGGGCGAGCCGAGCCAGACGACGCCGCGGTCCGTGGGCGCGCTCATCGTGTGCCTCCTGCGGTGGCGGCGAGGATCTCCGCCAGGTGCATGGTCCGTACGGTGCTGCCCTGGCGCGAGAGTCCGCCGCCGATGTGCATCAGGCAGGAGTTGTCCGCGGCGCACAACACCTCGGCGCCGCCGTCCAGGATTCCTCGCGTCTTGTCGGCGAGCATCGCGCTCGACGTCTCGGCGTTCTTGACGGCGAAGGTACCGCCGAAACCGCAGCAGGAGTCGGCGGCCGGGAGGTCGACGAGCTCGATGTCCTCGACCGCACGCAGGAGCTGATGCGGCCGGTCGCCGAGGCGCAGGCCGCGCAGGGAGTGGCAGGTGGGGTGGTACGTCACCCGGTGCGGGAACCGTGCGCCGACGTCCGTGACTCCCAGCACGTCGACGAGGAACTCGGTGAACTCATGGACGCGGGGCACCACTTCGGCGACCGCCCGCTGGAGCGCGGCGGATCCGTGGTCCCGGGCGAGGACGGGGTGCTGGTCGCGGATCATGCCCGCGCAGGATGCGGAGGGCGTGACCACGGCGTCGTACCCGTCGAAGGTCCGCGCGAAGCGGTCCACCAGGGGAACGGCCTCCGGCCGGTAGCCGGTGTTGAAGTGCATCTGCCCGCAACAGGTCTGCTCCTGCGGGAAGTCGACGGTGTGGCCGAGCCGCTCCAGAACGGTGACCACGGCGCGGCCGGTGTCCGGGAACATGGTGTCGTTGAAGCAGGTGAGGAACAGGGCGACGCGCATCAGCCGGCCTCCCCGGGGGTCGGGACGTCCACGGGCAGCAGCCTGCGTTCCTTGAGTTCCGCCCACAGCGCGTCCGGGACGGTGTGGCCGAGCATGGCGGCCGCGTCGCGGGCCTCGGCGGCGCTGCGGGTGCCGACCAGGACACTCGCGACGGCTGGGTGCCCGAGGGGGAAACGGAGGGCGGCGGCGCGCAGCGGCACCCCGTGGCGTTCGCAGACGGCCTTGAGGTCCAGGGCCCGGGACAGCAGGTCGGGCGGCGCGGCGGTGTAGTCGTACGTCGCGCCGGGGCGCGGGTCGGCGAGCAGGCCGGAGTTGAAGACGCCGCCGATCACGACGTCCACGCCGCGGTCGGCGGCGAGCGGCAGCAGTTCGGTGAGGCCGCGCTGGTCGAGGAGGGTGTAGCGGCCGGCGAGGAGGATGGCGTCGATGTCGGTCTCGCGGATGAAGCGGGCGAGGAGGTCCGCCTGGTTCATGCCGACGCCGATCGCGCCGACGGTTCCTTCGTGGCGCATCCGCGCGAGCTCCGGGTACGCCTGGTCGAGGGCCGGCCCGGCGTGGTCGTCGGGGTCGTGGAGGTAGACGGCGTCGATCCGGTCGAGGCCGAGCCGCTCCAGGCTCCCCTCGATCGACTGTCGTACACCCCGTGCGCTGAAGTCCCAGCGCCGGCGGTGGGTGGCGGGGACCGCGAAGCCGTTCGCGAGGTCGTCTCCCGGGGCCCCCGGCGTCGGCTCCAGGACGCGGCCGACCTTGGTGGACACGACGTACTCGTTCCGGGGGCGGGAGCGCAGGGCTGCGCCCAGCCGCCGTTCGGACAGGCCGAGGCCGTAGTGCGGGGCAGTGTCGAAGTACCGTACGCCCGCGTCCCATGCCGCGTGGACGGCCTGCTCGGCCTCGGCGTCGGTGACGGCGGTGAACAGGTTGCCGATCGCGGCCGCGCCGAAGGAGAGCTCGGTGACCCGTACGGTGCTGCGACCGAGTGCGTTCCGGTACAGGGTCAAGGCTTCGGCTCCGGTCGCAGGCGCAGTCCGGCCATGCCGCCGTCGACGGCGAGGGCGGTGCCCGTGGTGCTGCCGGCGGCCGGGGAGGCGAGGTAGGCGATGGAGGCGGCGACCTCGTCGGCGGAGACCAGCCGTCCGGTGGGCTGGCGCGCGTCGAGTGCGGCGCGCTCGGCGGCCGGGTCGGCGGCGGCGTCGAGAAGGCGGCCGACCCAAGGGGTGTCGACGGTGCCGGGGTTGACGCAGTTGACCCGGATGCCTTCGCGGACGTGGTCGGCGGCCATGGCCAGGGTGAGGGACAGCACCGCACCCTTGCTGGCCGAGTACAGCGCGCGCTGCGGCAGTCCGGCGGTCGCGGCGATGGAGCAGGTGTTGACGATCGCTGCGTGTGCCGACCGCCGCAGGTGCGGCAGCGCGGCCCGGGTGGTGCGGACGACGCCGAGGACGTTGACGTCCAGGACGCGGTGCCACTGCGCGTCCGGGTTGTCCTCGACGGTACCGGCGGCCCCGATGCCGGCGTTGTTGACCAGGATGTCGATGCCACCGAGAGTCTCGGCTGCCGCCTGCACGGCGCGGCGCACCGACTCGTCGTCGGAGACGTCGGCGGTGAAGCCGTGCAGGGGGGCGGGGGCGCCGCTCGGGTCGAGGTCGAGGACGGCGACGTCCGCTCCGCGCTCGGCGAGCAGCCGGGCGGCGGCGAGGCCGATGCCGGAGGCACCGCCGGTGACCAGGGCGGTGAGCCCCGCGAGTTCGGTCGTCATGCCCGTCCCTCCGTGTCCTGGGCCGCGTCGGCAATCCAGAAGACGCCGTGCGGGAAGGTGTACGTGTCGATGCTGGACTGCTTCATGGTGGCGGAGAAGCCGGGTGTGGTGGGGGCCCGGTAGTGTCCGCGGTCGACCACGACCGGGTCGAGGAAGTGCTGGTGGAGGTGGTCGACGAACTCGACGACCCGGTCCTGGGTGGTGCCGGAGAGCGCCACGTAGTCGAACATCGAAAGGTGCTGGACGAGTTCGCACAGTCCGACGCCGCCGGCGTGCGGGCACACGGGGATGCCGAACTTGGCGGCGAGCAGCAGGATGGCGAGGTTCTCGTTGACACCGGCGACGCGGGCGGCGTCCAGCTGGAGGACGTCGACGGCGCCGGCCTGGAGGAGCTGCTTGAAGACGATGCGGTTCTGGACGTGCTCGCCGGTGGCGACCTTGACCGGGTGGACGCCGCGTCGGATGGCGGCGTGGCCGAGGACGTCGTCCGGGCTGGTGGGTTCCTCGATCCAGTACGGGTCGAACTCCGCGAGCGCGTTCGTCCACTCGATGGCCTGGTCGACGTCCCAGCGCTGGTTGGCGTCGATCGCCATGCGGATGTCCGGCCCGACTGCTTCCCGAGCAGCGCGGCAGCGGCGTATGTCGTCGGCGAGGTCGGCGCCGACCTTGAGCTTGATCTGGGTGAAGCCGTCCGCGACGGCCTTCTCGGCGAGGCGGGTGAGCTTCTCGTCGGAGTAGCCGAGCCAGCCGGGAGAGGTGGTGTACGCCGGGTAGCCCTGCCGCAGCAGGCCGGCGGCGCGCTCGGCCGCACCCTGCCTGCCCTTGGTCAGCAGGTCCAGGGCCTCGTCCCGGGTGAGCGCGTCGCTGATGTACCGGAAGTCGATCTGGCTCACCAGCCACTCCGGGGCGGCGTCGGCGAGGAACTGCCAGACCGGCTTGCCCTCGCGCTTGGCGGCGAGGTCCCAGACGGCGTTGACGACGGCGCCGATCGCCATGTGCATCACGCCCTTCTCCGGTCCGAGCCAGCGCAGCTGGCTGTCACCGACGAGGGCGCGGTAGAGGTCTCCCGGATCGGCGCACAGCTCGTCGACGCTCCTGCCGACGACGTGCTCGCGCAGGGCGTCGATGGCGGCGACCTGGACGTCGTTGCCGCGACCGATGGTGAAGGTGAAGCCGTGGCCTTCGTGCTCGCCCGCGGACGTGCGCAGGACGACGTAGGCGGCGGAGTAGTCGGGGTCCGGATTCATGGCGTCGGACCCGTCCAGTTCCCGCGAGGTGGGGAAGCGGATGTCGTAGGTGTCGACCGCGGTGATCCGGGCTTCGGCTGAGGACAACTCGGTGCCTTTCACGCGTTGATGAACGTCTGGCGCTGGGTGCCGAGGCCGTCGATGGACAGCTCGACGGTGTCACCCGCGCGCAGGTAGGGGGTGCCGGGCAGGCCGAGGGCCACGCCGGCCGGGGTCCCGGTGTTGATGACGTCTCCCGGGCGCAGCACCATGTACTGGCTCAGGTACCAGACGAGGTACGCGACGTCGAAGATCATGTTCTTGGTGTGACCGTTCTGGCGGACCTCGCCGTTGACGGCCAGGCCCAGGCGCAGGGTCTGAGGGTCGCCCGCCTCGTCGGGGGTGACCAGCCAGGGGCCGAGCGGGTTGAAGGTCTCGCAGGACTTGCCGAGGTCCCACTGGGGGGAGAACTCGAGCTGGAACTCCCGCTCGGACACGTCGTGGCTGACGGCGTAGCCGGCGATGTGGCCGGGGGCGTCGGCGGGGCTCGCGAGGTAGCGGGCCTCCCGGCCGATGACGACCGCGAGTTCGACCTCCCAGTCGGTCTTGACCGACCCGCGCGGGATCAGCACGTCGTCGTACGGGCCCACGACGGTGGAGGGGTCCTTCATGAACACCACCGGCCGCTCGGGGACGGGCGCACCGGTCTCCTCGGCGTGGTCACGGTAGTTGAGGCCGACGCACACCACCTTGCCGGGCCGGGCCACCGGGGCCCCGGTCCGCCGGCCGGTGACGTCGAGGCGCGGCAGCTCGCCTCCCGCGAGCGCCCGCCGGACGCGGTCGATCCCTCCCGAGGCGAGGAACGGCCCGTCGATGTCCGTGGTGAGGGTACTGAGGTCGAACGTGGCGCCGTCCTCGTCCAGGACCGCTGGGGTCTCGTCCCCGGGCATGCCGATACGCATCAGCTTCATGTCTCGTCTCCTGTCGTCGCTTCGGGGACCACGCCCCTCAAGCCGACACATCTGATGAATCCGCGGCGGCATGACCATACGAGCCTCCTTCGCCTCACCGCAAGGAGTCATCCGATGTTTGTCGGTTGCGCAGGGTACCCATCCAGCTCCTCCACAGGTCAGCATCCATGTGCCCGCATGCGGTGACCACGCCAAGGGCCCCTGAAAGCGGCTCCTTAACTCATCCGAGGTCTCCTCTTGTCAGTCGGGTTTCCGACTCGTAAGGTCCTCGTTGCCCGGAGCCATCCGATGACTCGGGAATCTCCGGCCGTTCCGCATCGCCGGATCACGCCCCCGGCTCCCCACCCCGTCAGGGGCACCCGCACTCCAGCCAAGGAGATCAGCACGATGAAGCCTCGCTCCTCCAGAATCGCGGCCACGGCCGCCGCCGTGGCCGTCCTGGCTGGGTTCGCCACCGCCTGCAACCGCGGCAGCGACGCGGCCCCCTCCGGCGGCAAGCCGGCGCTCGGCATCGACCTGCCGCGCGCGGACTCCGACTTCTGGAACTCCTACGCGCAGTACATCGAGCGGGACGCCAAGGGCCAGGGCCTCAACACCCTGCCGGTGAGCAACTCCCAGAACGACGTGACGAAGCTCGTGGCCAACGTCCAGGTCTTCCAGAACACCGGCGCCAAGGCCGTCGTCATGGCCCCGCAGGACACCGGCGCGATCGCCTCCACCCTCGAGACGCTCGCCACGAAGAAGATCCCGGTGGTCAGCGTCGACACGCGTCCCGACAAGGGGGACGTCTACATGGTGGTGCGCGCCGACAACAAGGCGTACGGCACCAAGGCATGCGAGTTCCTCGGCAAGCAGCTCGGGGGCAAGGGCAAGGTCGCGGAGCTCCAGGGCGCACTGAGCTCCATCAACGGACGTGACCGCTCCGAGGCATTCGCCGCCTGCATGAAGGAGAACTTCCCCGGCATCAAGGTGATCGAGCTCGCCACCGACTGGAAGGGGGACGTCGCCTCGGCCAAGCTCCAGTCCACCCTGGCCGC
This sequence comes from Streptomyces sp. NPDC059534, assembly GCF_042743475.1. Taxonomy (NCBI): domain Bacteria; kingdom Bacillati; phylum Actinomycetota; class Actinomycetes; order Kitasatosporales; family Streptomycetaceae; genus Streptomyces; species Streptomyces sp. NPDC059534. The sequence continues at coordinate 13,537 of NZ_JBHWAQ010000045.1, forward strand.
CCATCCGGACCTCGGAGGCATCTACATGCAGGCCGGCGGCGTCTTCCTCCAGCCCACCCTCGCACTGCTCCAGCAGAAGGGACTGCTCAAGCCCGCCGGACAGCCGGGACACATCAGCATCGTCTCCAACGACGGCATCCCGGCGGAGCTCAAGGCCATCCGCGAGGGCAAGATCGACGCGACCGTCTCGCAGCCCGCGGACCTCTACGCCAAGTACGCACTCCACTACGCGCAGGCTGCCGCCGAAGGCAAGACCTTCAAGCCCGGCCCGACCGACCACCAGTCGACGATCGTCGCCCTGCCCAACGGCCTCGAGGACCAGCTCCCCGCCCCCCTGATCACCAAGGAGAACGTCGACGACAAGGCCCTGTGGGGCAACAACGTCGGCCAGTAGTCCCCCCGGACCCCGTGAGCGGCGGTCTGCCGACCACCCTCCGCCGCCGCTCACGGTCCCGACCGCACGCCGCTCCAGCCGAAAGGACCACCCCGCCATGGCGGACCCCAGCCCCGTCCGGGGCCCCGTCGTCGAGGCCGACGGGATCAGCAAGCGCTTCGGCGCCACGGTCGCCCTCAGCGACGCACGCATCTCCGTGGCACCGGGCGAATCCCACGCCCTCGTCGGCCGCAACGGCGCGGGCAAGTCCACGCTCGTGTCGATCCTCACCGGCCTGCAGCAACCCGACACCGGCACCCTGCGCTTCCAAGGGGAGCCGGCCCCTGCGCCCGGTGACACCGACGCGTGGCGCTGCAAGGTGGCCTGCGTCTACCAGCGCTCCACCATCATCCCGGGCCTGACCGTCGCGGAGAACCTCTTCCTCGACCGGCAGAGCTCCGGTGCGCTGCGCCCGATCAGCTGGAAGCGACTGCGGCACCGCGCGAGCGACCTGCTCGCCGAGTATGGCGTGGACGTCGACCCGACCGCCCGCGCCGAGGACCTCACCGTCGAGCAGCGCCAGTTCGTGGAGATCGCCCGGGCCCTCTCCTTCGGCGCCCGGTTCATCATCCTCGACGAGCCCACGGCCAAGCTCGACGCCCGTGGCATCGAGAAGCTCTTCGACAAGCTCCGGGCCCTCCAGCGGCAGGGCGTCGCCTTCCTCTTCATCTCCCACCACCTGCAGGAGGTGTACGAGCTCTGCTCCACGGTGACGGTCTACCGGGACGCCCGGCACATCGTCACCGCCCCGGTGGCCGAGCTCGACCAGCAGGCCCTGGTGGAGGCGATGACCGGTGAGAGCGGCCGGGGTACCGAGCCCGCCTGGTCGGTGACCGGCCGCACGTCCGCGGACGGCACCTCGCTCCTCGACGTCTCGGGCCTGAGCCTGACCGGCGTCTACGACGACATCACCCTGACCGCACGCGCGGGCGAGGTCGTGGGGCTCGCCGGAGCGGCGGCCAGCGGCAACGTCCAGCTCGGCGAGACCCTGGCCGGACTGTGGCGACCCCGCTCCGGCACGGTCACGGTCGCCGGCCGTCCCGTCCGCACCGGACGCGTCCCCGACGCACTCGCGGCCGGCATCGGCTTCGTACCCGAGGACCGGCACATCCAGGGACTCGTCCCGGAGCGCAGCGTCGCCGAGAACGCCACCCTCACCGTCACCGATCAGCTCGGCCCCTTCGGCATGGTGCTGCCCTCACGGACCAGGGCCTTCGCCGAGCGGATGATCGCCGACCTCGACATCAAGACGCCCGGGGCCTCCGCCCCCGTCTCCGACCTGTCCGGCGGCAACCAGCAGAAGGTCGTCATCGCCCGCGCCCTCGCCACGGAGCCGCACGTCCTGGTCGCCGTCCGCCCGACCAACGGCGTGGACGTCAAGTCCAAGGAGTCCCTGCTCGGCACGGTCCGCGGGGTCGCCGACAGCGGAAGGAGCGCCCTGATCGTCTCGGACGAACTCGACGACCTCCGGGTGTGCGACCGCGTCCTGGTCATGTTCCACGGACGCGTCGTCGCCGAGTTCCCGCACGGCTGGAGCGACGAACAACTCGTCGCCGCCATGGAGGGCATGACCGGCCAGAACCACACGAAGGAATCAGATGTCTCCCACCACTGAGATCCGCGCGGTCCCGACCGCGGCCGTCCCCGTCCCCGCGGAACGCCGCTTCACCCTGGCCCGCTACCGCGACCTGTCCCTCGTACCGGTCCTGCTCGTCCTGTGCGTCATCGGGTTCGCCGTGTCACCGGCGTTCCTCACATCCGACAACCTCCTCGGCGTCGCACAGCAGGCCACCGAGCTCAGCCTGCTCGTCCTGGCCCAGACCCTCATCCTGATCTCCGGCAGGATGGACCTCTCCCTGGAATCCACCATCGGCGTCGCCCCGGTCATCGCCGTCTGGCTGGTCCTGCCCGACCACGGCGCCCGGTTCAACGGCCTCGGTCTGTTCCCCGACTGGGCCGCGATCCCGCTGTGCCTGCTGGTCGGCGCGGTGATCGGAGCGGTCAACGGCTTCCTCATCCTGAAGCTGCGCCTCAACGGATTCATCGTCACCCTCGGCGCCCTCACCCTGCTCCGAGGACTCCAGATCGCCGTTTCCGAGGGACAGTCGATCGTCAACCTGCCCAGCTCCTTCACGTACCTCGGCCGCGCGAGCTGGCTCGGCGTACCCGCTGCCATCTGGATCTGCGCGCTCCTGTTCCTCGTCACCGGCAGCGCCCTCGCCTGGTTGCGCCACGGCCGCGCCCTGTACGCGATCGGCGGCAACTCCGAGGCCGCGCGCGCCGCGGGCATCCGGGTCGACCGCGTCGTGTGGACCGTTCTGATCCTCGGCAGTCTGATCGCCGCATTCGCCGGCGTCCTCTACACCGGTCACTACGGGTCCATCTCCGCCGACCAGGGCAACGGCTGGATCTTCCAGGTCTTCGCCGCCACCGTCATCGGCGGCGTCAGCCTCAACGGCGGCCGGGGCACCCTCTTCGGCGCGCTCACAGGCGTGCTCACACTCCAGCTCGTGGTCAACGTCATGACCCTCGCCGGAGTGCCACCGTTGTGGAACCAGTTCCTCAACGGCGCGATCATCATCTTCGCGCTGATCATTTCCCGCTTCGCCTCCGGCGAGAAGCAGGAATAGACATCCGCCCTCACCGCCGAAGCGGCGTTGCCCGTACCCGAGGGACGGACAGCGCCGCTTCGGCGCTCACCCCAGGAGAACCACAGCATGGCGGTCACCGACCTGGCCATCGAGAAGATCAAGGAAATGATCGTCTCCGGCGCTCTGCAACCGGGCGCCCGCCTCCCCAACGAGGCCGATCTGGCCGACCAGCTGGGCCTCTCCCGCAGCTCCTTGCGCGAGGCCGTCCGGGCGCTCACCGCGATGCGGATCCTCGTGCCCCGGCAGGGCGACGGCACTTACGTGTCCGGCCTGGAGCCCCATCTGCTCCTGGAGTCGCTCGCCTTCGCGGCGGACGTCTCCCACGGCCACACCGCAGGTCAACTCCTCCAGGTACGGAGGCTGCTGGAGCCGCAGGTCACGGCTCTCGCGGCCGGCCGCCTCACGGACGAACAGCTGAAGGAGCTGCGCGGCATTCTCGACCGGAGTGCCGAGGAGGGCATCGACATCGAGGCGTTCGTCGCCTTGGACATCGAGTTCCATCGCGCGATCGCCGACTCCGTGGGCAATCCGGTGCTCTCGACGCTCCTCGGTATCCTCTCGACGCACACGCAGCGCCTGCGCATCGTCCGCGGCACCCACCACGCCCCGGCCCGCGAACAGGCCCACCGTGACCACGAGGCCATCTGGCGGGCGTTGTCCGTGGGCGACGCCCAACTGGCGGCCGCTGCCAGCATGGTGCACGTCGCCGCCGTCGAGGACTGGCTGGCATCCGGCCTCCCGGTCGAGTGACCAGCACTCGGAAGCGGCCCGGACGGCAGCGTGCACGAGCCGCACTCCTCTAGCGACGTGCGGCTACGCGACCCGTTCCCATCCCGCCGCAGTGCGTCCGTGTGCTTGCAGAGACTGAGGCCGTGGGTTCCCCTTCGGCCTCCGACGCGTCCGATCCGGAGGACGGCGGGGGCGACGCCGCGCCCGAAGGACTGGGCTGGGGTGTCGTACTGGCTCATGCGTGACCAGTGCCGACGAGCAGCACCCAGCCGTCGTCCTCGGCGCGATCAAGAGGTACTCCTGATCGTCGCGGCACCCTGAGTGCGCCACAGCCACACCGATCCGCTCAGGGCCAGCCAGGCGGTGGCGAAGAGCCAGCCGCCGACCACGTCGGAGAACCAGTGCACACCGAGGTAGACGCGGGTCAGGCCCACCGACACGGCCCACCCGCCGATCAAAGCGAGCGGTAGCCGGGGGAGTCGGGTGTCGCGCAGCACCAGGGCCGCGATCACGAGTCCGGCGGTCATGGTGGCGGTGGTGGCGTGGCCGGAGGGGAAGGAGCAGCCCGAGGCGTGCGTCGCCCAGTCCCCGGCCGGCGGGCGCGGCCGGGCGATCGCGGACATCGCCGCGTACCGCAGGGCTTGACCGGCGCCGAGGCACAGGCCGAACCAGGCGGCGGCGGTGACGCGCCGCCGCCGGGTCCCGCCCACGGCCAGACCAGCCAGTACGACCATCGCGTACGGCAACACTCCGGTGCCGGTGGCGGTGACGGCCCGCGCCGCAGACGTGGCGAGCGGGGGCCGGTGAAGCAGGGACCAGCCATGCAGGACTGCGTCGGCGGGCAGCAGGCCCTCCGGGGCGTGGAGCACCGCCGTGGCGAGCAGCGCGAAGGCCGCAACCGCCGCCAAGGCGATCCGGCCGAACCGGTGTGGGGCGCTGCTGCCGGTCACCGCAGCGAGCCGGTTTCGGCTTCCGCGCTCAGTCACCGTCCGGCCAGCAGGGGGCGCAGCGGGCCGCGTACCAGCCGCTCGGGGAGGGAGTCAGGGGCGCGGTGCACGGTCCACGTGGCGAGGAGGGCCACGACGGCGCCGACGAGGAAGCCGACGACGGCGTCGTGCGGGTAGTGCGCTCCCACCCATACCCGGGAGGCGGCCATCAGGACCGCCGCCACCAGGGCGGCCGCGCCCAGCCGGCGCGAGACGAACAGCAGCGCCACGGCGGCCGCCGCTGCGAGGGTGGCGTGGTTGCTGGGAAAGGACCAGTCGCCCGGGGCCGGACATGTCTCCAGGACCGTCACGCGGAGCGACCGGCAGGGCCGGGCTTCGCGCACCACCGGCTTCAGCAGGCTGCTGACGGCGAACGCGGCGACGGTGATCAGCGGCACGGCGAGTGCCCGGACGGCCCGCTCCGGGCCCTGGTTGCGGGCCCGCCACCAGGCGACCAGCATGAGGACGGCGAACAGGGCGAGGCCGTAGGCGGAGTAGCCGCTGATGAGGCGGTCGAGCCAGGTCGGGGTGGTCTGCGCGGTGTGGACGATGTCGAGATAGGTCGTTCCGTCGATGCCGGAGCCGTCGAAGGCCACAAGGTTCGTGTGGACGGTCGCAGTGGCGATCACCCCGGCCATCAGGTGTTCCCGCCCAGCCGGCGCGCTCGCCGGGAGCGGGTGAGCTCCAATGCGACGGGCACCAGGGAGACGGCGACGATCACGGCGATGATCGGCAGGAGGTAGTGGTCGACGTTCGGCACCGAGGCACCGAGCGCGTATCCGGCCAGGACGAGCCCGACCGTCCACAGCAGGCCGCCGAGCACCTGCCACATCGTGAAGGCGCGCGCCGGGACACCTAGGACGCCGGCGAGCGGGTTGAGGACGGTCCGTACGATCGGCAGGAAACGGGCCAGCACGATCGCCTTCGCGTACCCGTAGCGTTCCAGGATCTCAGCGGCCCGGTTGGCGCCCTCGCTCACCTTGTGGGACTTGGCGCGGGACAGGAAGGCCGGGCCGGCCTTGCGGCCGAGGAGGTAGCCGGTCTGAGCGCCGGCCAGGGCTCCGGTGGCGGCGGCCACCAGCACCCAGGGGAGCGACAGGTGGCCGGGCCGGGTGGCCGAACCGGCGCACAGCAGACCCGCGGTGAACAGCAGCGAGTCGCCCGGCAGGAAGAAACCGATGAGCAGGCCGGTCTCGGCGAAGAGGACGACGGCGATGCCGAGCGTGCCGAAGGCAGCGAGCAGGGACTGGGCGTCGAGGACGTTCACGGCGAGGTGCACCTGTGACGCGGCAGTCAGCGCGGGGGTCATGGGCGAAGCCCTTCTGGTGGGCAGGACGGATACGGCCGAGCGGGGAACGGGTGCACGACGGGCACGGGCCGGCGCCGACCGCCTATCCTGTCTACAGGACAGTAGTCGGTCTACATCACTGTAGACCTAATGTGGGTGGAAGGGGTTCCATGGCGGTCTCCGAAGGTGAGCGCAGGCCCGCCGGCGAGCTGGAGGCCAGCGTCCTCGCCGCACTCTGGGCAGCCGGCGCACCCCAGACCGCCGCGCAGGTGAGGGCGTCGCTATCCCAGGACCTGGCGCGCACCACGGTTGCCACACTTCTGGCCCGGCTCCACGACAAGGGAGTGATCGGGCGCCGTCCGGGCGGTCGGGGCTTCCTCTACTTCGCCATAGAGGACTCGAACGGTCTGACCGCCCGCCGCATGCACCGCGCGCTCGACCAGGGCGGCGACGACCGCAGCCTCGTCCTGGCCCGCTTCGTCGAGGGGCTCGGCCCCGACGACGAGGCCGAACTGCGCCGCCTCCTCCACGAAGAACGCCCATGATCGCCCTCCTCCTCATCCCCCTCCTGCTGCCCTGGGCCCTGCCGCCCCTGGCGCGCAGGACCGTCGAGCGTGTGCGACCGGACATTGCCCTCGTGGCGATCACGGGCGCCGCGGCCGCACTTGCCGTCGGTGTCGTTGCCTGCCTCGGTGTCCTGCTGCTCCCGCTCGCGGTCCGTGTCCCGCAGCTCGCCGCCCTCCTGCATCTCCTCCAGCCGCTCCAGGCCGGTCCGACGGCGCTCGCGTTCACGGCGTCCGCGGTGGCGGCCGGCGCCATCGTGGTGACCCTGGTTGCCGTCGCCCGCGGTGCCGTGGCGGAAGCGGGTCGGCTGCGCGCGGCCCGGCGCAGGGTGGCGGGGCTTCCCGAGGTCGGGGGCATGTGCGTACTGGATGATGATCGCCCGGACGCGTTCGCGCTGCCCGGCGGCCCCCGAGGTACGGGCCGGATCGTCGTGACCGCGGGCATGCTGCGCGCCCTCGACATCCACGAGCGCGAGGCGCTCCTCGGTCACGAACGCGCCCACCTGGCCGCCCGGCACCATCTCTTTCTCGCGGTCGCGGCCCTGGCCGGCTGGTGCCACCCGGCCTTGGCCGCCGTCGTCCCCCACGTCTCCTTCGCGGTCGAGCGGGCCGCCGACGAGACTGCCGCCCGGGCGTGCGGGGACCGCCGCCTGGCTGCCCGGGCCGTCGGCCGCGCCGCCCTCGCGGTGAGTGCTCGTCCGGCGGGACCGGAGCTCCCCGTCCTCGCCGCGGGTGGGACCACCGGTCCGGTCCCTGCACGGGTCAGGGCGCTGCTTGCCCAGACCCCTGTCCGTCGTGTCGCCCCCGCTCTGCTGGCCATGATCCTTCTCTGCTCCGCAGCGGGTGTCTCCTCTGCCGCCGGGGCCGTCTGGCTGCACCGCGGGGTGGAGATCGCCCAGGGGGAGCACCCCTCCGACTAGGTCCTGGTGATCGGCGACTTCGTCATTCGGGATCGCCTCTGGTTGAAACGACCGTAGGTATACGACATATACTTCTGCTTATGTCGTACACATCGTTACGTCCCGGCGGCCTGTCGCTGCGCGGGTTCACCGCAGTCACCGGCGTGGCGTTCACGGTCCTGCAGGTCATCGAGGTACCGCTCTACTTCATCCATGACGGGGCGCCACCCGACTCCAACGTGCTGACCCGCATCATGCTCAGCCTCGTCGTCCTCGTGCTGCTTCTGGGCTTCGTCACCGGGCTTCGCCAGCTCGTCCGTGAGGCGGAACCTGCCTGCGGATGGGTCGCGGATCTCGCCTACGGCGCGGCACTCGCCTACATCGCGGTCACCTTCGTCGCCCACTCCCAGCAGGCGGGGGAAGTCATAGCCGCCGAGGCGCCCGTCGATCCGACCATCACCGCCGAGGGCTCCTACCTGCTCTACGGCTCGATCGGCCGCATCCTCACAGCGGTGTTCCTTGCGGCCGCCGGGTACGCCGCGGTGCGCTCGGGGCTGCTGTCGCGTTGGGCCGCCCGATCGGCGTACGTCATCGCCTTGATCAATCTCGCGTTCGTCCCGTCGCTGTATTTCGGCAACGACACCGGACGGTTCTTCAGCGCCAACGGCTGGGGCACCACGGCGACCATCGCCAGCCTCTACGCCTACTGGGTCCTCGCGGTCGGCATCGCGCTGCTCCGACACCGAAAAGCCCGCCACTATGCTGTGCGACCCGGATCGACCTCGAAGAATCGGCGGTAACAGTGTCAGTGGACAAGAGCGCGGCGGCTACCTTCCGACTCCTCTGGGAGACGAAGAAGAGCGCTCGGTCCTCCCTCAGCGTCGACCGCATCGTCGAGGCCGCCATCACGCTGGCCGACGCCGAGGGTCTGGGCGCGGTGTCGATGCAGCGGGTCGCCGGCGAACTCGGCTACACCGCGATGGCGCTGTACCGGCACGTCCCCGGGAAGGACCAGCTGGTTGCCCTGATGGTCGACCGCGCGCAGGGCAACCCCCCGGCCGAATCGGGTAAGGAATGGCGCACGGAGATTCTGAACTGGGCCGACGCGGCCTGGGACTTCTACCTCGCCCACCCCTGGACGCTGCGAGTGGCAACCACCGGGGCCCCGACAGGCCCGAACGAGCTGGCCTGGTTCGAGGCCCTTCTGCGACCTCTGGCCCAGTCGGGCCTCGCCACAGAGAACTTGGCCGCCACCGCCATGTTCATCTCCAGCGCCGTCCGCGACCTGGCTCGGATCGCCACCGAGATCGTCCCGTCCAACCCCGACTACGGGAACCTTCTCGCCGAGGTCGTCCAGGCCGACCGGTTCCCCACCCTGTCGTCCCTGGCCAGTTCAGGCGCTTTGGAGGACGACGGCAACGTCAGACCCGCCCTCGACTTCGGCCTCAACGTCATCCTCGACGGCCTTGGGTCCCGGACTTCATGACGCGGTACTGCCCCGTTGGCCTGTGACGCTCACCCTCAGCGGCGAATGGTGGCCATCATCCGGGCGAGACCCTCGTCGCTTCGCTCCTGTGCCGACACAGGACTGGCGCTCCCACCACGCCTCGGCGATCCGGCCGCGTCGTCCCAGTCGCGGCCCCTCAGGGTTGCGGGCGTCGTTTCGATGAGCGTCAAGTTCGGCCCCGCCGCCCGTAGCCGTACGTGGCGGGGGGCCGAGTGCCGTCCGTGTCGTCTGCCGTCCGCTGTCGGCTTCCGCCTTCAGATCCCGCCGGGGCGGACCAGCCCCGTCTCGTACGCGTGGACGGCGGCCTGTGTGCGGTCGCGGAGCGAGAGTTTGGTGAGGATCCGGCTCACGTACGTCTTCACGGTCTGCTCGGCGACCACCAGCCGGCCGGCGATCTCGGCGTTGGACAGGCCCTGGGCGATGAGGGTGAGTACCTCGGTCTCGCGTTCGGTCAGGGCGCCCACCCGGTGCATGAGCGGGGAGCGGGGCGTGGGGCTGAGCCGGGAGAACTCGGCGATGAGCCGCTTGGTCACGTTGGGGGCGAGGAGGGCGTCGCCGCGTGCCACGACCCGTACGGCCTGGGCGAGTTCCTCGGCGGAGGCGTCCTTCAGCAGGAATCCGGACGCGCCGGCGCGCAGCGCCTCGTACACGTACTCGTCCAGGTCGAAGGTGGTGAGGACGAGGACCTTGACGGTGGCGTCGGCGGGCGCGGTGAGGACGCGGGTGGCTTCGAGGCCGCCGGTGCCGGGCATCCGTATGTCCATCAGGACGACATCGGGGGCGAGTTCGGCGGTCTTGGCGATGGCGTCGGCGCCGTCGACGGCCTGGCCGACGACCTGGATGCCGGGCTCCGCGTTCAGCAGGACGGTGAAGCCCTGCCGGACCATCACCTGGTCGTCGGCGATGAGCACCCGGATGTCGCGGCCGGAACCGCTGCCGTCGAAGCCGTCGCTGCCGTCGGTCATGAACCGTCCTTCGTGTGGGGTGGGTCGAGGAGAGGGGCGGGCAGGGTGGCGGTGACGTCCCAGCCGCCGTCGGGGGTGGCGCCGGCCGCGAGTTCGCCGCCGAGCATCGCGGTGCGTTCGCGCATGCCGAGCAGCCCGTGGCCGGGCTCCCGGACCCCAGCCGAGGGTACGGGGCCGACCGGGCGGGTGGCGGCGGTGTTGGTGATCCGTACGGTCAGTCCGTCGGCGTGGTAGTGCGTCGCCACGGAGGCCCGGGCGCCGGGTGCGTGCCGCATGGCGTTGCTCAGGGCCTCCTGGACGATGCGGTACGCGGAGAGTTCGGTGCCCGGGGAGAGCGGCCGGGGTGCGCCGACGGTCTCGGCGGTGACGTCGAGGCCGGTCGCGCGGACGTTGGCGAGGAGTTCGCCGAGCCGGTCCAGGGTGGGCTGCGGAGCGTGCCGTACGCCCGCCTCCGCATCGCCCGCGGACCCGTCACCGCGCAGGACGCCGAGGACGCGGCGCAGTTCGGTGAGGGCGTCGACGGCGTTCTGCCGGATGCCGGCCAGGTTCTCGCGGAGCTCCGGGGAGGGGTTCTCGACCAGGTGGGGGGCGACCTGGGCTTGGATGGAGATGACGGACATGTGGTGGGCGACGACGTCGTGCAGCTCGCGGGCGATCCGGCCGCGCTCCTCCAGCAGCGCGCGCCGGGCGCGTTCCTCGGCGGTCAGTTCCTCCTGCTCGACGAGCCGGGTGCGCGAGACGCGGGTCGCGCGCAGGGAGGCGCCGACGACGGTAGCGGTGGCGAAGGCGGTGATGCCCGCCCAGAGCGTCGGCAGGTGCGGAACGCCGCCGGGGCTGAGGGCCCCGAGTCCGGTGAGCACGGTGATGCCGAAGGCGGTGGCCGCGGCGACGGGCCGGACGCGCAGGGAGAGGAGCAGCAGCACGAGGGTGTGCTGGGCGATGGCGCCGGAGTTCCAGGGCCATTCGGCGCCGAAGACGGAGGAGGCGACGTTCACCGACACCATGAGCGCGGCCGTGGAGAGCCACCAGCCGGGGGCGGGCCGGGTGAGGGCCAGGACGGAGGCGGCGCTCTGGGCGACGACGAGCAGGGTGACGCTGCCGGGGGCGTGGTCCATGTACCGCGCGTAGAGGTTGAGGTTCCACACGCCCAGCAGCACGGTGAGGAGTACGAGGTGGGCGTGCGGCAGCCAGTTGAGCCAGCGGTTGCGCGGCAGCGGGTCGCGGCGTGCGGTCCACAGATCCGCCCGGAGGGTGCCGGGCACCGCGCGCAGTGCCGCCTCCCACCGTGTGGCGTCCTTCACCGTGCTCCCCCTGCCGAGTGCGTGGTCGTCGTCGTGGTGCGGATGGTCGTCGTGGTGCGGGTGGTCGTCGTGTCGAAGATCGTCGTGGTGGCACAGCCTAGGCATGTCGTGCCTCCGTCCGGGCGTCGGGCCGCCGGTCGGCCGGGCGGGGTGGGCTGGACAGGCCGGACGGGCGACTCGCGTCGAGAGGCGGCCCAGCCGACCGGGCCCTACGCGCCGGACGCTGCGTAGTCCGCTCGTACGCGTGGAACGCGGCCCCGCAGATCACCAGAGCGCACACGAACAGCGGCAACCAGCCCAGTCGAGCGAGGACCCACGCATACCCGTCCGGAACGGTGTGGAGTCCGGGCAGCGGCCCGTGTCCGAGGAGCCCCACGGTCAACAGTCCGCCGACGGTGACGGCGATCATCGCGGTCTGGTGCCAGAGGAAGACGGTCATCGCGCACAGATTGAGCAGGGCGACGGCCGCCCAGGCGGCGGGCCGGTGCAGGACCTGGCGGAGCGGGCCGAGGAGCAGCAGGGCGCCGCCGGACTGGGCGAGGCCGAAGGTGACGGCGGCGAGGGTGGGCGGGTTGAGGTTGGAGACGGGGGCGCCGGGCACGCCGACCATGGAGCCGGGGTAACCGGCGCAGGCCACGAGGAGCCCGGTGGCGGTGGCCCCGCCGAGCAGCAGCGCCCAGGCGGTGCCGCGTGTCAGCGGGCCTCGGCGGGCGAGCAGGGTGCCGAGGCAGTACGGGACGAGCCAGCCTGCGGGCAGGTTGAGCCAGCTGAGCGCGTCGGGCCCGTCGAACCCGAAGCGGATCAGGTCGACATGGAGGACGACGGCGAGCGGCCACAGCGGGTGGATCCGGGCGACCAGCGGGGTGGCGGCGGTGAGCGCGGCGAGGACCAGCAGGAACCACAGGGGGGAGAGCACCAGTTTGCCGAGCGTGTGCAGGGTCTGCCAGGGCACCCCGCAGGCGAGCATGACGGCCGTCGCCACGGTCCAGACGGCGAGCAGGGGGACCACCGGCCGGAAGAGGCGCCGCAGTCGGGCGGCGATCCAGCGCCCGTGGCTCTCGCCGCGGGCGCGGGCGGCGATGTGCCCGCGCGCGGCGACGTACCCGCTGACGAGGAAGAAGACGGCGAGGGTCTGGAACACCCAGGAGACCGGGGTGAATTCGGGCAGATGGCCGAGCGGGCTCTCGACACGGAGGGCGCCGCTGTCGGTGACCAGCGCGGTCACGAGCCAGTGCCCGAGAACAACACCGAGGATGGCGAGCCCGCGGAGAGCGTCGAGGGCGCGGTCACGCCCGGGCGGGGTGGCGGCCTCGACATGCTCGACGAAGGCACGTACGGGAGTGACTACGGAGGTTCGTGCGGAGGTACGGAGCCGGCGGGTGGACTCAGGCACGACGGGGCTCCCGTCCGTCGGTGATCCGCGCGATGTTCTCCAGCGGTACGGAGCCGGGGACGAGGTAGTCGCTGTGGCCGCCGGCACCGGCGTCGAAGGTGCGGGCGCCGAAGTCGGGGTCCAACGGGTCCTCGCCGAAGCCCAGTTCGGTGCCGGGCAGCAGTGGGAGGCGGACGTGCGGGACGTCGCGGATCCAGTCGGCGGCGCCACGTCCGGCCCAGACGGCGGCCCGGGTGCGCAGGTCTGTGACGGTGTCGGAACCGGTGCCGGGGCTGCCGTAGAGGACAAGGGCGTCGACAGGGAGGTCCGAGGCCGCGCGGGCGCAGACCACGGAGCCGTAGGAGTGGCACACCAGGGTGATCCGGGCACCCGGTTTCACCCTGCGCAGCTCGTCCACGAAGGCACGGAGCGCGGGTGCCGCCTGGTCGGCCCGGCCGGGGGTGAGGGAGGGGGTGCTGCCGGTGGCGGGGGCACGGTAGCCGAGCCAGGCGACCACGGCGGGGCGGGCGCCGCGGTCGCTCCGGAGCTCGTCGTGCAGGGCGACGGCGCCGGCGCGGAAGCGCCCGTAGCGGTCGAGGTCGGTGTCGGCCCCGGGTACGAGCACCGCGATCCGGTCGGCCCGGGCAAGGTCGCCGACGACCTCGGCGCTTCGACCGCCGTCCCGCCCGTCGAAGGAGAGGAAATGCCGCCCGGCCGCGGCCATCGCGCGCAGCGAGGCGGCCCGCTCGTGCGCCCCGTACTCCTCCGCGCTCCGCTCCGCCTCCCGCACTTCCTCCCGCCCGGCCGCGTACCGCGCGGCAAGCTCGGCGGACGTCGCCGAGGCCAGCGGCGCGACCGGCGCCGGGGCGGGCGCGGGCACGTCCACGGGCCGTGCGGCCCCCGCGACCGGCACCACGACGCCGGCGGTGACGAGCGCGGCGAGCAGCGTACGGCGAAGCCGTCCGGGAGAGGGGGCGCGGCGGGGGCCACGCGGGAGGGGCGCCATGGGAGTTCCTTCCGTACCGGGGTTCGATCCGGTTCCGAAACTAGGCAGCCCGCCTTGTGGTCGGCGTCCCACCAGGGAGCCAAACCCCGCGGTAGCTCTCAGGTATGACGGGTGGTCCGCGAGGACCGTGGAAACGGGGAACGCGGCCCGCACCCCGATCAAGTTCCCGCTGTCCGGCGCGCAACTGGACCTCCGACCATGCCTTCACGGGCGCGATGGGGTACGACGGAGAGGCAGGATCCGGGCGCCGTGGGATGGCGTGTGGGGGTGGGGCTGCGGGGCTTCCGGTGCGCCGGTCGGGACCCGTCAACGCCGGGGCGTCCCGCCGCGCTCGGCGGCGAGCAGGGCGGGAAGGTCGGCGAAGGAATCGAGGACGTGGTCGGGTGTGCCGGAGGCGGCGCGGTGCGTCTCGGGGAGGTACTTGCCCGTCTTCACCAGGACGCCGGTGATGCCGGACCGCTGGGCGGCCAGGACGTCGGATTCGATGTCGTCGCCGATCATCAGCGCCTCCGCCGCGTCGACGCCGAGATGGGCGAGGGCGCTCGCGAAGAACGCGGGGTCCGGCTTGCCCGTCACCTCGGCATGGGTGCGGGCGGCTTTCTCGAGCCCTTCGAGGAAGGCTCCGGTGTCCAGGTCGAGGCCACTTTCGGTGCCCCAGTACAGATTGCGGTGCATGGACACCAGCCGGGCCCCGCGCTGCAGTTGCCGGAAGACCCGGTTGAGGGCCTCGTAGCCGAACTCGGCCCCGGCGCCGCCGAGCACGACCACGTCGGCGTCACCGTCCTCGACGAGCGTGACGCCCGTCAGGTCGTCCCGTACGTCACCGCTGTTGAGCAGAAGGCAGCGCGCACCGGGAAAATGTTCGCGCAGATACGCCGCCGTGGCCGCCGGGGCGGTCAGGATGTCGCCCGCGTCGACGGGGAAGCCCAGGTCGGCCAGACGTGAGGCGATGGCGGCCCTGGTGCGGGACGTGTTGTTGGTGACCAGCGCTACGCGGAGCCCCGCGCCACGCAGCTGTTCCATGGCCGAGACCGCTCCCGGCAGGGCCTTCCAGGAGACGGTGAGGACGCCGTCGATGTCGACCAGGACCGCTCGGATTCGTTCCATGGAACCGACGGTAGCCGCGATGCCGGGCACCCGCGCCTCACCTGCGTCGACGACGCCGCACGCCACTGCACCTGGGCGGTGCGTTCGAGGGCGTCCCGGCCGCCGTCGTCATCCAGCAGCGCCGCAACCGCGAACGCGCGGTCGGCCTGCCCGCTCGATGGGCCGCCATCCGGCCGGGCCCGGATCTGGGGGTGTGCGTAACCGTCCCCAGGCAGCCGGCCGGACTGGCAGTGGCCGAGCGTGCCGACGCCTTCGCGGCGACGGCGTCGATGGGCGCGACGGTTACCCGGTTCGTGGTGAAGGCCGACTGACACGATGTCAAGGGCGTGGCCGAGCGACTGGTGACCTGTCTCCCGTCGCTCTGGCCGCTGATCGTGGTCGTCTCGTGCGCCTCCGCCACCAGCGGCGCGCCGCCGGCCGTCCCGACCGCGCGGGATGACAGCGACCGCTTCCGACCGTGCGGGGTGGGCGGTCTGTGGAACGTGACCGGTCTGTGGAACGCGACCGGTCTCTTCGGCCGTGGCTGTCGGTCAGGCCCGCGGGGCGCGTGGGTCCAGTCGGAAATCGAAGCCGAGGGTGCCCGGGTCGAGGGCGGTCGCGCCGCCGTCGACGGTGAGCACGGCACCGTTCACGAACGAGGCGGCGGGCGACAGGAGCCAGACGATGGCCTCCGCGACTTCTTGCGGCTCACCGGGCCGCCCGGCGGGCAGGACCCGGGTCACCTCCTCGTACGCCGCATCCAGACCGTTCCCGCCCAGGCCCGCCTCGTCGGCGAACCGGTTCATTCGGCGGTCGGCCATGTCGGTGCGCACCCAGCTTGGGCACACGGTGTTGGCGCGCAACCCCGCGCCCCCGTAGTCGACCGCGAGCGAGCGGCACAGCTGGAGCAGCGCCGCTTTGGAGGTGGCGTAGGCGGCGTTCCCGACGCCGTTGCGCAGGGCGGACACCGAGGCCACCGCGACCACCGCGCCGCGGGCGTCGAGCAGGTGCGGGAGCGCGGCGCGCAGCAGCAGGAACGGACCGGTGAGGTTGGTCCGCATGACCTCGTCCCAGTCCTCCAGGGTCACCTCTCCCACCCCGCCGCCCCGCCCGATGCCGGCGTTGAGCACGAGACCGTCGAGCCGCCCGTACGTGCCGACCACCGTCTCGACGAGCGAGGCCACCGCGGCGGGGTCCCCGATGTCCGACGGTACGGGCAGGGCGCCGGTCTCCTCGGCGACCAGCCGCAGCGGCTCGGGGCGGCGCCCGGACACCGCCACCTTGTGTCCCGCCCGGGCCAATGACTGCGCGGTCGCCGCCCCGATTCCCGTTCCGCCCCCGGTCACCAGGTACACGCGCTCGTCCGCCATGTCCGCCGCCTCTCCCGTGTCTCGTCCGACGCCCCCGTCCCGGTGATCTTAGGCGCGCGACGTTCCGGGGCCGGGCGGGCCGTACTTCGGATCACGATCCACCGTGTGTGCTCGTGGTCCTCTCTCAGGCGCCGGCGTGGAGGTAGGCGGCCCACAGGAACGGGGTTCGGGTCCGGTTCATCCGGCCGGGCAGGTCGTGGCCGTCGCGGATGCCGCGCACGGCCTCGTGCAGTGCCCGGGCTGCCCGGCTGGTGTCGATGGTCCCGTCGGGCGTGCGCAGGTGGGCGTAGAAGGAGTCGGCGACGGTCACGGCGATCTGGTCGTCGATCTCCCATAGCGTGCCGACGACGTGGGGGAATCCGGCCAGCTGGAAGGCGGAGGTCAGATGGATGGCTTCGTCGACCAGGTCGGCGCCCGCGATGGCCGCGGTGCGGCAGGCGGACAGGTAGACCAGCTGGGCATGGTCGAGGCGGACGGGGGCGAGGCCGGCGACGGTGAAGGGGTCGCTTTGGTGGTCGTGGAGCAGCAGCAGGCTCTGGGAGGGGTCGGTGGGGTGGCTGGCGCCGTGGCAGGCGAAGTGGACGATCGGGCAGTGGGGCAGATGCTTCAGGACGGCTGCTTTGGTCGGCGTGCGTGGTGTCGGGTCGGCAGGGTGGCCGTCGGGGTCGGGTTCGCGCAGCAGAACGGTGCGGGGCAGATGGCGCCGCAGCATCTCGGCTTCGGCCGTGACGTGGTTCAGTCGGCCCTGCTGAGGGAGGCCGGGGGTGGTGGGCATCGCGACGATCAGCCCCTGGGTGGGCGTGTCCTGATGCCGGGTGTGTTCCCGGGTGTGCTGGCGGGCGTAACGCAGGGCGCGGACGGTGGGGGTGTGGGAGGAGATGACGCGGTCCATGACGGTCCGCCGGTGCGGGTCGTCGGCGGGGTCGGAGTGGTAACCGGCGGCGTGTACGGGAAGCAGCCCGAGCAGTCCGCCCGGCGCCCACCAAACCTGCGGCCAGTCGGCGTCCGCCGCGGGTTGGCCGTGATGGCCCAGGGCCTCCAGGACTGGCCCGGCGGCGGTATCCCACAGCCATTGCAGGACCTCGGTCATGGTGTCCTGCGCCTGCCGCCGCTGGGATTTGTCCCTGCCCGTGATGGCCGTGTGCACTGCCTGGTGGAAGGAGCTGACCTTTTCGGCCAGGGTGTCGGCGGTGAGTCGGGGGAGCTCCAGATGAGCGATGCCCTCCCGGCTGAGGAGCAGGGCGTCACTGCGGTGTGTGCTGATGTTGAACACGGCGACGGGGCCGGATTCCGCCTGGGTGAGCAGTTCATCGGTGGTGGGAGGAAGAGCGAACGAGGCGAAGCCGTCCATGCCGCGGATCTCGGCCAGTGTCTGACCGAAGTCACGAGCGAGCTGGTGCCGGTCGTGCACGACGCTGTCCTGCCGGACCGTGAGGATCTCCGTCCTCTCGCGCCCGCCGGCAAGGAGGGCAGCGCCGGCGGGCTGGTCGAGCTGGTCGCGCAGCCCGACGAACCGTGCGGCCAGGTCGGGGTGCTGCCGGCTCAGGTCGCTGAGATCGCTGCGGGTGTCCAATGCCTGGCTGAGCAGTACCGCCCGCCCGGCCTCCAGCAGCTGCAACGCACGGGCGGAACGTTCCTGGCGGGTGCCGCGGGGGTCGGCGAGAGCCAGCGCCGCGGCATCCCCGGCCAGCCCGGCGAAGGGGACGAGAGCATGCTGCTGATCGCTCCGCCCCAGCTGGCGCAACGTCACCTCCGGAAGAAGCCGCACCGCGGCCTCGGCTGTCTCCGCCGCCCGCCCAGGATCGGATCGTGCGACCAGCTCGGCCACCACCATCGCCGCCTCGATACGGATCGAAGGCGCTGCCGATAGCGTGCTGCTCGCGTCGGTGAAGGCGGACACCACGGCGTCCAGATCCGTCTGGCTCCCGGTCCTCCGGAATCGCTGGGACAGCGCGACCCCGAGATTGGACAGGTACGCCGCCCGGTTGGGGTGGTCGGCCGGTATCGCGTCCACGGCTTCCTGCCCGATGGTGATGGCCCGCTCCAGATCCACCGGATCCCCGGCTCTCTCGAACCGGCGTGTCAGTGCGGTCCCGAGATTGGACAGGTACGCCGCCCGGTCGGGGTGGCCGGCAGGTGTGGCGTGTACGGCTTCCCGCCCGGTGGTGATGGCCCGGTCCAGGTCCGCCGAGTCCCCGGAGCTCTCATACCGGGCATGCAGCAGTGTCCCGAGAGCGGAAAGGCGCATGGCTTGGTCGGGGTGGCCGGCCGGTGTGGCGTGTACGGCTTCCTGTCCGGTGGTGATGGCCCGCTCCAGATCCGCCGGATCCCCGGTCCTCTTGAACCGGCGGGACAACGCGACCTCGAGGCCATAGAGGTACATGGCCTGGTTGGGGTGGCCGGCCGGTGTGGCCTGTACGGCTTCCTGCCCGGCGGTGATCGCCCGCTCCAGATCCGCCAGATCCCCTGCTCTCTCATAGCGGACCCGCAGGGCGCTCCCGAGGTTGGACAGACCCGCCGCTCGGTTGGGGTGGTCGGCCGGTGTGGCGTGTACGGCTTCCTGTCCGGTGGTGATGGCCCGCTCCAGATCCGCCAGATCCCCTGTCGCCTCGAACCGGCGGGACAGTGCGGTCCCGAGGCTGGACAGGTGTGTGGCCTGGTTGGGGTGGCCGGCCGGTGTGGCCTGTACGGCTTCCTGCCCGGCGCTGATGGCCCGCTCCAGGTCCGCCGGATCCCGGGTCCGCTCGAATCGGACCCGCAAGGAGGTCGAGAGGTTGGACAGGCCCATCGCTCGGTTGGGGTGGCCGGTCGGTGTGGCGTGTACGGCTTCCTGTCCGGTGGTGATCGCCCGCTCCAGGTCCGCCGGATCCCCGGTCTGCTCGAACCGGATCCGCAAGGAGGTCGAGAGGTTGGACAGGCCCGCCGCTCGGTTGGGGTGGCCGGGCGGTGTGGCGTGTACGGCTTCCTGCCCGATGGCGATCGCTCGCTGCAGATCGGTCAGATCCCCGACCGTCTCATACCGGCGAGTCAAGGCGGCGCCAAGACTGGCCAGGCCCGTCGCTCGGTTGGGGTGGCCGGTCGGTGTGGCGTGTACGGCTTCCTCCCCGGCGGTGATCGCCCGCTCCAGATCCGCGGGATCCCCGACCGTCTCGTAGCGGATCCGCAGCACGGTCCCGAGATTGGACAGGTGTATCGCTCGGTCGGGGTGGCCGACTCGTGTGGCGTACAGCGCGGTCCGGTGACCGTCGACGGCCTGGTCCAGGTCTGCCAGGTCCCCGGCTCTCTCGAACCGGCGGGACAGCGCGACCCCGAGTTTGGACAGACTCCCCGCTCGGTTGGGGTGGCCGGCCGGTGTGGCGTGTACGGCTTCCTGCCCGGTGGTGATCGCCCGCTCCAGGTCCGCGGAATTCCCGGCCCTCTCGAACCGGAGCAGAAACGCGGCGCCAAGACCGGACAGGTACGCCCCTCGGTTGGGGTGGCCGGGCGGTGTGGCGTGTACGGCTTCCTGTCCGGTGGTGAGGGCCCGCTCCAGGTCCGCCGGATCCCCGGTCTGCTCGAACCGGACCCGCAACGAGGCCGAGAGGTTGGCCAGGCCCACCGCTCGGTTGGGGTGGCCGGCCGGTGTGGCGTATACGGCTTCCTGCCCGATGGCGATCGCCCGCTCCAGATCCGCCGGATCCCCGACCGTCTCGAACCGGCCCCGCAGGGCGGTCCCGAGGTTGGACAGGTACGCCGCTCGGTTGGGATGGCCGGCCGGTGTGGTGTGCACGGCTTCCTGCCATGCGGTGATCGCGCGCTCCAGATCCGCCGGGTCCCCGGCCCTCTCGAACCGGCGGGACAGCGCGGCCCCGAGAAGGTGCAGGCCCCCAGGCCGGTTCGGGTCGTCCGCGGCTGTCGTGTGTGCGATGTCCTGCCCGGCGGTGATCGCCTGCTCCAGATCCGCCGGGTCCCCGGCCCTCTCGAACCGGTTGAACAGCGCGGCCGCAAGGTTGGACAAGCACCCCGGCCGGGCGGGGTGGCCGACCGGCGTGGCGTGCACGGCTTCCCGCGCGGCGCTGACGGTCCGTTTCAGATCCGCCGGGTTTCCGGCCCTCTCGTATCGGAACAGCAACGCGCTCGAGAGGTTGTACAAGCACCTCGCCCGGTTGGGGTGGCCGACCGGTGTGGTGTCCACGGCTTCCTGATCGACGGTGATGGCCCGGTCCATATCCGCCGGATCCCCAGTCTGCTCGCACCGGAGAAACAGTGTCAGCCCCAGGTCGGTCAGCCTTGCGGCCCGGTCGGGTCCGGCAGGCGTGGCTTGCGCGATCCGCTGCCACAGGTCCGCGGCGGAGGAGAGCAGCTCCGGGTCGGCGGCCTCGAACGCCTGCTGGCGCAGGTTGTCGGCGTACGGTTCCGCGGCGTTGGCGAGGTGGGGCAGGAGGGGTTCGGGCAGGGAACCGAGATCGGCGAGGAAATTGGCGGTGAAAGCCTCGACCGCGGCGTCCAAGTCCATGCGGCCCTGGCTGTCCGGGAGCGCGGTGTACCGGTGGAAGTGGAGCCAGCCGAGGGCGTTCCACGCTGTCAACTCACCGAAGTCGACCGTGTCGGTGTGGAGGAGTTCGCGAAGCTGTCGTGCCGCGGTGAGGGCTTGCGGGCTCAGCGCTGGGGAAGGGTCGCCGGTGCCGGCGATCCGTTGCAGCAGTTCCCAGACCGCGGTCAACCGTTTCTGAAGCATCCCAGCCCCCTGTCGCCACCTTTGGCTCCATGACACACCCATCCTGGAGTAGCGGGGAAAGTCCCGCGTACCCTCGTGGTGCCCGGACAACTCGGCAGCTGCATCAGCGTAGTTGAGAAGAGTCGAGGGTAGTGGGTTGGATCAGGCGGGAAGGGGACCGATGGGAGACGGGCGCGAGGAGGCGGCGTCGTCAGACGCGGCCGAACGGCTGGCCGCGGTGTGCACGCATCTGGAGGCGATCCGTGAAGATCTGCGCGGCGGGCCGGGTGGGGACGAGGGGCCAGTAGAGGACGTGCTGACCACCGCGCGGAACGGCGGGGACGTGGCGAGCACGCTCGCCGTCCTGCATGCCGTCCTGCAAGCCGACGGCGACCCTCAGGGCCTGGACGGCTACACCGACCACGCGAGTGCCACCCGAGGTCTGCGACCTGCCGGGATCAGCAGCGCCCGGGCAGAGCTGGTGTATCTGTGCCCGGCAGGCCGGTGTGCGCGCCACTGGTGGCCCCAGGCCGCCGCCTCGGTGCCGCACTGCGCGATCAGCGGCAGCATGCTTCGCCGGGAAAGGCTGTAACCGATGGGCGGCTTCCTGGCGGAGTTGGGCAAGAAACTCGCCGAGCGATGGCTGTCCTTGCTGGTCTTGCCCGGTGCCTTCTATCTCGCCGTCGCCGCCACCGCGCACACCCTCGGCCACGCACATCCCTTCGACCTGTCCCGGCTCACCCATCAGATCACCACCTGGGCCGACCGACCGGCCACGAGCACCGCCGGCGGTCAGGTGGTGTTGCTGGCCGCGATACTGGCCGGCGCCGCCGCGGTCGGACTTGCCGCCCAAGCCCTCGGCTCCGCGGCCGAACGGCTCTGCCTGGCCGTCGACTGGCCCGCCTGGCCGACCCCACTCCGCCAGCTCGCCGCCCAGCAGACCGCGCGACGGCACAACCGGTGGAACGACACAGCCCGAACCTGGCACCACCACCGCGAGCAGAACGCCCGAGCGCGGGCCCACGGCCAACGCACCGACCCCGCCCCACGGCACGCCGCCGAACGCGCGATGAACCGCATCGCACCCGAGGACCCCAGCCGCCCCACCTGGAGCGGGGACCGCCTCAACGCCGTAGCCCTCCGGCTGGAGCGCGACCACCACCTCGACCTGGCCACCCTCTGGCCGCACCTGTGGCTCGTTCTCCCCGAGGAGATCCGCGCCCAGATCACCCTCGCCCGCCAGAACCTCACCCGCGCCACCACACTGTCCGCTTGGGCCCTGCTCTACCTCCCGCTCGCCGCCTGGTGGTGGCCCGCCGCCCTCATCACCGCGGCCCTCGCCCTCACGGGCCGGGCGCGCACGCGCACCGCCACCGACACCTACGCACTCCTCCTGGAAGCCACCGCCCGTCTCCACACCCGCGACCTCGCCGAACGCATCGGCCTCACTCCCACCGGCCCCCTCACCCCCGAAACCGGCGACACCCTCACCCATCACCTGACGCCCACCCCACCACCGCCGCCCCCCAGCGACCCGAACTTCCCCCACCGCTGACCCGCGCATGCACCCGGCCGACCCTCGGCCGGCCGGGAGTGATCACGTGGGCGCCCACGCGGAAGCGTTCGCCTGGGTGACCCTCCGACCGGGTCAGGAGACCTGGAAGGCGAACGGTCCGCGTCGGTAAATGGGTTGAGCCTCGGCGGCTGCAACGGGAGGATCGGGGAACACCGATGAGTTCTTCCCGGCGCCGTGGTCTGTCAGAGTGACCTGCCCCGAGCGGAGGACACTCACATGACGGAAGGCATCATGCTCGCACCCCACACGGCGCCCGCGCTCCCGCCCGCCCGCGTCACCGCCGTGCTGCGGATTCTCGTGCTGTCCACCTTCGTCGTCCTCCTCAACGAGACGATCATGGTCAACGCGATCCCGCGGCTCATGCGCGAGTTCGAGGTCACCGCGGCAGCCGCGGGGTGGCTGTCCACCTCCTTCATGCTCACCATGGCCGTCGTCATCCCGGTGACGGGGTGGTTCCTCCAGCGTGTGACCACGCGGACCGCCTACGGTCTCGCCATGGCGCTGTTCCTCGCCGGCACGGCTCTGGCCGCGGCCGCGCCCACCTTCTCCGTACTGCTGGCCGCCCGTGTCATCCAGGCCGGCGGCACCGCCGTCATGATGCCGCTGCTCATGACGACGCTGATGACCCTCGTGCCCCCGCACGACCGCGGCCGGGTCATGGGGAACATCACCCTTGTCATCTCCGTCGCACCCGCACTCGGCCCCGCGGCCTCCGGCGTGCTGCTGCAACTGGGGACATGGCGCCTCCTGTTCCTGGCCGTGCTGCCCATCGCCGGAGCCATGGCCCTCTTCGGTCGGCGCCAACTGGTCAACATCGGCGAGCCGCAGGCCGGCCCCATCGACTGGTTGTCCGTACCCCTGGCGGCAGTGGGCTTCGGCGCCCTCGTCTATGGCCTGAGCGGGCTCGGTGCAGAGAACTCGGCCCAGGCCCCCGTGCCCCCGGCGGTCACGACCCTGGCAGGCGGCGTGCTGGTAGGTCTGTTCGCATGGCGACAGCTGGCACTGCAGCGCACGTCCACACCGCTGCTTGACCTGCGTACGCTGACATACCGGCACTTCTCCGTGGCGCTCGGCCTGATGTGCCTGTCCTTCATGGCCCTCATGGGTGCGTTCATCCTGCTGCCGATCTACCTGCAGGAGGTGTCCGGCCTGACCTCACTGCAGACCGGGCTGCTCCTCATCCCCGGCGGCCTGACCATGGGCCTGCTCGGACCGCAGGTCGGCAAGCTCTACGACCGGCTCGGCGCAGCACGCCTCGTCGTACCCGGAGCCGTGCTCACAGCGGTCTGCCTCGCCCTGTTCGCCCTCACGAGCGAACAGACCTCGCCGTGGCTGGTGCTCGCCCTTCACGTGGCTCTGAGCGCCGGCATGGCGTTCGTGTTCACCCCCGTCTTCACGTCCGGCCTGTCCGTACTGCCGCCGCACCTCTACCCCCACGGCTCCGCCATTCTGGGCTCGCTCCAGCAGGTCGCGGCCGCTGCCGGCACCGCCCTGGTCATCAGTGTCATGTCGGGACACGCCGCCACGGCAGCAGCCGACGGTGCCGACACCACCGGTGCCCTGGCGACGGGCATCCGGTGGGGATTCGGCGTCGGCGCCGTGATCGGCGGACTGACCGTGCTGGTCGCTCTGCTGGTCCGCACCCCGCCTGCCCCGCAGCAGCCCGCTGAACCGGAGGTCCAGGACGAGGACGGCACCACGAACAAGACCGCCCGGACACCCGCCGGCTGACGTCGGTTCACCGCGGGCCGGAGCTCCGATCCTGTCCGCGGTGTCGCCTACGACCCGGAGCGGCGGAAGGGCGACGTCGGTCCCGCCGGGGACGACCGGAGACCACCCGCTTTCGGTCCGTCCTGGCGGCGTCGGAGGAGGCGGCGGCAGCCTCAGTGCCGCCGGACCCGGCTCAAAGCGGCGGCGGTGGGTCTCTTGGGCGGGCCAGGGAGGGCATCTCACCTTCAGACCGGTGAGGTGACCGCCCGGCCAAGAACCGGACCACGTTGTCGGTCTCGAACCTGGCCGGTCCTGCCCGGTCGTCGGGCATGTCCGGTACGACGTGGGCGGCGGGGGCGACCGTGCCGGCGGTGGTAGCGGTCAGGCGACGAGGCCGAGCCGTGGACCGCCCCGGTCGTGGAGCCGTCTGAAGAAGGCCAGCACGCCCGCGGAGCCGCCGGCCCAGGTGGCGGTCGACCGGGCGAGACCGGTGTCCGGAAACACGGGTCGGGACCAGGTGCCGCCGCTGCGGCTCAGGATGAGCAGGGCGACGGTCTCGGCCGCGTCCCAGAACTCCTCGGACGCGGATGCCTCCGCGACGTCCACCATCAGGTCGCCCACTCCGGCCAGTCCGCAGCACTGCGTGACCAGCGGCATCCGCGGTGCCAAGGCGACGCAGGCGCGCGCGGCCCGCTGGGCGAGGTCGAGGTATGCGGGCTCCTCGAGGCGTTCGGCGGCCCGGACGAGTACGGTCCCGATGCCGGCCAGGCCCCGGCACCACGAGCCGTAGCGGCGTGTGGCCCCCGGTTCGGCGGCCGCCGCGATGATGTCCGTTGTCACGGCGGCCAGGCGTGCGGCGGCCTTCTCGGAGCGGCTGATCGCGTCAGGGTCCCCGGTCGCGCCGCTGTACTCGAGCAGGAAGGCGGTGACGCCCGCCTCGCCGTGCGCGATGCCTTCGCGGAGAGCGGCGCTGCCGGCCGTCTCCGAACCGGTCGGGGTGAGTCGGGCGGCGCCCGACACCAGCATCCGGTCGCAGTCGGCGGCGACGGTGAGGTGCCGGTCCGCGGCGTGTCGGTCACCGGACCGGCGGGCGTGCCGGGCGAGCAGCAGCCGGCCAAGGCCGATTCCGGCGACGCCCGCGATCAGGTCCGCCTCCGGAGGTCCGCCGTCCGGTGCGCGCTCCGGTAGGGCGGGGTACTCGGACCGCGGGTCTTCATCCGTCCTCGGCCCCGAGCGCGACCCCGACTCCGCCCCTGCCTCCGCCTCCGCGAGGAAGAGTTCGACGCCGGTGCGCCCCGTGTAGAAGCCGGGTGGCAGGTTCCTGGACTGTTCCGCCGTCCACCGCGCCAACGCGGCGACGGTAGAACGTACATGGGGCCGGTGCTGATGGTGGAGGAGTTCCAGTCCGAGTCCCGAGCTGCCGCTGTAGACGTCGATCGAGGTCGGGACGTTCAGCTGCGCGGCCTGTACCGGGTCCACGATCGTCTGTGCTTCACCGACGCAGAACGAGGTCGTGTGCTCGATGATCTCGTCCAGGAGGTCGCTGTCGATCCGTGGGCTCGCGGGCCGGCATGCGGTCTTGGTCGTGCCGGTGCGCAGGCGGGCGGCGGCGGCGGTCCGTACGGCCGGGTCGAAGCTCAGGAGACCGGTGATCGACGACCGGATCTCCCGGTGGGCGCGCCCGGGAAGCGCCGATGCCAGGCAGGCCAGCGTCCGGTCCCGGTTGACCCCGTGGTCGGTGTCGACGATCACCGGGTCCATTCCGGTGGCGGCGAAGAAGAGGGTCGCGCCGAGGGCGTAGTAGTCGTCGGCGGGGGCGGCCGGTCCGGTCGCGCGCAGAACCGGCTCGCTGTATCCGGGGGTCGCCCCGCCCGGGCCGGCGCCGTCCCACTCGCTGATCCCGAAGTCGATCACGTGACAGTGGCCGGGGCCCGAGTCGTCGAGCACGACGTTGTCGGGCTTGAGATCGCGGACGACCACGTTCCCGCCGTGGATCGCGTCCAGGACGCGCAGGAGCCGGGAGGCGAGGACGGACAGGGCGCGCGCCGGCCGGGTGTCGTCGTCCCGGTAGGGGCCGTTCCGCAGAACCTCTCCGCGCAGGTCTCGGTCGCCACAGCTGCTCATCACCAGGTACTCGTCCGACTGGTGAGCGAAGTAGTCCAGTGCGCGGGGCACGCCCGTGACGCCGTCGAGCGCGGTGAGGACCATGCGCTCGTTGCGCAGCCGGTGGCGGGCGTCCGTACCGAACTCGTCCTCGCCCACGAAGGCCCTCGCCTGTTTGACCACCACCGGCCGCCCGAGAGTACGGTCGACCGCGCGGTAGACATTGCCCTGGGGCGCACGCGCGATGCCGGTGGTCACGGTGTAGCGTCCGCCGCCGAAGCCGGCCGCGGACGGCTCGTCACCGTGGCCGGAGTCGAGCGCGAAGGGGTCTTCGGCCCAGGGCGGGCACCTGTAGCGGCCGACGGCCAGGCCGTCGAAGATCCGGCCGTCCGGCCCGGTCATGACGGATTCGAGCCGCCCGCTCCGGCCGGTCCGATAGTCGCCCGTGAAAGGGCCGTAGCGGTAGTAGACCGGGGCCCCCGGGTCGACCCGCCGATCGCTGACGACCCGAGGGCCCTCCCGGCCACGCAGTACGGCGGCGAGTTCCCGGCCGACCTCGACCACGGCCCCGGACAGGGGGTAGACGGTGATCGCCTTGCCGACGGCCCCGGCGGTCGCCACCCCGGAGTTGAGGCGGCGCAGGGTCTCGGGATCACGGGCGAACTTCGCATGGCAGACGTGTCGGGCCAGGACCGGCAGGACGAGCCGGGTCATGGCATCGAGGTCGCCGGGACGCGCCGATACGTGCAGTTTCCAGCCGTGTTCCATCGCCGGCATCCGCGGATCGTTCAGATACGACCATGTGCCATCGGACCAACCGCTGCGACCGGCGATGGAAACGGCCACCGCTACGAGTTCAGGTCACAGGCGAAGCGGGTGGTGGCGGTCACCCAGGGGTCGGCGAGACACGCCGTGTGTTCGCGGTCGCTGCGGTCGTCGTCCTCGAACACGATCGCCTCGTCGTCGATCTCCAGCGGACCCGCGTCGCGAAATCCGTCGGCTTCCAGAAGATCCGGCACGGCTAAGGGCATCTGACGCCTCCATGGTTGGTCGTGCGCTGAGGAGCGGGCAATGGCCGACGCGGACCGGTGGACCCGCCGGGCCAAGGGACTTGCTGAACAAAAGTAGGGAGGGGCGAACTCGCTGACAAGAGGGCAGTTAGGACAGCTCTGGAGGACTCCCACCCTGGCACCGACCGCACGGTCTTGGAGGAACATCGTGCTCAGGCGGGCAGTGCGCGTGGTGGTTGGTGACGCGCGCCTGTGAACGGGACATGGTTCCTCCTCGGAACTGCCGGCGATCAGGGGTGGGGACGGGACAGGGGAGAGCGAACGCACCGCGCGCAGCTCTCACCCCTCGGGAGTGCTGCGCGCGGCTTCCCTGTGCCCCGGGCTTTCGCCGCCGGCTCGCTAGCCGGCGGTGGCAGGCAGGGCGACGCCCCGGTCCGCCGCCTCGGTCAGTTGCTTCCAGACCTTGGGGACGACGGGGATTCCGCCGGCTGTGCGGTCGGCGGCGGTCGCGGCGCTGCGTTCACCTGGGTAGAACACACCGTGGGAACCGTCTGCCGGGGGCAGGGTCTTGAGGGTGGACAAGGTGGCGTCCACCGACTGGATGAAGGGCTCGGTGCCGCCGAAGGCGGCGGGGTCGAGGGCGATGAGCAGGGCGTTCTGGCGGTGCTTGCGGCCCTGGGGGTTGTCGGAGTGGAAGTCGGAGAAGATCGGGGCGCCGACGAGCACGCTGGTCAGGAGTTCGAAGGCCAGGGACATGCCCGAGCCCTTGGCTCCGCCGAGCGGCAGCGGCATGGTCGCGAGCGCCGGGTCGGTGGTGGGCGTGCCGTCCTCGGTGGCGGCCGCGCCCTCGGGCAGCGGGGTGCCGCTCGCCTTGGCCTGACGGATCTTGCCGAGGGCGATGGTGGCGGTGGCCATGTCCAGGAGGAGCGGGGCGTGGTCGGTGGCGGGGACCGCGATGGCGAGCGGGCTGGTGGCGACGGCGGCGCCCTTGACGCCGGTGTAGCCCATGTTGGGCATGCCGGCGACGAAGCCGATGCCGACCAGGCCCTGTTCGGCGATCTTCGACACGTAGTAGCCGATGGCGCCGGTGTGGACGGTCCGGCGGACGCCGACGGCGGCGATGCCGGTGGTACGGGCGCGGTTCACCGCCTCCTCGGCGGCGGCGGCCGGGGTGGTGGACTCGATCGTGATCTCGGGCTTGGCGTTGGCGACGCCCTTGGCGAGGAGGTCGAGGTAGGCGGGGACGCGGGCGGTGCCATGGGAGTCGACGCCACGCTGGGCGGCCCAGACGAACACGTCGGCGGTGGTGCGGGCGTGCTCGGGGCTGAGGCCACCCGTCTCCAGGAGCGCGGCGGAGAGGGCGCACAACTCATCGGCGGAGACGAGGACCTTGCCTGGCTTGGGGGAGGTGTGTCGGTCATGGTGGTGGGGCTCCTGGGTCAGCGGGTGACGAGGACGTCGACGACGGCGGTGGTGTCGTCGGTGACGGCCTTGAGGGCCCGTTCGAGGGCGGGGGCCAGCGCGTCGGGGGTGTCGACGGTCTCGGTGTGCATGCCGAACGGTTCGGCGAAGGAGGCGAGGCGGGGCAGCCGGTGGAGGTCGGTGCCGAGCCACTCGCCGGTCTCGGCCGCCGCGCCCTCGGGGTAGAAGCGTCGGTGGTTGAGGTTCATCGACTTGTAGACGCGGTTGTTGAACACCACGATCAGGACCGGCAGGTCGTATGCCCGGGAGGCGTCGTAGGACGGGATGACCGGGTTGTAGGTGAAGGCGCCGTCGCCGACGGTGAACACCACGGGACGGTCCGGTGCGGCCAGTTTGACGCCGAGCGCGACGGCGATGCCTTGGCCGAGCCCGCCCTGCACGTAGTAGTACGAGTCGGGGGCATCGGCAACTGCGACGAGCACGTCACGATCCTCGACGGCGAGGCGGAGGTCGTCGTCGACGGCGAGGTGACCAGGCTGGAGCGGTACGACACCACGTACGTCCCCTCCCCGATACCGCACCTCTTCCGCAACGTCGGCGACACACCGCTGCGCATCCTCTGGGTCTACAGCTCGGGCCATGTGACCCGCACCTTCACGGAGACCGGCAAGACGGTCGAGCATCTGACGGCGGAGGACCAGATGGGGTGAGCCCGACAGTTCGTGGCCGCACCGATGCCGTGCGGCGGACCCGGTCCGCCTTTCTCGTACCTACCTCCCCGCATTGCTCCCTTCCCCCAGTACGTCACCGAAAGGCGGTCCTCCGTGTTCCCGACCTCTCGATCCCGAGCGGTGGCCGCCGCGGCCGCCGGCGCTGTCCTGGTGATGACGTGTGGCTGCGGTGGCGGCTCCGGATCCGGGTCCGGCGACACCGTCACGGTCACCGTCGGCTTCGTCAACGGAGCGCACTCCGACTTCCACACCTGCCTGCAGGGTGCCGTCGAGATGGCCGCCGAAGTGGCGGGTGCCGAGCTCACCACGGCGAACTCACAACAGGACCCGGCGCGGGAACTGGCCCATATCAAGGCCATGGTGTCCCAGGACGTGGACGTGCTGATCGTGCAGACGGTCGATGCGGAGAAGCTCAAGGACGGTATCGCCGTGGCCAGGGGCGCGAACGTGCCGATCTTCCTCACCTCGGTCGTGGGCGACGACACCGCCGACATCCTCGGTGCCGTGGTCGTCGACCTGAAGAAGGCCGGTCGCCTGGACGCCGGATGGGTGGGATCGGACGCCGGAGGGAGGCAGGTCGAGGTCGGGGTGATCGCCGGTGCCCCGGGTGCCGCCTCCGACCTGCTCGTCTCCGGCTTCACCGAGGCCCTGCCGCCGAACGCCAAGGTCGTGGTCAACGCGCCCGCGATGTTCGACCCCGTCAAAGCCGAGGGCGTTGCCACACGCGCGATCCGCGCTCACCCCGGACTGGACTACGTCTTCGTCGCCAACGAGGAGAGGGCCCTCGCCGCCCGAGACGCCTTCGACGCGACCGGAGCGAAGGGCGTCAAGATCGTCACGATCAACGGCACCCACAGAGGTCTGGCCGCGATCAAGGACGGTCGCGTCTCGGCCACGGTCACCAACTCGCCTTTGACGAACGGCAGGATGGCGGTCAAGAACGCACTGACCCTGCTCTCCGACGAGCCGGCCCCCAAGATCGCCACGGTCCCGCTCACCCTGGTCACACGGAAGAATCTCGACCACGCGCCCCCGTGCTGCCCTTGAGCCCTGGTGGACATGTCTGACTGGTGAGGGGTCCTGGAAGACAACTGCCTTCCAGGACCCCGGGTTCACCCCTCTAGAAGAAGCCCAGCTTCTTGGGGGAGTAGCTGACCAGCAGGTTCTTCGTCCGCTGGTGGTACAGCGGCAACACGACGCTAACCGGCGCAGAAGGCTTCCGTGGGGCTCGTAGTCGGCATTCTGGTCCGTGAACGGCCCGGATCCTGGTCGGGGCCTGCTGCAGAAAGCGGGGAACGATCCGCGGCCGAGTCGACCGAGCGCTTGCCTCCTGCTCACTCGGTGTCGCATCGGCAGGGCGTTGTGCTTGAGCTGCCTCAGGCGCTCCACCCGGTGTGATCAACAGCGCAGGACACCCGAGGGCCATACGGTCATGGGCTCCGCATCAGGACCGATCGACGTCAGCGAAGCCGGCTGGGGCAACCGCCCCTCTCCGGTGGCGATCACCAGCCGTGGCTGTTTCGCTGGAAGTGGTGGCCTCCGTACCAAAGTCCTCTCGGATTCCCTGAACGCCGACTCATCGAAAGGATGGGCGGACGATGGCAGCACTTCAATGGCGGAGACTGGTCGATCACATCCAGAGCGTTCCCGAGGGCGTGTACGAGACGAACGTGCCGGGGACCGGTTACGACAACAGGACACAGTTCGGAAGGCAGTTCGGCGAGGACGGCGAGCCGTGGTGCGTCATGTTCAACTGGGACATGTACGCCGACATCGGCCTGGACCACATCGTTCCCAAGGTCAACAACGTCTCCGTCTTCACCGAATGGGCCAGGACGCGCGATCAGTGGTCCGACTACCCCTCCATCGGGGCGTGGACGAACCTGTCCCAAGGCGGACACACCGAGGTCGTGGTCGGTTTCGACGAGACCCACGTCTACACCAAGGGCGGCAACACCGTTCCCGAGAACGCCGAAGACGCGGGCCAGGGCTACGGCGTCTACTCGCACAGTACGGAGCGGCGCAGCATGAAGGTCGTAGGTTACTTCGCCCCCGAGTTCGAGGACGGCTGTCCGCCCACCGCCGACCCCGACGATCACCGGGGCGGTACGGCCGTCGCCTCATGGCGCTGGGCCGGTCTGGTGCTGCCGCCTTCGGACATCGCGGTGACAGCTTCGGAGGTCGTGTTCGGCGCGCGGAACACCTCAGTGAGAATCGTCCAGGGCGCGCTCGCCAAGGAAGTAGGGCTTGACTACGCTGCGGCACCGGGCACGTTCGGGCCGCGTACGAAAGCGGGGGTGGCCGCCTTCCAGCGCAAGCTCGGCTTCACCGAAGGCGACGCGGACGGTGTGTTCGGGCGCTTCTCGCTCACCGAACTGGGCCGTCGGCAGCAGTTCACGGTCCGTGGGTTGAGCTTCTTCGACCGGCCTTTCCCGCCGGACGGCGAGGTCGCAGGGCACTCCGCCATCCCCCTGTCGAGCGTCACGTTCGATCACGTGCAGGACGGAAGCACCACGGCGGCGGCGAAGGATGCCTGCCGCATCCTCCGCGTACCGGAGACTCATTGGGTGCCGGGCATCCTGGTCGCCGCCCGGCGCGAGTCGTCGTACCGGTTCAACGCGGTGAATGACTGGGACAGCAACGCCACCGGGCCCAAGCAGAGCGACGGCCATCCACGCAACTGCTCCCGCGGAGTCATGCAGGTCATCCCGCCGACGTTCGCCTCGTTCCACCAGCCTGGTACCTCAAAGGTCATTTACGACGGCGTGGCCAACATCTGCGCAGCCATGAACTATGTGATGGCTCGATACGGCGTGTACCGCGACGGGACGAACCTCGCAGGCCGCGTCTGCCAGTTCGACCCCAACCGCGGACCGTGCGGCTACTGATCACGGTCCCCGAAGGGACGCCCATCATGTCCAAGGTCGTACATCTGTCGGAGCTGCACCCAGGTGCGCACAACGCCAGCGTCCTGGTGGTCCAAGAGGCCCTGGCCCAAGCGGTGGGACTCGACTTCAGCTCGGGCCCGGGTGTCTACGGTGAACGCACCAGAGATGCCTACGCCAAGTGGCAGCGGCACCTCGGTTTCTCCGGCGCGGGCGCGGACGGCCTCCCGGGAATGGAGTCGCTCAAGAAGCTCGGTGCCCGCTTCGGGTTCGAAGTCCGAGGCGAAGGGGAGTCGGGAAGGGTGGCCTCCCCGGTGCCCGGGCATCTCGTCACCTACCGTTACGGCATCCAGAATCCGCGGTACCAAGCCGGCTACCACACCGGGGACGACTATGCCTCGGCGCAGGGAACTTCGGTGGTGGCCGTCCGGGACGGCTCCATCCAGTGGTCCAACGACAACGGCGGTGCCTACGGCCACTGGGTCGGCCTCCAGGCCGGCAACGGCCGGGTGTACGTCTACTGTCACCTCTGGCAACGGGGCGTCATCACCGGCCAGCAGGTCAGGGCGGGCCAACAGCTGGGCATGGTCGGAGCGACCGGCAACGTCACCGGCCCGCACCTCCACTTCGAGGACCACCCGCCGGGCCCCTTCGTCTATGCCCGTACCCGCAAGCCGGCGTGGTGAGGCGGCCGGAGCCACCGTGCCGGGCCAGGGCTCCGGTGATGGCCCGGCCCGGATGGTGATCTCCGAGTTCGTGTGTCGGTCATCGCTGATGGCCTCGGACGGCCCATCAGCTGGAGCATCGGCTCGAACAACCGGCGTACCGCACAGTGGAGATGAAGCCGACTCGACGCGCAGGAGGTGCGGGAGCCGGTGGACCGGCCCGCACCTCACCCACCAGCGGGGACCACGCCAACCGTCCAGGCAGGGAGGACCGTCTCAGGGCGCCATCAGGCCCGGCGTCATCCCACGGTCAGGCGCCTCTTTCGCAGGCTCTAGAAGAAGCCGAGCTTCTTGGGTGAGTAGCTCACCAGCAGGTTCTTCGTCTGCTGGTGGTACACGTCTAGCGTGGCCGCTGACCAGCGGAAACGGCCACGATTCGGCCAAGCTGCAGTCCGCTGGTCCGCGTATGGCCCGGATCTTGGTCGGCGCGGAGGGGGCCTCTGATCGGTGGCCCGTGGCAGCGGCTAATTGGCACACAAACGAGGGGTGGGTCGACGGGTCGCCACGGAGCATGCCTCGATCCAACGCGCCACGAGAGAGAAAGTCGCCAGGGCTTACACGAAAATCAAGACACTCCCGCGCTTCAGCTACTCGACCAGGCCCGTGAGAAGCGTGTGGAGCTCGGCGGTGTGGTCTCGCATCTCCTCGCCAGCCGCGGGCACGGTGGTGGTCTCGAGGTGCCACGGCTCGGACGGGGGCAGCCGTCCGCTGCCCGCGCACCGAGGCCGCTGCCTGGGCCGTCGCGGCTGGTCGCGTAACGCCGCCCTTGGTCAAGCTGGCCCGATGCTTCTGTGCTTGGTTCATGGCACACCCGGGCAGCGGCCGTACGCGGGAGTGGCTGACCAGGCATGATGACGGACCTGGAGTGGCTTGATCACTGGTTGCTGCGGGCACCGGCTCTGCAGCTTGTCGGCGGGGACTGAGGCGGTGGCCTCTTCAAGGGGCATGGCCGGGTCGGTTTGGTGGGCGGTGATCAGGTTGCCGACACGGAGTGCGTACTGGCACTTGTCCTCATGGGCGTTCGCGAGGTGCAGCGCCCGGCCCACCGAGAGGAACAGTGCATCGAGCAGCTCTGGTTCCCGGCTTTCAAGAGGCTAAGTGACCAGCTCATGCCCGTCACGCTAGCGCGCGGCTCCCGGTTGCCGCGGTCCTTTCCGGCGGACGGCTACTTGCCGCGGGCGATGTCGATCTGGAGTTGCACTTCTCGGTCGACGGCCATCACGGCTTTCTCCACGAGCTCCTCGAAGGGCTCGAATGCGTCCTCGATGGCGGCATACTCGTGTACCAGCTCGTGCTTGCCAGCGGTGGACTCCAGGGGTGGCCGGCGCCGGATACCGGAACTGGCCCCGCCGGACCGCCCACATCAGCGTGCTGACGGCCCCGGAGGCCCGGGGCCGCGGACTCGCCCGCATAACGGCTTCGGCGGCGGTCGCCCACGCCCTCGCCGCCGGTCTCGTTCCGCAGTGGCGCGCGCGTCCTCCGGCCTCCCGGCGGGTCGACGCCGCACTGGGCTTCGAGGAACGGGCGTCCAGCTTTCCTTCGAGATCACCTAGGAGGTGTCGCGCCACCATCCCGGTCTGATCGACAGGCCCCCGCCAGGGGTGTCGTACCTCAGAGCCAGCCGCGGCGGCTCGCCTGGACGCCGAGCTGGAATCGGGTCCGGGCGCCGAGCACCTCCTGGAGGCGGGTGATGCGGCGGGCCACCGTCCGCTCGCTGACGCCGAGTTCACGGGCGATCGACTCGTCGGTGAAGCCGCCGGTGAGATAGGTGAGGAGCTGCCGGACCTCGGGGGTGGGAGTCGTGCCGAGTTCGTCCGCGGTCTCGGCGGCGGGCAGCGGGACGCCTATCCGCCAGAAGGACTCGAAAATGCCGGTCAGCGCCTCAAGGAGGTCCGACCGCTGGACGACGATGTGATGGCGGCGCTCCCAGTCGCTCGCAGGGGGGCACACGAGGGCGAGACGGTCGTCACAGATGGCCATGTTCAGAGGTACGTCGGGAAAGACGCGCGCTCGCTCACCGAGATCGACGGATGCCTGGACCGCTTCCCGGGCAGACCGGTCGCGCAGCACGTGGGATCCGTAGACGACCGAGCACGTGACGCCACGTGACAGCGCCTCCCGGAAGCCGGGAGCCAGGGTGTTGGGCTGTGCCGATCGGCCGGTGTAGCCGATGGTCAGGGCACGGACCCGCTCGGTGGCCTCGTCGTAGATCCGCCGGACGAGTGCGCTGCGGGCCGCCTGAGTCCGGGCGATCTCGATGTAGTCGGCTCCTCCGGCATGGTGGTCGCGCCAGAAGCGGGACAGGTCCTCGATGCCGGTGCGCAGCGCGCTGAGCTCCCTGCTGCGGCTCTCCACCACGCCTTCGAGCGCGGCGCGCGGGGGGCAGGCGACCAGCCGCGCCCCTTCCGGTTCCACCAGCCCGAGGGCGGCGAGTTCGTCGACCGCGGCGCTGATGGCCTGAGGGGTCGCGCGCAGGCTGGTCGCCAGTTCGAACGCGGCCATCGGGCCGCGCTCAACGAGGGCGAGGTAGGCGTTCTCGGCCGTTGAGCCGACGCCCACATCGCGGAGCGAATACATATACCGATTGTCACATGCACGTATCGGGGTGGATGAGTGTCCTAGGCCACAGCGCCCACACCCCTTGCGCCAGGGCAGGCGCAGCGAATGCCGCGCTCTTCGAGGGCGCGAGACCTGTCGCGTTTCTGCCATGCCGGATTCAGACAAACGCCAACCCTTCATCGGAGCACGAGGTTCCACGCAGACTCTGCCTACGGCACAGCCGACCGTCACTTCGCCTTGAGGTGACGCTCCTGCGCGTCGGCTCGCATACCTAGGAGTTTCCCCGTGAAGAAGACCCTGGCCTGGGCTGTCACCGTGGTGACCGCGGCCACCTGCACCCTCGGTACCGCTCTGCCGTCCGCGGCCGCCGACGCCCCGACGTCCGCCGCCGTCACGTCCGCGCTCACCCCCGGCGCCGCGTTCGACACCTCCCGCCTCTCCCCGGAGGCAAAGGCCCTCGTCGACCAGATCGTGGCCAAGCTGCCGGCCGACTGGCAGCAGCGCCGCGATGCCGCCGCCGCCAAGTACGGCATCCACGACACCCAGTGGGCCGGCATCCGCGACAGCGTCCTCAACCCTGCTGACTACCAGTGCCAGAACACGGCGCTCAGGGACTATCAGGCGACCCTGCTCCAGGGCGGCAACTTCGAGCTGCTCTTCTTCCTCTACTTCCTGGGCGTGTTCGACATGCCCACCTATGACGCGCTGTACTTCGGCAGCGAGTCGAAGGACAACACCTTCGGTGTCAACGGCGAGTACACCAACGAGCTGACGGCCGAGGGCAAGGACCTGAAGAAGTTCTGGGACATCTACTCCGACGACATCCAGATCGTGCCGATGCACGGCGGTGAGGTCTTCTCCTCCCCGGAACGGCTGGCCCCCATCGTGAGCCTGATGTACGGCATCCCGGAGGAGAACCACGATGCGGCGCTGGCCCTGGCCAAGCTGTTCATCTACGTGATCAACCTCGAGCCCGTCCTCCAGGGCGGCGACAACCCGTTCTTCACCCTCAACGCGTTCGCCTTCTCCGAGAAGGGCGACCCGAACCCGGCAGGCATCTCCGACCGCATCGTCATGGGTGACGGCATCCTGGAGGCCATGAAGGCCGTCGGCCTGGGCGACACCGCCCCGCGCGCCATCCTCGCCCACGAGTTCGGCCACCACGTGCAGTACGAGGACAACCTGATCGGCGCCGACGTCGGCACA
Organism: Streptomyces sp. NPDC059534; assembly: GCF_042743475.1. Taxonomy (NCBI): domain Bacteria; kingdom Bacillati; phylum Actinomycetota; class Actinomycetes; order Kitasatosporales; family Streptomycetaceae; genus Streptomyces; species Streptomyces sp. NPDC059534. Next base: position 50,316 of record NZ_JBHWAQ010000045.1, read on the forward strand.
CCGGAGGGCAGTCGCCGCGTCGAGCTGATGGCGGACGCGTTCGGTACGTACTACCTCACGCACTCGCGCGGTGAGGCCCTCAACGCCAAGCGGGTGCTGGGCTCCGCGAAGTCCTTCTACACGGTCGGCGACTGCAGCTTCACGAGCCCCGGCCACCACGGCACGCCCAACCAGCGCTTCGCGGCCTCCTCGTGGGCCGCGAGCGTGGCCGACAACGCCGCCGACCAGGGTCACATCCTGCCCTCGCGGACGTTCGACGAGTTGTTTGAGGCGAAGCTCCCCGACATCGTGAAGCCCGACGCGACGAACTGAGTGCTGGGAACACGGGTGCGGCCCGGTGGGGG
>NZ_JBHWAQ010000046.1:0-49754 GCF_042743475.1 Streptomyces sp. NPDC059534
CGCCAACACCAAGCCCGCGTCAGCCACCACAAACGACGCGGCCACACACCACCCGAACCTGCCCAACCGTCACGACAAGGACCGTTGCAGTACTAGGGCCGTCGGGGGGCCGTGGCCGCGGCTCCCCGGTCCGCCGCGTCCGCCGGGCGGCGCTCCTCGCGGCGGCGCCGCCAGGCGAGGGCGAAGCCGACCGCCGCGATCAGGGCGGGGGCGGCGGACTGCGCCGTGAGGGACGCCAGCCAGTCGGGGTTGAGCCGGGACGTCATGCCGCTGGTGTACTGGCAGGTGGCCTGGGGCGGGAAGAAGGAGTACTCCAGTGTCCGGGGTGCGTTGCTCCCCCAGTCGCCGCCCGTGACGCACGCCGACGACGGCCCCGCGAGCAGCTTCCAGCCGGCCAGCGCGTACAGCATCGCGAACGCGGAGCCGGTCACGAAGAGGGCCGTCGCCGTCCGGTTCAGCTTCTCCGCCCGGGACATCGGCCGCACCCAGGGGGCGCCGACGCGCGGTTCGAACCACTCCGCGACCAGGGCGGAGAACAGGCAGAGGACGAGGGCGGCCAGGACGAGCCAGAGGATCGGGCCGAGGACGACCCAGGCGTCGAGGGAGGAGACGTCCCCCCGCTCGAACTCGCAGACGGTGGCCGGGGGGAACGCCTCGTTCCGCGTCCGCAGCAGTGCGCCGGGGCCCCGGGTCATCCCCTGCATGCACCGCTCGTCGTACTCGAGCATGGTCAGCAGGGCCAGGCCGCAGCCGATCACCACCACGCCGAACGCGATCCCCGCCACGGCCCACAGGCCGCCCGTCCGGTAGCCGCCGTGCGTACGCGTGTGTGACATCCGCGCACCCTAACCGACTCCGGCGGCGGGCCCGTCAGACGCCCTCGGGCTCCCCGAGCGCGGCCAGCAGCCGCTGGGTCGACGCGCGGGTGTCCGCGACATGGGCGCGCGCCAGCGCCTCCGCGCCGGCCTCGTCCCGGTCGCGGACGGCCGCGTACAGCCGCTCGTGGGCCCCGCACATCGGCTCGCCGTCCGACTGCGCCGAGGTGAGCCGGAAGAGGCGGCGCAGCCGGGAGTCGAGCGGGGCCATCAGGTCCACCAGGAGCGGGTTGCCGGAGAGTTCGACGATCCGCCGGTGGAAGTCGGCGTTGAGGGAGACCGCCTCGCGCAGGCGACCGGACTCCGCCGCCTTCCGGGCGCGGGCCAGGAGCTTTTCCAGGTCGCGGAGCTGGGCCGGGGTGGCCTGCCGGGCGGCGAGCCGGGCGGCCAGTCCCTCCAGGTTCTCCCGCACGTCGAAGAGGTACTCGGCGTCGCGCGGTCCGAAGTCCGCCACCACCGATCCCCGGCGCGGCTGCACCGAGAGGAAGCCCTCCGACTCGAGCCGCTGCATCGCCTCGCGCACCGGCACCCGGGAGACCCGCAGGTCCTCGGCGATCTCGCGTTCCACCAGCCGCATGCCCGCCGGGTACTCCGCCTCGATGATCCGCTCGCGCAGCTCCACGTACACGCGCTCGCGCAGGGACGGATGGGTGTCCCCGATGGCGGAGCTGCGGGCGGCGGGGCGGGGGGTGGTCATCGGGCGGGCTCCAGTCGGGACGTGCGGGGGCGGTGGTCCTCCGATCTTCGCAGACCGGTTCGGGCGGCCGGCGAAGTACGGGGCCGTAAGCCATTGCCTGGTATTCGGTATACCAGCTACCTTGGCGCCGCACCGCGGTCACCAGGGAGATCCCGACGCGCCCCCCGTGACCCGTACGACCCTCTCGAAGGAGCCACCATGAGCGAGGCCACCGCCCCGCCTCCGCCCACCGCCCTGCTCGCCGCCGCCCTCCCCGACGGCCGCACCGCCGACGTCCACCTCCGCGACGGCCGGGTGCACACCGTCGAGGAGCACGTCCCCGGTGGCCCCACCCCGCCCGGCGCACTCCACCTCGGCGGCGCGCTCCTGCTGCCCGCGCTCGTCGACGGCCACGCCCACCTCGACAAGACCCTCCTCGGCGCGCCCTGGCGCCCGCACCACGCCACCGCCACCCTGCGGGAGCAGATCGACGCCGAGCGCGCCTCCCGCCGCACCGCCGACGTGCCCGTCGCCGCACGGGCCGCCGCCCTCGCCCGCCGGATGGTCTCCCTCGGCACCGGACACGTCCGCTCGCACGTCGACGTCGACCCGGACACCGGCCTCGACCACCTGCACGCCCTGCTCGGCGTCCGCGAGGAGTTCCGCGACCGGCTCGGCATCCAGCTGGTGGCCTTCCCGCAGAGCGGCGTCGTCACCGCGCCCGGCGTCGCCGACCTCCTCGACGCGGCCCTCGCCGACGGCGCCGACCTCGTCGGCGGGCTCGACCCGGTGGGCTTCGACGGCGACGCCGCCGGCCAGCTCGACACCGTCTTCGGCCTCGCCCAGCGCCACGGCAAGGGCATCGACCTGCACCTCCACGACGGCGGCGAGACCGGCACCGCCCAGCTGCGGGACATCGCCGCCCGCACCGCCGCCCTCGGGATCGGCGGCCGGGTCGCCGTCAGCCACGCCTACGCGCTCGGCGACGTCGACGACGCCGAACTCGACCGCACCTGCGCCGCCCTGGCCGCCGCCGGCGTCGCCATCATGACCAACGGGCCCAGCGGCCCGATGCCGCCCGTCGCGCGGCTGCGCGAGCACGGCGTCCGGGTCTTCGCCGGCTCCGACAACATCCGCGACACCTGGTGGCCCTACGGCACCGCCGACATGCTCGAACGCGCCACGATCATCGGCCTCAGGGCCGGGTTCATGACCGACGCCGAACTCCGCACCGCCGCCTCCCTCGTCACCGGCGAGGCCGCCGCCGCGCTCGGCCTCGACGACTACGGCATCGCCCCCGGCGCCCGCGCCGACCTCGTCGCGGTCGCCGCGGGTTCCGTCCCCGAGGCGGTCGCCGCCCATCCCCGCCGGCTGCTCGTGCTGCACGCCGGACGGATCGTCGGACCCTTCGCCGACGACACCCACCCCGAGATCGTCCCGTCCGCCGGAGGAGCAAGATGAGCACCGACACCGACACCGACACCACGCCCCGCACTGCTCCGACGGCCCCGGCGACGGAGAAGCTCGCCGCCGGCCGGATCGGCACCTTCGACCTCGTCTTCTTCGTCGTGGCCGCCGCCGCGCCGCTCACCGTCCTCGCCGGCGTCGCGCCCTTCGCCATCGGCATCGGCGGCCCCGGAGCGCCGCTGGCCTACCTCGTCTCCGGCGCCCTGCTCGCCCTCTTCGCGGCCGGTTTCACCGCGATGAGCCTGCACGTCCGCAACGCCGGGGCCTTCTACGCGTACGTCGCCCGCGGTCTCGGCCGCACCCTCGGCGTCGGCACCGCGTACGTCGCCGTCGTCTCGTACAACCTCGTCACCCCCGGAGTCGCCGCCGCGTTCGGCTACTTCGCCGCCGGATCGATCCGGGACGCCACCGGCACCGACGTGCCGTGGTGGCTGCTCTCCGGGCTCTGCGTCCTCGGCGTCGGCGTCCTCGGCTGGCTGAAGGTCACGCTCAGCGCCAAGGTCCTCGGCGTCGCCCTGGTCCTGGAGGTCCTGTCGCTGGTCGTCATGGACGCGGGCATCCTCGGCGAGCGGGGCACGGCCGCCCTCGACACCGCGTCCTTCGCCCCCTCCACGCTCGCCGCCGGCGGCGTCGCGGGCATGTTCGTCCTGGTCATCGGCGCCTTCACCGGCTTCGAGGCCACCGCGATCTTCGCCGAGGAGGTGCGCGAGCCGCGCCGGACCGTGCCACGCGCCACCTTCATCGCGATCGGCTTCCTCGCCGTCTTCTACGCCGCCGGCTGCTGGCTGATCATGGGCGCCTTCGGCACGGACGAGTCCGTCCGGCTCGCCCGCGCCGCCGACGGACCCGAACTGACCTTCCGGGCCGCCGAGCTGTACGCCGGTCCCTGGCTGGCGGACGCCATGCACGGGCTCATCGTCGTCAGCGCCTTCGCCGCCACCCTCGCCTTCCACAACGCCGCCGCCCGCTACCTCTACGCCCTCGGCCGCGAGGGCCTGCTTCCCCGCCGGCTCGGCCGGGTCTCCGGGAAGCACGGTTCGCCGGGCGGCGCCGTCGTCGCCCAGACCGGCTTCAACCTCGCCGTCGTCGCCGCCGGCGCGCTCCTCGCCGCCGACCCGTACGGCGAGGTCTTCCTCTGGACCAACAGCGTCGGCGTCCTGGGCATCATGGGCATGCAGGCCCTCGCCGCGCTCGCCGTCTGGTCCTACTTCCGGCGCGACCGGATGGGCCTCTCCGCCGCCCGGGTCGTCTGGGCGCCCCTCGTCTCCTGCGCGGGCCTCGCGGTCCTCACGGTCCTCGCCGTGGTCCACTTCGACCTGCTCACCGGCCGCACCGGCGCCGTCAACACGGCCCTGCTCGTCCCCCTTCCGCTGGTCCTCGCCGCCGGTCTCCTCGTCGCCCTCCGCATCCGGCGCACCGACCCGGAGCGCTACGCGTCGCTGACGACGGTGGACGTGGAACGCGACTGAGGCCGTACGGGGGCGGGGCCCGGCCCCCGCCCCCGTACCGCCGCGCTCCGCTCAGACCAGGCGGCCGTTCCTGGCCACGACACGGCCCGCGCGGACGACGAGGTCGCGGCGGGGAAGGTCGACGACGGTCTGGGGGAGGCATTCGGCGTCCACGAGCATGAAGTCGGCGGGGGAGCCCGGGAGGAGGTCGGACTCCGGGAGGCCGAGGAGGCCGGCGCCGCCGTCGGCGGCGAGACGGAAGCAGGCTTCGAGCTCCTCGTCGAGGCGGAGGTCGAGGGCCCAGGCGGCGAGCCAGGCGCGGTGGAGCATGTCGGCGTTGCCGAAGGGGCTCCAGCTGTCGCGGACGCCGTCCGAGCCGAGGCCGACGCGGACACCGCGCTCGGCGAGGCGGCGGAAGGGCAGGATCGTGGTGACGGACAGGGCGACGGTGGTGAGCGCCACGCCGGACTCCGCCAGCAGGTCGGCCACCTCGTCCAGGCCGCGGTCGGAGAGGCCGGCGACCGCGAAGGCGTGTGCCACGCTCACCCGGCCCTGGAGGCCGAGGGCGCGGGTGCGGGCGGCGATGTCCCGCAGCGGGGCGAGGCCCTGCTCGCCGCGGTCGTGGAGGTGGATGTCGAGGCCGAGCCCGTGCTTCTCGGCGAGTGCGAAGACCGTGCCCAGCTGGTCGCCGTCGCGGCCGCCGTCCGTGTCGAAGCCCGCCGGGTCGATGCCGCCGATGTGGGTGACGAGCCCGCTCGCGGCCGCCTCCGCCAGGAGCTCGGCCACTCCCGGGGTCCGGACCACGCCGTGCTGCGGGAAGGCGACCAGCTCCACGTCGACGATGCCGGCGAGCTTCCCGGCGGCCTCGGCGACGCCCTCGATCCCGGAGAGGCCGTACGCCGGGGCCACGTCCGCGTGGGCGCGCATCGCCCGGGTGCCCTGCGCCGCCGCGTGCGACATCAGACGCAGCGCCCGCTCGCCCACGGGGGTCGGCAGGGCGCGGGCGAGCTCGACGTCCCCCGCGACGTACTCGGCGATGCCCCGCGCCGGGCGCCTGCTGTGCCAGGGCTCGCCCCAGGAGGTCTTGTCGGGGTGGATGTGGGCGTCGACCAGGGTCGGCAGGGCCAGCCGGCCGCCGCCGTCGACCCGCTCCACGGCGGCGCCCCGCGGGACCTCCGCCACGAGCAGTCCGTCCACCGCGATCAGGTCGCGGGCCGGGCCGCCGTACGGCCGTACGGCGTGGAACAGGGTCGCGGTGCGGGGCGGCGGCGTGGTCACGGGGTCTCCTCCGGGAGGTGCGGCGGTACGGGAACGATGCCGGGATCTGGTATACCACGGGGCTTCGGAGTGTCCACCGCACCGCCCTCACCAGGCCAGATCCTCCAACGCGTCCAGATCCGGCACCACCATCGCCACCGGCTCCGCGTCGCCCGCCTCCACCCGCAGCTCGGCCCAGATCGTCTTCCCGCGCCGGGCGTACCGGGTGCCCCACCGCTCCGCGTACTGGGCCACCAGATACAGCCCGCGCCCGCCCTCGTCCGTCGTCGCCGCGTGCCGCAGGTGCGGAGAGGTACTGCTGCCGTCCGACACCTCGCAGATCAGCGCCCGGTCCTGCAGCAGCCGGACCCGCACCGGATCCGCCCCGTACCGCACCGCGTTCGTGATCAGCTCGCTGAGGACCAGCTCCGCCGAGAACGCGAGCCCGTCCAACCCCCACTCCGCCAGCTTCGCCGCCGCCGCGTTCCGCACCGGCGAGACCGCCGACGGATCCCGCGGCACCTCCCACTCCGCGATCCGCTCCCGGCCCAGCAGCCGGGTCCGCGCCACGAGCAGCGCGATGTCGTCCCGGGGCGTGGCCGACAGCAGCGTCGCGAGGACGTCCGCGCAGGTCTGCTCCGGACTCCGGCCCCGGCGCGCGAGCGAGGACCGCAGCAGCCCCAGACCGGCGTCCAGGTCCCGCCCGCGGTCCTTCAGGAGCCCGTCCGTGTACAGCACCAGCGTGCTGCCCTCCGGCAGCCGCACCTCCGTCGCCTCGAACGGCATGTCGCCCAGACCGAGCCCCAGCGGCAGCCCCGGCGGCAGCCCGGGAAACTCGACCCGCCCGTCCGGGGTGACCAGCGCGGGACCGGGATGCCCGGCGCTCGCCATCGTGCAGAGCCCCGACGACGGATCGTAGATCGCGTACAGACAGGTCGCGCCGGTGATGCCCTCGTCCCGCCGCGGGCCCCCGGCGTCCGTACCCTCCGACTCGCGGTCCTCGATCCGGCCCGTCAGCTCGTCGAGGTGGCCGAGGAGCTCGTCCGGCGGCACGTCGAGGGTCGAGAAGTTGTGCACCGCCGTCCGCAGCCGCCCCATCGTCGCCGCCGCGTGCAGCCCGTGCCCCACCACGTCCCCCACCACCAGCGCCACCCGCGCCCCCGGCAGCGGGATCACGTCGAACCAGTCGCCGCCCACACCGGCCTTCGCCGGGAGATAGCGGTACGCCACCTCCACCGCGCTCTGGTCCGGCAGCACCCGGGGCAGCAGGCTCCGCTGGAGCGTCACCGCCATCGCGTGCTCCCGGGTGAACCGGCGCGCGTTGTCGATCGCCACCGCCGCCCGCGCCGCCAGCTCCTCCGCGAACGACAGATCCTCCTCCCCGAACGACTCCGGCGTGTCCGCGCGCCAGAAGTTCGCCATGCCGAGGACCACCCCACGGGCCAGCAGCGGCACCGTGAGCAGCGAGTGCATCCCGTACGCCAGGGCCCGCGCCGCACCCTCCGGGTCCTGTGTCCGCCACCCCTCCGCCGAGGCCAGCTCCGCCTGCACCACCGCGTGCCCCGCGTTCAGGGCCTTCGCCATCGGGGTGCTGGGGACGTCGAACCGGATGGTGTCCCCCACCGGCTGGAGCGGCTGGTCCGGCCGCAGTCCGCTCATCGCCGTCCGCCGCAGCTCCGTGATCGCGGCCCCCGGCGGCTCCTCCCCGCGCAGCACCGGCTCCAGGAGCTCCACGGTGGCGAAGTCCGCGAACCGCGGCACCGCCACCTCCGCCAGCTCCTCCGCCGTCCGCACCACCTCCAGCGTCGTCCCGATCCGCACCCCCGCCTCGTAGAGCAGCTGGAGCCGACCGCGGGCCACCGCGGCCCGGCCCGTCACGGCGGCCAGTTCCGTGGTGTCCCGCATCGTCATCACGCACCCGGACGTCGCGCCGTCCGTGACCGTGGGCCGCACGCTCACCGCGAGCAGCCGGTCGCCCGCCCGGTGGACCTCGTCCGTCGCCGACCGCCCCGACTCCAGGAGCTCGACCGTCCGAGGGTCGAGACCGAGCTCCGAGACGTGCCGCCGCTCCGCTTCCGCCCCGAGCCCCAGCAGCCGGCGGGCCTCGTCGTTGGCGAGGAGCAGCCGGCGGTCGGAGTCCACGATCAGCACCCCTTCGCGGACCGCGTGCAGCACCGCCTCGTGGTGCTCCTTCATCCGGGTCATCTCCGCCGGCCCCAGACCGTGCGTCTGCCGCCGCAGCCGCCGGCTCACCAGCCCCGCGCCGCCCACCGCGATCGCCAGGGCGCCGCCCGCCACGCCGATGAGCACCGGCACCCGTCCCTCCATGGCGTGCGTGATGCTCTCCACCTCGATGCCGCTGCTGACCATGCCGACGACCCGGCCCCGCTCGTCGACCACCGGGACCACGGCCCGTACCGCGTCGTTCGGCGCGCCCCGGAAGAGCTCGGTGAACGCCTCGCCGCCCACCGCCGCCCGCGAGAGGTCCCCGGTCGCCTTCCGGCCGATCAGATCCGGCTCCGAGTCGGTGAACCGCACCCCGGCCGGGCTCAGTACCGCGACGAAGTCGACACCCGTGGCCCGCCGGGTCGTCTCCGCCCGTGCCTGGAGCGCCGCCGTCGGATCGGGGGAGGCCAGCGCCGCCTCGATGCCGGGGGCGTGGGCGAACGCCTCCGCGACCGCGAGCGAGCGGATGCGGGCGTCCCGCTCGGTGTCCCGCTGCGCCCCGTGGAACGTGAGGAACACCGCCGCGGCGATCACCAGGAGCGCGATCAGCGCCTCCAGGACGAACACCTGCCCGGCGACGCTCCGCAGCCCGGTCGCGCCGCGCTCGTCCGGCCGCTTCCCGGCCCCCTGCCCCCAGCGCCTGTCCCGGCCCGCGCCGGGGCCGTCCCGGGCGGTCATGCCGTGCTCCGCGCGATGAGCAGCGCCACGTCGTCCGGCGCTCCCGGCCGGCGCAGCGCCTGCAACAGCAGGTCGCAGGTCTCCTCCAGGGGACCGCGCGCCTCGTCGAGCAGGCCCACGAGCAGCGCGAGCCGTTCGTCGATCGCCTCGTGGCGGGTCTCGATGAGACCGTCCGTGTACAGCACCAGCCGGTCCCCGGGCCGGAACGTCACCCGGGCCGTACGGAACGTCCCGCCGCCGACGCCCAGCGGCACGCCCGTCGAGAGCCGCACCAGCTCGGCCGGGCCGTCCACCGGGACCAGTACGGGCGGCAGATGGCCCGCGTTCGCGATCCGGCAGCGGCCGTGGGCCGGGTCGTGGACGGCGAAGAGACACGTCGCGATGTAGTGCTCCAGACCTTCCGTGATCCGGTCCAGGTGCCGCAGGACCTGTGCGGGGGAGAGGTCCAGGTCCGCGAACGCGCAGGTCGCGGTACGCAGCCGGCCCATGGTCGCCGCCGCGTCGATCCCGCTGCCCATCACGTCCCCGACCACCAGCGCCGTCTTGTCGTCGGGCAGGGGGATCACGTCGTACCAGTCGCCGCCGACCTCGCTGGACGCCTGCGCCGGCTGGTACCGGGCCGCGATCTCCAGGCCCGCCAGTTCCGGCGGCGCCCCCGGCAGCAGACTGCGCTGGAGCGTCACCGCGGAGTTCCGCACGCTCTGGTACCAGCGCGCGTTGTCGATGCTCACCGCGGCCCGGGCCGCCAGCTCCGTCGCGAGCAGCACGTCGTCGTCGTCGAACGGCAGCGCGTTGCGGTCCCGCTTCAGGTCGAGCGCCCCGAGCACCTCGCCGCGCGCGATGAGCGGCACCGCCAGGTACGAGTGGACCCCGGCCCGCGCCAGCTGCTCGGCCGCCTGGGGGCTCCGCGCGATCCGAGACAGGTCCCCGGGGCCGATGCGCTCCACCAGCACCGGCAGGCCGGTGTGCACGCACCGGGTGACCAGCCGGTCCGCCCCGTACATGGCGAGCGCACCGGGCGGGTCCGCCGCCGGCAGCGCCTCCGTCCGGCCGGCGGCCTTCACCGCGAGCGCGCGGAACAGTTCGGGCCCCTCCTCGGGCGCGCCGGGCCTGCGCAGCGCGAGCACCGAGTCCAGGACGTCGACGGCGGCGATGTCCGCCAGTTCCGGCACCACGACCGAGGCCAGCTCGTCGGCGGTCCGCTCCACCTCCAGGGTGGTGCCCACCCGGGCGGAGGCGTCCGCGATCAGCGCGAGCCGTCGCCGGGACCGGTCCGCCGCCGCGTCCGCCCGGCGCCGCTCGGTCACGTCGATCACCGAGACCGCCACCCCCAGGATCCGGCCCTCGGCCCCTTCGAGTCGCGACAGCGACACCGACCAGGCGTGGGTGTGGTCCGGGTCCGCCGGTGTCCGTCCCGTCGTGGGGTGGTCGAGCAGCGGCAGGCCCGTGGCGAGCACCGTGCGCAGCGCCGCCTCCAGGCCGCCTGTGTCGAGCAGCGGCAGTACGTCGCCGATCCGCCGTCCCACGTGGAGCGCGGCCGGGATGCCGTTGATGCGTTCCAGGGCCGGGTTCACCAGGACGTAGCGCAGCTCGGTGTCGAGCAGGGCGAGGCCGATCGGCGACTGGGTGACCAGCCGGTCGGAGAGGGCGAGCTCGGTCTCCACCCGCTCCACGGCGGCGTGGTCGGCGGCGATCCCGAGCGCGTACAGCCGGCCCTCGTCGTCGGTGAGCCGCATGTTGCGGAACTCCACCTGCCGCTCTGTCCCGTCCTTGTGGCGTACGGGGAAGGTCCCCGACCACGCCGTGCCGCCGTGCAGCACCTCACCGAAGAGGCGCATCGCCTCCTCCCGGTGCTCGGCGCCGACGATCAGCCGGGCCACGTACCGGCCGAGCGCCTCGTCGGAACGGAAACCGAAGAGATCCTCCGCCTGGGGGCTCCACAGCACGATCCGGCCCCGCGCGTCCACGACCACGGCCGCCACCCCGAGGACGTCCAGCAGACCCTTGCCGTCCAGGGGCACGCCTACCCGCCCCGCCGTCCCCGGGAACGAACCGGCCGTCACGCTGCCCTCCTCCCGCCGCGCCCGTGCGCCGCGCCTCCTTCCATGCTCCTCGCCGCCCGCTCCCACCGCACCGCGAGCCCGGCGGCCCAGCCCACCCCGGCCACCGCGAGCAGCGGCAGCAGGATCCGGACGTCGAGCAGCGCGACCAGGCCCGCGCCGAGCGCGAGGGCGATCGCGTTCGGCGCGAAGACGAGGGTGTGGGCGGTCGCCGCGACCCGCCCCACGGCCTCCGGCGGGGCCTCCCGCTGCACGGCCGTGACGACGGCGACGAGCACCCACGGCAGGCCGAGCCCGATCACCGCGCTGGCGGCCAGGGCCGTGGGGCCGTACGGCAGGGCCCGCGCCCCGACCGCCAGGGCGAACAGCGCGAGGCCGACGGCGGCGAGCGTCCGCTCCGGGACGCGGCGGAGCAGCGGGCCCGTGACCAGGCCCGCGAGGACGGAACCCACGCCCTGGACCGCGTACAGCACACCGGCGTACGCGGGCGCGTGGCCGAGCCCCCGGTCGACCACGGCGTAGATCGCGGCCCCGTTCACCCCGGCGAGCAGCATCGTGAACGCGCCCGTCGCCACCAGGGGCCGCAGCACCGGCGACGCCCGCAGCAGCCGGACGCCCTCGGCCGTCTCCCGCCACCAGTGCCGGGCCGCGGGCCGCGCGGGCCGCGCCTCCCGGACCGGCATCAGCGCGAACACCGCCGCCGCGACCGCGAAGCTCGCCGCGTCGAGCAGGGCGACGGGGCCGCCTCCGTACCGGGCGAAGAGCCCCGCCGCCACCAGCGGGGCGATCAGCTTCATCGACTCGTTCGCGGTCATCCGCAGCCCGTTGAACGTGCCGAGCCGCCCCTCGTCGAGCACCGTGGACACCAGGGCCTGCTCGGCCGCCTCGTGGACGGCGCCCTGCGCCCCGTACAGGACGAGCACCGCGAACAGCAGCCACACCCGGTCCGCGGACTCCACCCACAGCAGCAGCGGCAGGAGGACCGCCATCGCCGCGTTCAGGGCGACCAGGAGGGGTCTGCGTCGCACGCGGTCGGCGAGCGTGCCGAGCAGCGGCCCGAGGAGTACGGGCGCCCAGAGGGCGAAGGCGGCCAGGGCCGCCAGACTGTCCGACCCCGTCAGGGATTTCACCCAGATCCCGGAGACCAGCCACATCGCCGTCGTTCCGAATCCGGACACGACGACACCTGTCAGATACCAGCGCATGCCCGCAGCCTGGCGTCTGAGGGGGCGGGTACGGATCGGGCAACCGCCTTAGGGCCGGCCCCGACCGGGGCCTATCCGGTGGCGGTCGCGGTCTCCCCGCGCCGCTCGTACCGCAGCGCGGCGCCCGTCACCACCGCGCCGAGGCCCTCCCACAGGCCGACGCCGAGGAAGCCGGCGGGGGCGCGGCCGGTGACGACCGCGAGGGTGAAGACCGTGCAGGTGAGGAGGCGGAACGGGACCGTCCAGCGGAAGAACGGCTTCCAGTCGGCGAGGGCGGACAGTACGTAGTACACGCCCATGTTGAGCGCGGCCATCGAGGACGCCGTCAGGAAGACCAGGGTGTGGTCGCCGTCCGCGCGCCCGCCCTCGGGCACCGGCTCGAAGCCCATGACGGTCAGCAGGGCGTCGGGGGCGACCAGGCCCACCACGCCGAGCGCGGCGGCGAGCACGCCGAAGACCGCCATGGTCCAGCCGGACAGGGAACGGGGCAGGCGCACGGCGGTCCTCCGCGGGACGAGATCAGTGACGAGATCAGGGGTGGGAGCAGGGGTGGGAGCAGGGGTGGGAGCAGGGACGAGAGCAGGGGCACACCCCGCGATTCGAATGCGTACTCGGATCGTGGAGTGTGCCCCTGCATATCGTGTGACGGGGCCCGACGGCCAATCGGCCCCCGTCCCCCGTCACTTCAGCGCCGCCGCCATCATCTTCTGCGCCACCGGGGCGGCCAGGCCGTTGCCGCTGACCTCGGAGCGGGCGGCGCCCGAGTCCTCGATCATGACCGCGACGGCGACCTGCTTCCCGGTGGAGGGGTCCTTGGCGTAGGACGTGAACCAGGCGTACGGCGTCTTGCTGTTGTTCTCGCCGTGCTGCGCCGTGCCCGTCTTGCCGCCGACCTCCGCCCCGGCCACGGCGGCATTGGTGCCCGTGCCCTGCTCCACCACGGTCACCATCGCGCTCCGCAGCTGCTCGGCCGTCGAGGAGGAGACGACCCGCTCGGTGTCCCCGTCCTTGTACGAGGTCAGCGCGTCGCCGTCGGAGTCGACGACCTCCGACACCATGTGCGGGGCCGCGAGCAGACCGTCGTTGGCGATCGCGGCCGACACCATGGCCATCTGGAGCGGGGTGGCCGTCACGTCGAACTGCCCGATGCCGGTGAGCGCCGTCTGCGCCTTGTCCATGCCGGTGGGGTACGCGCTCGCGTAGGCGCGGACCGGGACGTCGAGCGCGTCGTCGTTGAAGCCGAACTTCTCCGCCATCGCCTTCACCTTGTCCTGCCCCAGGTCGGCGGCCATCTTGGCGAAGACGTTGTTGCAGGAGTACCGGAGCGCGGTGCGGATCGTGGCGTTCTCGCAGGGCGCGGAGGCGTTCTCGTTCTTCAGGACCGTCCGGGTCCCCGGCAGGGTGTACGGGTCGGGACTGTACGTCGCCGTGTCCACCGAGCCGTAGAGACCGTCCTCCAGGGCCGCCGCCGCGACGACCAGCTTGAAGGTCGAGCCGGGCGGCAGCGGCTGGCGCAGCGCCCGGTTGACCATCGGCTTGTCCGCGTCGGTGGTCAGCGCCTTCCAGGTGTCGCCGTCCGTCGTCCCGGCGATCTTCGACGGGTCGTAGGAGGGGGTGGAGGCCAGGGCGAGGATCCGGCCGGTCGCCGGGTCTATGGCGACGGCCGCCCCCTTCTTGCTCCCCAGCGCCCGGTAGGCGGCCTTCTGCACGTCCGGGTCGATCGTGGTGACGACCGTGCCGGGCTCCTGCTGCTTGCGCGTGACGGCGTCCAGCGGGTTCTTCAGCCGGTCGTCCGTGCCGTCGAGGACACCGGAGTAGATCCCCTCCAGCTGGGTGGCCCCGTACGCCTGGGAGCTGTAGCCCGTGACCGCCGCGTACAGCTCGCCGTCCGTGTACGTGCGCTGGTAGGCGAGGTCGTCTCCCTTCGTCTTCTTCGAGCCGGTGACCGGCGAGCCGGCCACGACGATGTTCCCGAGCGGCTGCGCGTACTGCGCGATGGTCTTCCGCCGGTTCTTGGAGTCGTCCGCGAGCGCCTTGCCTTCGTACGCCTGTACCCAGGTGGCCCGCCCCAGCAGGGCCAGCACCAGGATCAGCACGAAGACCGACGTGTGCCTGATCGTCTTGTTCATCGCACCTGTGGGGACGAACAGACCGGTACCGGATGTTCCGGATGTGGCCGGTTTCTCAGCGAACCTTCATGTCCGGCCACCCGGCGGCTAGGTTTCCGATCATGAGAAACGAGGGCGTGCACGACGCCGTGGTCCCCTACGTGGTGACCGTCGAGGAGGACCGCGACCGCGGCTACTACGGCGAGGACGACCACCGCTGGTCGCTCGTCCGGCACGACGAGGTCGCCGGCGGCGCGGCGGCCGCCGAGGAGGAGGCCGAGCGGCTGGCGAGGGAGCACATACCGGCCGACCACCGGGTCTCCGTGCAGTACCACGGCCGTCCGGGCCGCCGGATCTTCCGGCTCGCCGACGGCTCGTGGCTGGTGGAGACCTGGATCTTCCACCGCAACGAGTCCGTCCTCTTCAAGGTCTCCACCGGCCGCCTCGTCCACGAGGAGGACTCGGCGTACGAGGAGTCGGCGTACGAGGAGTCGGCGTGAGCACGGGCGGGGAGCGGGACGCCTCGTCCGTGCCGGACGAGGGGCGGGAGGAGTTCCCGCGGAGCCGGCCCCGTGGCGCGCGCCGCCGCCCGCAGGGCCCGGCGGCGGAAGGGCCGGTGCGCGGTCGTGGGACCCGGGCGCCTCAGCCCGTCCGTACGAAGCCCGACTCGTAGGCCAGGATCACGGCCTGGGTGCGGTCGCGGGCGCCCAGTTTGGACAGGACCGCCGCGACATGGGTCTTGACCGTGGCGGGGCCGACGCCGATGCGGCCGGCGATCTCGGCGTTGGTGAGGCCCGTCGCCACGAGGCGCAGCACCTCCGCCTCCCGTTCGGTGAGCCGCGCCACCCAGGGCGGAGCCACCGGCGGCCGGTGGCGGGCGTGTTCGGCGGCCAGGCCGCGGACGGCGGCGGGGTAGAGCAGGGAGTCGCTGCGGGCGACGAGGCGGACCGCGCTCACCAGGTCCTCGGCCGCCGCCCGCTTGAGGAGGAAGCCGGCGGCGCCGACGCGGAGCGCGTCGTACACATAGGAGTCGTTCTCGAAGGTGGTCACCACGACGATCCGCGGCGGGTCCGTCATCCCGGCGAGGATCTGCTCGGTGGCCCGGATGCCGTCGATCTCGGGCATGCGGACGTCCATGAGGACGACGTCCGGCCGTTCCGCCCGGACGACCGACACGGCCTCGGCGCCCGTGGACGCCTCGCCGACGACCTCCAGGCCGGGCTCCGCGTCGAGGATGACCCGCAGGGCGGTCCTGACCATCCGCTCGTCGTCGGCGAGGACGATCCTGACGGGGGCGCTCACCGGGGGAGCCTGACCGCGAGGCGCCAGGCGCCGTCCGCCGGGCCGGCCGCGGCGGTGCCGCCGAGGAGCCGGGCCCGCTCGGTGATCCCGTGCAGGCCGCGCCCGCCGTCGGGCCGGGTGACCGGGGGCCGGTCGGGCAGGGGGTTCTCCACGGTGATCTCCAACTCCTCGGGACGGGCGTCGAGCCGTACGGTGACGGGCGCGCCGCCCGCGTGCCGGGCCGCGTTCGTCAGCCCTTCCTGGACGATCCGGTACGCCTGACGGGACAGCGCCTCCGGTACGCGGTCGAGGGCGCCGTCGACGGTCAGCGCGACCCGCGGCCCCGCGCCCCGCACCAGGGCCTCCAGGGCGTCGAGCCCCGGGCCCGCGCCGTCCTCGACCTCGCCGCCCCGGCGCAGCAGGCCGAGGACCCAGTCCAGTTCGCCGACCGTGCGCCGGGTGGTCTCCTCGATGGCGGTCAGGGCCTCCCGTACGAAGTCCAGGTCGGCGGCGTCGCCGTCCAGGACCCGGCGGGCGGCGCCCGCCTGGAGGGTGACGGCGCTCAGGGCGTGACCGACGGAGTCGTGCAGCTCGCGGGCGAGCCGGTTGCGGGACTCGGCCTCGGCGGCGCGCCGCTCGGCCGCCGCGAGCCGGTCCGCCGGGCTCGGCCCGAGCAGCCGGGGGGCCTGCCGGGCGAGCAGGGCCCCGGTCGCGGCGGCGACGGCGGCCAGCGCGAGCAGCAGCAGGAGGCCCGTGGGGAGCGCCGTCCAGACCCACCAGCGGTCGAGGCCCCAGTGCCGGCCGAGTTCGGAATCCCGCAGGGTGGGCGAGAACGGCAGGGCCAGGACCGCGACCGCGAACGGCGGCAGGGCCAGTGTCGCTCCGCTGATCAGGGCCCCGGCGCCCACATGGAGGGTGAACCAGGCGGCCGTCCGGGCCCTGGCCTCCCGGCCGCGCGCCGGGCCGTCCGCGAACCGGTTCGCCGCCACCCCGCACAGGGTCCGCGCCGCCGCCACCGACATCGGCCGGGCCAGCGGGAAGAGCGCGACGGCCGCGGCGAGCGGCAGCCCCACGGCGTACGCCCCGAGCTGTACCCCGAGGCTGCCGGCGAACATGCCGCCGTCGTCGAACAGCGGCCCCGTGACCAGGGTGCCGACCAGCCAGAACGGCATGAACAGCGCGCCGCCCAGGATCAGATGGAGCCAGCGGAGCCTGGCCCGCTGCCCGAACAGGGCGGTCACCGGTCTCACGCCTCGGCGCTCCGCCGCCGCAGGAACAGCGCCACGCACGCGGCGAGAAGGAACCCGGTGATCATTTCGCCAGCGTAGGACAGCTGCACGAGCTCGGGGATGCGCTTGGTCGGATCCGTCTCCGGCAGCACCGCGACGAGCGACATGTAGGCGCCCCAGCAGCCGACGGCGGCCGAGGCCGTCCAGGCCAGGGCGAGCGTGGTGCGGACCCGGAGCCGGGCGGGGCGGCGCAGGACCAGGAGGAGGGTGAGGACGACGGCGACGACGAGGAAGCCGAACCACTCGGCCTCCAGGACGTAGAAGTCGGAGTCGCGTTCGGCGATCCGCCGGGCGGACAGGCCGGTGGTCGCGCCGGCCGCCCACATCAGGTGGAGCGCGGCGGGCACCAGTGCGGCCACCGCGCCGGCCACGGCGAAGGCCCGCGCGCCGGGCCCGGAGGTGCGGGCGGGCAGCTCGCCGAGCCGGCCTCGCCAGAGGTGGCCCCAGCGGTCCCGGGCGTACAGGGCGAAGAGGGTGCCGAGGGAGAGGCCCTGGAGGATGAACCCGCCGTAGACGACGCCGAAGACCCACTCGTCCAGGAAGGGTTCGCTGGGTGCGGCGGACTTCTCGTCGCCGGTGACGAGGGCGACCGCGAGCTGCGACGGGTAGCCGGTCATGATCGGGGTGAGCAGTCCGGTCGCCGCCCACATGGGCAGGGCGAGCAGCCAGGCGGGGAACCGCCGCCCCCACGCCTGGGTGAGCAGCAGGGCGAGGACGACGACCAGGACGTCGGCGACGACCGAGATCCCGTTGGCGATCACCATCATCTGCCGGTGCTCCAGGAGCGTGCTGCCGGCCGGGATGCCGATCTCGCTGCCGGCCACCCAGGCGATCTTGAGCGAGATGTACGGGAGGCAGGCGAGGATCGCGAGGACGCGCAGCACCCGGCGGACGGTGCTCGGGCGGCCGTCGGCGGCGGGCGCCGGGGCGGGGAGAGGTGCGGTCTGTGTCATGGCTCCACGCTCCCGCGCGGGCCGGGGGCGCCACCTCCTGCCGGGTGGTGAACCGCCTCCGCCGCGCGGGGGAGACGCGGTCCTTCCCGGGTCTCCAGGCGGCGGGAATTGACCCATGTTTTCGATGATCGATTGACCCGTGACCAAGGGTCAATGACCTTCTAGAGTAGTGATCATGAACGAGATCGAGACCTTCGCCCCGCTCCTCACCCGCGCCGCCACCGCCGAGACCACCGCCGACCCGAGCAGCGTGATGACCCTGCTCGCCGACTCCGGCACCACCGGCGGGCAGCTCACCAGCTACCGCTCCTCGTTCGCGAAGGGCGCGATCGGGGCCCCGGCGCACTTCCACACCAAGGCGTCGGAGATGTTCTTCGTGCTCGGCGGCTCGCTCCAGGTCCTGGTCGGCGAGGAGCTGACCGTCCTGGAGCAGGGCGACTTCCTGCTCGTCCCGCCGCACACCCCGCACGCCTTCGCGGCGGCGCCCGGTGCCGAGGCCGACGTGCTCTTCGTCTTCACGCCCGGCATGGCCCGCTTCGACTACCTGCGTCTCCTCGGCCGGGTCATGCGGGGCGAGGCGAGCTTCGAGGAGATCAAGGCGTCCTCGGAGCAGTACGACAACCACTACGTCGACAGCCCGGTCTGGCAGAAGGCCCTCGCCGAGCGCGCGTGACCGCGGGACCCGGAGTCGCCGGACTCGGAGCCGCGGGTGACCGCGGGACTCAGAGGCGGCGGGTCGCGAGCGTCAGGCGGTCCCGCGCGTCGAAGAGCGCGTCCTTGATCAGCTGCTCGTGGGCCGGGGTGAGCCGCGCCACCGGCACCGAGCAGCTGATCGCGTCCCGCGCCGGGGTCCGGTACGGGATGGCGACGCCGAAGCAGCGGAGCCCGAGGGTGTTCTCCTCGCGGTCCACCGAGTAGCCCTGCTCGCGGATGACCCGCAGCTCCTCGATGAGCTGCTCGCGGTCGGTGATCGTGTGCTCGGTCAGGGCCGGGAGGGTCTCCGGGAGCAGCTTGCGCACCTGCTCGTCGGTGTGGGTGGCGAGCAGCGCCTTGCCGAGCGAGGTGGAGTGCGCGGGCAGTCGGCGGCCGACCCGGGTGAACGGCCGCAGGTAGTGCTGGGACTGACGGGTGGCCAGATAGACCACGTTGGTGCCGTCCAGCCGCGCCAGGTGGATCGTCTCGGTGGTGTCGTCGGACAGCCGGTCCAGGGTGGGCCGGGAGGCGGCCACCACCTCGTCGCCGTCGATGTACGAGGTGCCGACGAGCAGCGCCCGCACCCCGATGCCGTACCGGGTGCCGGTGGAGTCCGTCTCCACCCAGCCCAGTTCGACCAGGGTGCGCAGCAGCATGTACAGGCTGGACTTGGGATAGCCGACGGCCTCCTGGACGGCGGCGAGGGAGTGCATCCCCGGGCGTCCGGCGAAGTACTCGAGCAGCTCCACGGTCCGCACCGCGGACTTCACCTGCGCCCCACCCGCGTCGGCAGTCGCCATGACCCTCGCCCCTTTTGTCGTCGTCCGGTCGTCTGTCCGGTCGTCTGTCCGGCCGTTCTCCGGGTCGTCCGGCGGCCGCCCCGGCCGGGCGGGGCCCCTTGTGGAGACGGCCGGGCCGTCAATAGAGTCCCGCCCAGATGTGTTCATCTACGGGAACTGTGTTCAGAATAGCGAACAGGGGCGTGGCGGTGGCGGCAGAACCAGTGTGGAGTGTGGACCCCCGGACGGGGAAGCCGCGCGAGCAGGTTGCGGTGGAGGCCACAACGGCGGAGGTCGACCGGGCCGTCCGGGCCGCGCACGCCAGCCGCGAGGCCCTCGCCGACCGGACGGTGCGGGCCGCCTTCCTCCGTACCGCCGCCGACCTCCTCGACGGGGCCGGCGGGCAGATCGCCGAGGCCGCCGACGCCGAGACGGCCCTCGGGCCGGTCCGCCTCACCGGCGAACTCGCCCGCACCACCGCCCAGTTGCGGGCCTTCGCGGACGTCGTCGAGGAAGGCTCCTACCTCGACGTCCGGATCGACCTCCCCGACCCCGGAGCCACCCCGCCCCGGCCCGACATGCGCCGCTGGAAGATCCCGCTCGGCGTCGTCGCCGTCTACGCCGCCAGCAACTTCCCGCTCGCCTTCTCCGTCCCCGGCGGCGACACCGCGAGCGCCCTCGCGGCCGGCTGCCCGGTGGTCGTCAAGGCCCACCCCGACCACCCGGCCACCTCCGAGCTCTGCGCTTCCCTGCTGCGCCGGGCCGCCGCCAAGGCCGGCCTCCCCGAGGACGTCCTCGTCCTGGTCCACGGCTTCGAGGCGGGCGTCGAACTCGTCCGCCACCCGCTCGTCGCGGCGGCCGGCTTCACCGGCTCGATCCGGGGCGGCCGGGCCCTCTTCGACGCGGCCGTCGCCCGGCCCGTCCCCATCCCCTTCCACGGTGAACTCGGCTCCCTCAACCCGGTCGTGATCACCCCGGCCGCCGTCGGCGAGCGGGCCGAGGAGATCGGCGGCGGACTGGCCGGCTCCATGACCCTGGGCGCGGGCCAGTTCTGCACCAAGCCCGGCTTCGTCCTGGCCCCCCGGGGCGAGGACGGCGACCGTTTCCTCGCCGCCCTCACCGCCGGCGTCAGCGAGACCGAACCCTCCGTGATGCTCGACCACCGGATGCGGGACGCCTTCGTCGCCGGCGTCGCCGAGCGCGCCGCGCTCGCCGGGGTGCGCACCCCGGTCACCCCCGGCGCGGGCGGCGAGCACACCGTCAGCGCCGGCGTCCTCGACGTCGACGCCGACCGGCTCGCCGACGGCGGTCACCGGCTCCTCCTGGAGGAGTGCTTCGGCCCCGTCACCGTCGTCGCCCGCTACTCCTCCCGCGAGGAGGTCACCGCCGTCCTCGGCCTGCTGCCGGGCAACCTCACCGCCACCCTGCACATCGCCGAGGAGGACGCCGACGCGGCCCCGCTGCTCGCCGAACTCACCCCGCTGGCCGGCCGCGTCCTCGTCAACGGCTGGCCCACCGGCGTCGCCGTCGCGCCCGCCCAGCACCACGGCGGGCCCTACCCGGCCACCACCTCCACCAGCACCTCGGTCGGCGCGACCGCGATCGAGCGCTGGCTGCGCCCGGTCACCTACCAGTCGACCCCCGGCCACCTGCTCCCGCCCGAGCTCCGCGACGGCAACCCGGCGGCCGTGCCGCGGCGCTGACCGTCAGTGCGTCACGCGCACCACGATCTTCCCGAGGTGCGTGTTCGACTCCATCAGCCGGTGGGCGTCGGCGATCCGCTCCAGACCCTCGAAGGTCTCGGCGATCACCGGCGCCAGGGAGCCGTCCCGCAGCCCCGAGCCGATGAACCCGGCCGCGCGGCGGCGCCCCTCCTCGGTCCTGGCCAGGGCCCCGTTGGCGTACGTGTGGACCGTCTGCGGCCAGTTCGCCGACAGGGCCACCGGCCGCGGGTCCAGCCAGCCGTACAGCACGGCGGTGCCGCCGGGGCGCAGCGCGTCGCCGAGCCGGGCGAATCCGGGCCCGCCGATCGGGTCGAAGACCAGCTCCGCGCCCGCCCCGCCGGTGATCCCCCGCACCCGTGCGACCAGGTCCTCCGTGTCCGTGGCGATCACGTGCGCCGCCCCGAGCTCCAGCAGCGCCTTCCGCTTGCCCTCGCCGCGCGTGGCGGCGATCGGCACCGCCCCGACCCGCAGCGCCGACTGGATCGCGGCCGTCCCCACCCCGCTCGACGCTCCCGTGATCACCACGTGGTCGCCCGAGCGCAGCCCGCCGGTCAGCACCATCCCGCCGTACGCGGTGAAGTACGCCAGCCACACCGCGGCCGCCGTCACCGCGTCCACCCCGTCGGGCCGGGCCACCAGGTACTCCTGCGGCAGCACCACCCGCTCCGCGTACACCCCGTACGTCCCGAAGTCGAAGTTGGCCGCCGCCATCACCGGGTCGCCGGGGGCGTACGCGGTCACGCCCGCGCCGACCGCCTCCACCACCCCCGCCGCCTCATAGCCGAGCCGCGAACCCGGCAGCGTCGCCGGGTGGTAATAGGTGCCCGAGCGGAACAGCGCCTCGGCGCGGTTGAGCCCGATCGCCTCGACCCGTACGAGCACCTCGTCGGGCCCGGGGTCCGGCAGCGGCACCTCCTCCACCGTCAGTACCTCGGGGCCGCCGAGCTCGTGGAAGACGACCGCTCTCGTCGTCGTGCCTGTCGTCGTGTTCGTCGTCATGGCTCCGACCGTAGGCCGGGGCGGCGAGACGATCCATGTCCCCTGGGCTCCCGGACATGTCCGATCGTCTCTCCATGGCCCATAGGGAGTACGGTGCCGGGATGGACGTACTGAGCGATGCCATCGCCGCCATGCGCACCGGACGGCCCCACTCCTCCCGCACGGTCCGCTTCGCCCCCTGGGGCTTCCGCTTCCCCCCGAGCGAGGGCGCCGGATTCCACGTCGTCCTCCAGGGCACCGCCTGGCTGCTGCCCCCGGACGGCGCCGCCCCCGTCCGGCTCGGCCCCGGCGACGTCGTCCTCCTCGCCCACGGCACCGGACACGGCCTCGCCGACCGGCCCGACACCCCGCTCGTCGACGCCCTGCCCGCCCCCGACGGATCCTGGCCCACCCCGCCCGACCGCGGCCCCGTCGGCGCGGAGGAGACCCTGCTGCTGTGCGGCGCCTACCAGCTCAGCCGGGCCCGCGCCCACCCGCTCCTCACCGAGCTGCCCCCGTACGTCCACCTCCCCGCCCGGGTCGGCGCCCACCCCCGGATGCGCGCCGCCGTCGACCTGCTCGGCGCCGAACTCGCCGAACCCCAGCCGGGATCCGACGCCATCGTCCCCGCCCTCCTCGACACCCTGCTGCTCTACCTGCTCCGCACCTGGTGGCTCGCCGAACGCGCCGACCGCTCCACCGGCTGGTCCGCCGCTCTCGGCGACCCGGCGGTGGCCGGCGCCCTGCGCGCCCTCCACGGCGACCCCGCCCGGGCCTGGACCGTCGAGGAGCTCGGCGCCCTCACCGGCCTCTCCCGCGCCCCCTTCGCCCGCCGCTTCACCACCCTCGTCGGCCGCTCCCCCCTCGCGTACCTCACCTGGTGGCGGATGACCACGGCCGGCCGGCTCCTGCGCTCCGAGGACCTCCCGCTCCGCGCGGTCGCCCAACGCTCCGGCTACTCCTCGGAGTTCGCCTTCGCCAAGGCGTTCAAGCGCGAGTACGGCGTGGCGCCGGGTCGGTACCGCAAGGGAGCCTGAGGGCGGTCACCCGCGGCCGCGCGGCAGACGCAGCGAGGCCAGCGTCGTCAGGGCGAGGAGGCCGGCGCTGATCAGCAGACTCGTGCGCAGGGCCGTCGCCATGTCCCGCGCCGCGAGGGAGCCGAAGACGGCGATCGCGAGGGCGCCCGCCGTCTGGCGGATCGCGTTCAGCAGCCCCGCCGCCGTGCCCGCGCGCTCCGCCGGGACTGCCTCCATCATCGCGGCGATCAGCGGCGGCAGCGAGAAGCCGGCCCCGAGGGCGAGGGGCACGAGGAGCAGGGCCTGCGCCGCCCGTGAGGAATCCGCGTCCACGGTGAGCAGGCCGAGGAGGCCGGCGACGGCGACCGCCTGGCCGAGGACCACCGGCAGCCGGGCCCCGTACCGCGCGGCCACCTTCGCCGAGAGGACGTTCACCCCGGCGAGCAGCCCCGTCATCGGCAGGAACATCAGCCCCGCGCCGAGCGCAGACAGGCCCAGCACCTGCTGGAAGAAGAGGCCGAAGACGAAGACCATGCCGTAGAAGGCGACGCTGTTCGCCGAGCCCGCCGCCACCGCGACCGCCACCGTCGGGTTCCGGAAGAGCCCGAGGGGGACCATCGGGTGCCGCCGCCGCGCCTCGATCAGCAGGAACGCGGCGAAGGCGGCCACCGCGGTCCCCAGCGCCCACCGGGCCTCCCCGCCGCCCTCGATGGCGGCGAACGTCAGCGCCCCGAGCGCCGTCATCGCCGTCAGCTGCCCCGGCAGGTCGAACGGCGCGGGCCGGCGCTCCGAGCGCGCCACCCGGGTCAGCAGGACGAGGGCGAGAAGCCCGAGCGGGAGGTTGACGGAGAAGATGCCCCGCCAGCTCCAGGCCGTGGTCAGCGCCCCGCCCGCGACCGGGCCCAGCGCCACCGCGAGCGTGCCGCCCGCCGCCCACAGCGACACCGCGCGGGCCCGCCGCCCCGGATCGCCGTACGCCTCCCGTACGAGGGCGAGCGAGGCGGGCAGCATCACGGCCGCCGCCGCGCCCTGCACCGCACGGGCCGCGAGCAGGGCCGGAAGGCCGGGGGCGAGGCCGCAGGCGGCCGAGGCGAGCGTGAAGACGACGACCCCCGCCCCGTACGCCCGGCTCGCCCCCACCCGGTCGGCGAGCGCCCCGCTGGAGAGCAGCAGTGCGGCGAAGACCAGCGTGTACGAGTCGACCACCCACTGGAGGCCGGACATCCCGGCCCGCAGGTCGGCGCCGATCGCGGGCAGGGCGACGTTGACGACCGAAGTGTCGAGGGTGATGAGGGCGAAGCCGAGCATCGCGGCGGCCAGGGCGGTGCCGGGGGAGCCGGGACGACCCGGCGCAGGGACGGGGGAGGGGGCGGCAACGGGGTTCCCCGCGAGGTCTGTTGAGGACATGCCCCCAGCCTCGCGACCGGCGGGGACGTACAGTAGTGGCCTGAATGCCATATGCCCGGAGGTTCTGGCCATGCCCGTGGATTCCCGCGTCCGGCGCGTCGCCGTGATCGCCGCCCCGCCCGTCTCGATGTTCAACCTGGCCATCCCCGAGATGCTGTTCGGCAAGGTCGAGATCGACGGCTGCCCCGGATACGAGACCGTCATCTGCGCCCCCGACCCCGGCCCCGTCACCACCACCGGCGGCCTCGACCTGGTCGTCCCGCACGGCCTCGACGCCGTCGCCGGCGCCGACACCGTGGTCCTCGCCGGCAGCGGCTCGTACACCGACCCCGACCCCCGCGTCCTCGACGCGCTGCGCGCCGCCGCCGGGGCGGGCAGCCGGATCGCCTCCATCTGCACCGGGGCCTTCGCGCTCGCCGAGGCCGGGCTGCTCGACGGCAGGGCGGCGACGACGTACTGGGCGTACAGCCCGCTGCTCGCCGCCCGCCACCCGACCGTCGACCTCCAGGACGACGTGCTGTTCGTCCAGGACGGTCCCGTGCTCACCTCCTCCGGGTACGCGGCGGGGATCGACCTCTGCCTGCACGTCATCCGCACCGACTACGGCGCCGCCGTCGCCAACACGGTCGCCCGGCTGGCCCTCGTCGCACCCGTACGGCCCGGCGGCCAGACCCAGTTCACCCAGACCCCGCTGCCGCCCGAGCGAGGGGTGTCCTTCGCCGACACGCGCGCGTGGGCGATGGAACACCTCGACGAACCGCTCGGCCTCGCCGACCTCGCCCGGCACGCCGGGGTCTCCGTCCGCACCCTGTCGCGCCGCTTCCACGCCGAGACCGGCGTCAGCCCCCTCCAGTGGCTGCTGCACCAGCGCGTCGAACGGGCCAAGGAACTCCTGGAGACCACCTCGCTCCCCATGGACGCGGTGGCCCGCGCCGGCGGCCTCGGCACGGCCGACTCCCTGCGTCAGCACCTCCTGCGCCGCACGGGCCTGACCCCGAGCGCCTACCGCTCCACCTTCAGCCGCCTGACCGGTGGCGGGGGCGTCTCCGGCGGCCCCGCCACCGGCGATCCCCTGGTGCTCCGGGTCACACCGGGGCCGGAAACGGAATGAACGGGGCCGGTCGGCACGTTCCCGTCACGGAACACCCACCGGAACACCCACCGGCACACCCCTCATCGGCAACCCTCGGAGAGAAGTCACATGCGCGTCGAGATCTGGAGCGACATCGCCTGCCCCTGGTGCTACATCGGCAAGGCCCGCTTCGAGAAGGGGCTCGCGGCCTTCGCCCACCGCGACGACGTCGAGGTCGTGCACCGCTCCTTCGAGCTCGACCCCCACAGCCCCAAGGGCGACCGCGCCCCCGTCCTGGAGATGCTGGCGAAGAAGTACGGCCGCACCCTCGACGAGGCCCGCGCCATGGAGGCGCACGTCGCCTCCAACGCGCACTCCGAGGGCCTCGACTACCTCACCGAGGGCCGCGACCACGGCAACACCTTCGACATCCACCGGCTGCTCCACCTCGCCAAGGCCCGCGGCCGCCAGAGCGAGCTGCTCGACCTGGCCTACCGCGCCCACTTCGCCGAGGAGCGCTCCGTCTTCGACACCGGGACCCTGGTGGCGCTGGGCGTCGAGGCCGGTCTCGACGAGACCGAGGTCCGGGCCGTCCTCGCCGACGACTCCGCCTACGCCGAAGCGGTACGGGAGGACGAGCGCGAGGCCGCCGAACTCGGTGCCAACGGCGTGCCGTTCTTCGTCCTCGACCGCCGCTACGGCATCTCCGGCGGCCAGCCCGCCGAGGTCTTCACCCAGGCCCTGGAGCAGGCGTGGCAGGGCCGGGTACTCCAGCCGGTCGGTGCCGACGCGGAGGTCTGCGGCCCGGACGGCGCCTGCGAGGTTCCGCAGGTGTAACCCTCTGACCTGCGGAGATAAGCGCGTCTTGGATGTCCCCACGGTCGAATCGCCATTGACGGGTGATCGTGGGGAATCCAGGGTGGGGGCATGGAGACCCTTGACCAGCCGCTCGGCGGCGCCGAGTTCGCGCCCAAGAAGACGTATCTGAACACCTCCGCCTGCGGCCTGCTGCCCCGCCGGACCATCGAGGCCGTCACGCTCCTCGCCGAGGAGAGCGCCGACGGCCGTCCGGACGGCGCCGGCAGCTTCGCGATCGTCGACGAGGCCCGCGCCTCCTACGGCCGGATCGCGCACGTCGCCCCCGACCGGGTGGCCGTCGGCAGCTCCGTCGCCGTGCACTGCGGAATGATCGCCCAGTCGATGCCCTCGGGCGCGGAGATCCTCTTCCCCGAGGGCGAATTCTCCTCCGTCATCACCCCCTTCACCATCCGCGGCGACCTCAAGACCCGGTTCGTGCCGCTGGAGCGGCTCGCCGAGTCCGTCCGCCCCGGGACGGCGCTCGTCGCGTTCTCCGCCGTGCAGTCGGCGGACGGCCGGACGGCCGACCTCGCGGCGGTACGGGAGGCGGCGGCCGCCCACGGCGCCCGGACGCTCCTGGACGCCACCCAGTCGGCCGGCTGGCTGCCGCTGCACGCGGGGGACTGGGACTACACGGTCGCCGCCGGCTACAAGTACCTGCTCTGCCCCCGCGGCGCGTCCTTCCTCACCGTCACCGAGGAGGCGCAGGACTCGCTCCTCGCGATCCACGCCAACTGGGTCTCGGGCGAGGAGCTGTGGGTGAACAGCTACGGCCCGGTCCGTGAACTGGCCCGCACCGCACGCCGCTTCGACGAGCCCGCGGCCTTCTTCTCGTACCACGGGGCGGCCCGCTCGCTCGCCCTCCTGGAGGAGATCGGCATCGAGCGGATCGAGGCCCACGACAAGGGACTCGCGGCCCGTTTCCGCTCCGGGCTCCTGGCCCTCGGCCACGCGCCGGTCGCGGACGACTCGACGGTCGTCGCGGTCCCCGGCCTCGGCGACCGCGCGGCCGCGCTGCGGGAGGCCGGCATCCTGCTCTCGGCCCGCGCGGGCAACCTCCGGGCCTCCTTCCACCTGTACAACACGGCGGCGGACGTGGACCGCGCCCTGGAGGTCCTGGCGGGCTGAGCGGGCCGACCGGGTCCGGGCTCAACGCGGCCGGGTCCGGGCTCAACGCGGCCGGGTTCGGCGCGGTCCGGATTCAACGCGGTCGGGTTCGGCGCGGTCGGGTGGGGCGCGGTCCGGGCTCGACACCGGCCGGGTTCAACGCGCTCCGGGCTCAGCGCCGTCCGGGTTCAGCGGAGTCCGGGCTGCGTGCGTCCGCCCGGACCGCCGCCGCTCAGCAGCGGTCCGGCGCGCCCGGGCACTCGGCCGCGTCCTCGGCCTCCTCGCGGAGGTTGTCCGCCACGAGGTGGAGCAGCCGGGCCAGTTCGGCGCGGTCGGCCGGGCCGAGCCCGTCGAGCGAGACGCGCTCCAGCTCCGACCACATGCCCTCGACGCCGGCGCGCAGCGCCTGTCCGTCGTCGGTCGGCTCGACCAGGACCGCGCGGCGGTCGGCCGGGTCCGGGCTGCGGCGGACGTGGCCGCACTGCTCCAGGCGCTGGAGCATCTTGGTCACCGTCGAGGCGTCGAGGCCCAGGGACTGGATCAGCTCGGACTGCCGGACCGGCCCGCAGTCCCAGAGCCGCATCATCATCATCTCCTGGCCCGGGTAGAGGTCGAGTTCCTTGAGTCGCCGTCCGGCGGCGATCCGGTGCATCCTGGCCACCTTCGCCAGGGCGATGCCGACGGGGCCGCCGCGGGCGGCGGAGGGCACCGACTCGCTACAGACGGGGTCGGTTCCTGACATGGGGGCTCCTCGGGACGGCTCTGCTCCCCAGATTACCTTGACCCGCAGATTCCCTTGGTCGGCCAAGTAAATGGGTTACAGTGGCATCGGCCCCATTAGTTGGCCGACCACATAATCTTGTGAGGGACAGCCGTGACCACTGCATTCGACCCGATCGACCTCGCCGGAACCCGCCTCGCCAACCGCATCGCGATGGCCCCCATGACCCGCAGCCGCGCGAACGGCCAGGACGCCACCCCCACGGCCGCCGTCGCCGAGTACTACGCTCAGCGCGCCTCCGCCGGCCTCATCATCAGCGAAGGCGTCCACCCGGTCGCCGAGGGCCAGGGCTACCCCAACACCCCCGGCCTGCACAGCCGCGAGCAGATCGCCGCCTGGCGCGAGGTCACCACCGCCGTGCACGAACGCGGCGGACGGATCTTCGCCCAGCTGATGCACTCCGGCCGGATCGGCCACCCCGACATCCTCGACGGCGACCTCCACCCGGTCGGACCCTCGCCCGTCGCCGCCGCCGGCCAGGTCTACACCCACGAGGGCCCCAAGGGCTTCCTGCCCCCGCGCGAACTCACCGGCGACCAGGTGCGCGAGGCGGTCGCCGGCTTCGCCTCCGCCGCCCGCAACGCCGTCGAGGCCGGCTTCGACGGCGTCGAGATCCACGGCGCCAACGGCTACCTGATCCAGCAGTTCCTCGCCTCCGGCTCCAACCACCGCACCGACGAGTGGGGCGGCTCCGTCGAGAACCGCATCCGCTTCGCCGTCGAGGTCGTCAGGGCCGTCGCCGCCGAGATCGGCCCCGAGCGCACCGGCCTGCGCATCTCCCCGGCCAACACGCTCAACGACATCAGCGAGACCGACACCGACGAGCTCTACACCGCCCTGCTCACCGCGATCGAGCCCGTCGGCATCGCCTACCTCCACGTCCTGGAGACCGCCCCCGAACGCCGCCCGCTCGTCCTCGACCTGCGCAAGCGGTTCGCCGGCACCTTCATCCTCAACCCGGCCACCGAAGGGGAGACCGACGCGGCGTCCCTCGCCCTGATCGAGGACGGCGTCACCGACCTCGTCGCGTACGGCAGGCTGTTCATCGCCAACCCCGACCTGCCCGCCCGCCTGCGGCACGACGGCCCCTACAACACCCTGGACAGCGCCACCATGTACGCCGGCGG
Source organism: Streptomyces sp. NPDC059534 (assembly GCF_042743475.1). Taxonomy (NCBI): domain Bacteria; kingdom Bacillati; phylum Actinomycetota; class Actinomycetes; order Kitasatosporales; family Streptomycetaceae; genus Streptomyces; species Streptomyces sp. NPDC059534. The sequence goes on from NZ_JBHWAQ010000046.1 coordinate 29,066, forward strand.
CGACCGCGGCTACATCGACTACCCCGCGCTGTAGCCCCGGGGACGCGAGAGGGGGCGGCGGCCCGGCCCCGGACCCCGCCCCCCTCACCCGTACCGACCGGCGCTACTGGCTCCAGGCTTCGGTGACCGCCCGGCGCGCGCCCTCCAGGTCCACCGTCCGGCCCGACTCGCCGAGCGCCGCGCCGAGCGCGGCCAGCGAGGACTGCACGGCGCCCGGCGTCGCGTCCACCCCGTAGTGGTTGACCCGGATCATCTCCTTGGCCAGCGCTCCGCCGCCCGCGATCAGCGGCAGCGACGGATCGGCCGCCAGGGCCTTCGCCACCAGCTCGGAGGCGTCCGCGCCGGCCGGCACGCGCAGCGTCGTCGCCACCGGGGCCGCGTCCGCCGCCTCGTACACGTACGGCTCCAGGCCGCCGCCCAGCGCCAGCGCGCCCGCCCGGGTCGCGGCCGCCGCCGAGGCGTGGCGCGCCATCAGCGCGTCCAGACCCTCCGCCTCGATCCGCTCCACGCACGCCTCGAGAGCCAGCATCTCCAGCTGCGCCGGCGCGTGCAGCAGCGCCTTCCGGCCGCCGTCGATCCAGCGCTCCTTCCAGTCCAGGAGGGAGAGGTACGAGCGGCGCGGCGCGGCCGGGTTGGCGGCGAACCGCTCCCACGCCCGCGCGCTCACCGATACCGCCGACACACCCGCCGGCCCGCCCATCGCCTTCTGCGCGCCGATGATGCACATGTCCACGCCCCACGCGTCCGGCAGCACCGGCTCCGCGCCGATCGACGCCACCGCGTCCAGGTAGAACAGCGCGCCGTGCGCCCGCACGACCTCACCGATCTCCGCCACCGGGTTGGTGTTGCCGGTCGCCGCCTCCGCGTGCACCAGCGACACGAAGTCGATCTCCGGGTGCGCGGCGAGCGCCTGCTCCACCTGAGCCGCCGTCACCGCCGTGTGGAACGGCACCTCCAGGTCGACCACGATCGCCCCGCAGTCCCGCAGCCAGTTGCCGAAGGTCTGCCCGTACGGACCGGTGACGATGTTCAGCGCGGTCGAACCGGCCCGCGCCCCGCTCCGGATGCACCCCTCCAGGGGGAGCAGCGCCTCGCCCTGGGTGATCACCACGTCCTGCTCCGTGGAGAGCAGCGCGGCCACCCGCCGCTCGATCGACGCGAAATGCGCGGCGGTCAGCGGGGCCAGGTCCAGGAGCGGATGTGTCACGGTCACGGCGGTGCCTTCTTCGACTCGGTGCGGTGCGGGTGGAGCTCCGGGCCAGCGTACCGAGCGGCCCCCGGCGGGCCCCCGGGACCCACCTTCCCGAAAAACCCCAAAAGGGATCTTCTCCGCCGTGCAACCGTCTTCGGGCATCGCGTGTCCAACAGGACGACGGACCGGGCACGGGCCCCGTCCGGCACACCCCCGCAGCCGCCCGGAACCCTCCGACCCAGGAGCCGCTCCATGCGCAAGCACCGTTCCGCCGCCCTCGCCGCGGCGACGCTCCTCCTTCTCACCGGCGCGGGGATCGCGACCGCCCCCACCGCCTGGGCCGGGGTGCCCGGCGGCACCCGCGCCGACGACCGCAACCACGACTTCGACGGAGACGGCTTCGACGACGTCCTCGTCGGCGCCCCCGGCGCCACCGTCGGCGGCAGGCGCGGCGCCGGCCTCGTCACCGTCCAGTACGGCTCGCCGGACGGCATCGACACCCGCGCCGCGACGATCATCAGCCAGGACACCGCCGGGGTGCCCGGAGCCGCCGAGACAGGCGACTCCTTCGGCGCCGCCGTCGCCACCGGCGACCTGGACGGCGACGGCTACGACGACGCCGTCGTCGGCGCCCCCGGCGAGGACATCGGCACCGTCGCCGACGCGGGCGGCGCCGTCGTCCTCTGGGGCTCCCCGCACGGCCTCGTCGGCCCCGACAGCCGCTGGCTCGACAGCCTGCTCGGCCCGGCGGCCGGGGCCCGCTTCGGCTCCGCCTTCGCCGCCGCCCGGTTCACCGCCGAGACCGCGGGCGACCAGCTGATCGTCCTCGACCGCCGGTACGCGGAATGGCACCGGTTCGGCGGCGCGGCCGCCCGCCCCGGCGAGGCCCGCGGGGCCGCCGACCGCCGCGCGCACCACGCCGAGCAGCTCGGCCGCGCCGCCCTCGGCGGGACCCCGGCGCGCACCGCCGAGGAGCCGCCGCCGCCCCGCGACATCGCCGCCAGGTCCGTCACCACCGGCGACTACGACCGCAACGGCTTCGCCGACCTGGTGATCAGCGGGGTCACCACCGGGGCCGAACCCGGCCACGGCTGGTCCTGGTACCTCGCGGGACAGGCCGACTCCCTCGTCTACCGGCGCGAGCTGCGCGGCGGCCCGGTCACCGCCTCCGGCGACCTGGACGGCGACGGCTACGACGACCTCGTGACCGCCGAGCCGCACAGCCCCGACGACGGCGGCGACACCATGACCGGCGGTCTCGTCGGCGTCTACCGCGGCGGCCCGGACGGCCCCGCGGGCGCCACCGGCGTCGGCACCCCGCCGCAGTGGTGGACCCAGGACTCGCCCGGGGTCCCGGGCGCCGCCGAGCGCGGTGACGGCTGGGGCTCCGACCTCTCCCTCGGCGACACCGACCGCGACGGCAGGGCCGACCTCGCGATCGGCGCCCCCGGCGAGGACGTCGGCACCGTCGCCGACGCGGGCATGGTCACCGTCCTGCGCGGCACCGCCAGGGGGCTGACCGGCACCGGCGCCCTCTCCTGGACGCAGGACTCGCCCGCCGTCCCGGGTGCCGTGGAGCGCGGCGACCTGTTCGGCGGCCAGGTCCGGCTCGTCGACCCGGACGCCGACGGCCGCTTCGGCCTGCTCGCCGCCGCCCCCGGGGAGAACACCGGGGACGGGCACGTCCTCGTCCTCCCGGCCGGTTCGCGCGGGCTCACCGCGACCGGCTCGTGGAGCTACGGAGTCGCCTCCTTCCGCGGCCCCTACCTCGACGGTCGCTACGGGGCCGCGATCGACGAGTGAGCCGGTGAACCGGGCTCCCGGCCGGGGCACCCGCCCTCGTACAGTGCAGGCATGAACGATCACGCGGTGCTGCACGTGAAGGGGCGGGTGCTCGTCGGCCCGGAGGACGTACGCGACGAACTGTGGTGCGTCGGCGGGCGGATCACCTTCGACCGGCCCGCCGCCGAGGCGGTGACCGTCGAGGGCTGGGCGCTCCCCGGGCTCGTCGACGCCCACTGCCACGTCGGCCTCGACCGGCACGGCCCCGTCGACGACGCCACCAGCGAGAAGCAGGCCCTCACCGACCGGGACGCCGGCACCCTGCTGATCCGGGACGCCGGTTCGCCCTCCGACACCCGCTGGATCGACGACCGCGAGGACCTGCCGAAGGTCATCCGCGCCGGGCGGCACATCGCCCGCACCCGCCGCTACATCCGCAACTACGCCCACGAGATCGAGCCCGCCGACCTCGTCGCGTACGTCGGCGGGGAGGCCCGCCGGGGCGACGGCTGGGTCAAGCTCGTCGGCGACTGGATCGACCGCGAGGCCGGCGACCTCACCGCCTGCTGGCCGCGGCCCGAGGTGGAGGCCGCCATCGCCGAGGCGCACCGGCTCGGCGCCCGCGTCACCGCCCACTGCTTCGCCGAGGACTCGCTCCGCGACCTCGTCGAGGCGGGCATCGACTGCATCGAGCACGCCACCGGCCTCACCGAGGACACCATCCCGCTCTTCGCCGAGCGGGGCGTCGCGATCGTGCCGACGCTGGTCAACATCGCGACCTTCCCGCACCTCGCCGACGGCGGCCAGGAGAAGTTCCCCCGCTGGTCGGCCCATATGCGCCGACTCCACGAGCGGCGCTACGACACCGTCCGCGCCGCCTACGACGCAGGCGTCCCCGTCTTCGTCGGCACCGACGCGGGCGGCTCCCTCGCCCACGGTCTCGTCGCCGAGGAGGTCGAGGAGCTGACCCGGGCCGGCATCCCCCCGGTCGACGCGCTCGCCGCCACCGCCTGGCGCGCCAGGGCCTGGCTCGGCCGCCCCTCCCTGGAGGAGGGCGCCCCGGCCGACCTCGTCGTCTACGGCGAGGACCCGCGCGCGGACGTCCGCGTCCTCGCGGCACCGCGCCGGGTCGTCGTCAACGGCCGCGTGATCGGCTGAGCCCGTACGGGTCAGAGGAAGGCGGCGAGACCTTCGAGGACCCGGTCCACGTCGTCGGCGGTGGTGTACGGCGCCAGGCCCAGCCTCAGGGCGGGGTCCTCCAGCTTCAGCGCGGTGAAGGGTTCGTGGGCGTAGAACGATCCCGCGGGGGCCACCACGTTCCGCGAGGCGAGGTGGACCTGGGCCTCGCGGGCGTCGCGGCCTTCGAAGGCCATCAGGAGGGTGGGGGTGCGGTCGGCGGCCTTCGAGTGGACGGTGACGGCGTCGCCGAGAGCCGCCAGTCCGCCCTCCAGCCGTGCGCGCAGTGCCTGCTCGTGCCGGTGCAGGGAGCCGAGCGAGTGCGCGAGGCGTTCCCTGCGGGTGCTCCCCGCGCCCGGGTCCATCGCGGCGAGGAAGTCCACGGCGGCCGTGACGCCCGCCAGGATCTCGTACGGCAGCGTGCCGAACTCGAAGCGCTCCGGCACGTTGTCGGGGGAGGGGAGCAGTTTGTCCGGGCGCAGCGTTTCGAGGAGTTCGGGCGCCCCGGCGAGCACTCCGCAGTGCGGTCCGAGGAACTTGTACGGCGAGCAGACGAACAGGTCCGCGCCGAGGGCCGGCACGTCCACCAGGTGGTGCGCGGTGTAGTGCACCCCGTCCACGTACACCAGCGCACCGAGCTCGTGGGCCCGGTCGGCGATCCGGCGGACGGGCGGCTTGGTGCCCAGCACGTTCGAGGCCGCCGTGACCGCCACCAGCCGGGTCCGCGGGGAGAGGGCCCGCTCGTACGAGTCGAGGTCGAGCTCCGTGGTCCCGGCGTCGATCTCGATCCAGCGGACCGTCACCCCGGCGCGCTCGGCCGCCTGGATCCACGGGCGGACGTTGGAGTCGTGGTCGAGCCGGCTCAGGACGATCTCGTCGCCCGCCCTCCAGTCCTTGGCCAGATGGCGGGAGAAGTCGTACGTGAGCTGGGTGGCGCTGCGGCCGTGGACGACGCCCTCGGCGGGCATGTTCAGCAGGTCCGCGCAGGCGTCGCGGAAGTCCTCGACGGCGTGTGCCGCGTTCCGCTCGGAGGGGCTGACCGCCCCCCGGTTGGACAGCGGACCGGTCAGCGTCGCGGCGATGGCGTCGGCGACCGGGCGGGGCGTCTGGGTCCCGCCGGGGCCGTCGAAGAACGCGAGGCCGGTGTCGAGGGAGGGGAAGTGGGCCCGGAGGGCGGTGAGGTCGATGGCCATGGCCTCGGCTTTCTGTCGGGCGGCGCGCCAGGGGTACCTGAAATCTGACACCTGCGGCCCGACACGTACAGCGATGAATCACGAAGAGAGAGTTCACGGATCATGAAGTCCCAGCCGGATCTGAAGCTCCTGGCCACCTTCCTGGCCGTGGTGCGTCACGGCTCCATGGCCGAGGCCGCGACGGCGCTCGGCTACGTACCGTCCGCCGTCTCCCAGCACGTCGCCGCGCTCGAACGCGACCTGGGCGTCGAGCTGCTCGTCCGCCGCCCCGGCAGCCGGCTGATCCTGACGGCGGCCGGCCGCTCCCTCGCCCGGGCGGCCGAGACCCTCTTCGACGCGACCGCCCGGTTCCGGGACGCCGCCGACGGGATCGCCCGCCGCGAGATCGCCGAACTGCGCGTCGGCACCTACCCCAGCGCGATGAGCCACCTGCTCCCCGGTGTCCTGTCCACCCTCAAGGACCGGGGCCACGGCTCCCGGATCCGCCTCATCGACGTGGAGACGGACAGGGGACTGCCCAAGGTGAGGTCGGGCGACATGGACCTGCTCATCGCCTACCGCTATCTGCCCGAGGACCCGCCGGCCCCCTCCGAGGAGTGGACCGTCACGTCCCTCGGCCGCGAGCCGCTCGTCGTCGTCGCGGCCGCCGAACCGGGCGGCGGCCCGGTCGCACTGGCCGACTGCCTGGAGAAGGAGTGGATCTCGGGCCATGCCCACAACGCCGACCGGCGCCTGCTGCACCGCTGGGCCGGAGAACTCGGCATCGCACCCCGGGTCACGCTGGAGACCGAGGACCTCCACAGCATGCTCGCCATGATCCGCGCCGGTCTCGCGGTGGGTCTGATCCCGGCGACCCTCCTGGGCGGCGCACCGGGCGAGGCCGGCGTCCGGCGGGTGACCCTGCCCCCCGATGCCCCGCCGCTCCACCGGGAGATCCTCGCCGTGAGCCGCCCCGGCATCCGGCCCCGGGTCGTCGACGAGCTGGTCACGCTGCTGACGGAGGCGCTGCGAGGCGTCCGGCCCCGGAGCGCCCGGGATCAGGACGGCTAAGGCGGTCTAGCGGGTGAGGAAGGCCAGCCGGGCCCGCTTCTCCGGGATGAAGACCTCCGGGAGGTCCACCTCGGGCAGGACGACCTCCGGGCCGGGGACGAAGCCGACGCGGACCATGCGGGCGATGGCCTTCTCGTTGGCGGCGTCCGGGTCGACGACGATGCGGGTGCGGTCGCGCAGGGTGAACTCGACGAGGGTGGCGAGCAGGCGGCCGGAGAAGCCGGGCTCGGGCGCGGTGCTCGGGGCGAGGAGCAGGTGGACGCCGATGTCGCCGGGGAGCACCTCGTAGCACTCGCCGACCCGGTCGGCCTCCGGGTCGTAGGTCTGGAAGAGGGCGACGGGCATGTCGTCCCGGGTGACGAGGTAGCCGTGGTGGGTGGTGAGGGAGTCGAGGTGCGCGTAGATCTCGCGGACCTGCTCGACGGTGGTGCCGCCCATGCCCCAGAAGCGGGCCCGGTCCTCGTTCACCCAGCCGTGGATGAGGGGGGCGTCGCGGTCGGGGTCGACGGGTGCGACGCGGATGGTGCCGAAGCCTTCGACGGTGCGGTCGTACAGGGGCGTGGTCATGCCGATTCCTCTTCGGTGAGCAGGTTCCAGTCGGTGGTGACGGGGGCGAGGTCGCCCCGCAGCCACAGGGGCAGCTGGTCGCGGTGGTGCGGGTCGCCGGGGACGCCGGACGCGCCGAACGGCACGATCCAGCGGCTTCGTTCGCGGTCGGCGAGGTCCCAGACGTACCGGGCGGCGGAGGCGCGGGCGCTGCGGTCGGTCCACCCGGGCACGCTGGACGTGGACAGCACGCAGTCGTGGTCCCCGCCGAGCCCGGGCCACGGGTCGTCGGCGTCCGGCAGCGCCTGCCAGGGCGCGAGCCGGTGGGTGGTGCCCCAGGCGGCGGGCGGTTCGCCCGCGCCGACCTCGTCGAGCGCCTCGCGCACGATCCGGTCGATGTCCCCGGCGGGCACGGGACCGGCGGTGAGCAGGGTCTCCAGGGCGAAGGCGACCCGCGGGCCGAGGGCCAGCCAGGGACGGAACAGCTCCGGGTACGGGGCGGGTTCGCGCAGCGCGGCGAAGGCGTCGTGGCCGGCCAGCCGGCGGACCACCGCGCCGCGCACGGCGGCGTAGAGCCCGGCTCCGGTGCTCTCCGCGTCCATCCGCCGGTCCCAGCCGAGCAGCCGTTCGCGGACGGCGACGGCTGCGGGGGAGAGGCCGTCGGCGTTCGCCGCCACCTTCTCCAGGAGCCGGGCCGCCGAGGGGTTGTCGGTGTCCGCGTGGACGGCGGCGGTGGTCTCCGGGGTCCAGGACGCCGAGGTGTCGAGCAGCTCGGCGATCCGGGCCGCCCGGTGCGGCGGGGCGAACTCGACGCCCAGGGGCGCGGCCAGTCCGCGGGCGTTCGCCATCACCGCGTGGCCGCGCACCTCGGCGCGCGGCAGCGGCGCCGGCTCCGCCTCCCAGTGGTGCGCCGGGTCCCAGGCGGGCACGACGCGCAGGGAGTTGGCGCGGTCCCGTACGGGCACGTGGCCGGCGACCCGGTGGAGCAGGCCGCCGCGGGTGTCGGCGGCCTGGACGACGTTCACCGGCTCGATCCAGCGGTCGAGGGCCGTGTCGACGTCGGCGACGGTCCGGGCGCGCAGGAGCGCGGGCAGGACCCCGAAGCCGAGCTCCCCGGTGACCCGGGGCGGGTGGCGCAGGCTGACGGCCTCCCAGCCGGAGGACCCGTCCTCCGGGCCGTCGTCGGCGGCGGTGCCGGCCGCGCCGTCGGCCTCGGTGCCCGCCGCGGGTCCGCCGTCCACGCCGATGATCACGGGCCCCCGGTCCGTCTCGATCACCTCGATCACGACGGGTTCCGCGCCCGCGACCTCGATGGTCTCGGTGTGCGTCGCCGCCGGGCGCCGGCCTTCGGGGCCGAGGGCCTCGACACCGCCGTCGGGGAGCCGGTGCAGCCGCTCGCGGTACAGGTCCTGGTAGTCCGCCATCGCGTTGGTGATCGCCCAGGCCACCGGCCCGGTGTGGCCGAAGTGGGCGAGACCGGGGATGCCCGGTACGGCGAGGCCGACGACGTCGTACGCGGGGCAGGCGAGCCGGATCTGCTGGTAGACGCCGGGTGCCTCGATGAACCGGTGCGGGTCGCCGGCGACCAGGGCCGCCCCGCTCGCGGTCCGTTCGCCCGCCACCACCCAGCCGTTGGATCCGGCGGTGCCGGGGCCGTCCGTCGCGAACAGCTCCGTCCACTCCTCGCCGAGTCGGCGGGCGACCTCGTCCCGCCACAGCTTGGTGGGGAATCCGGCGAAGAGGATGTGGGTGGACAGCCAGACGGCGAGCGGGGTCCAGGGCTCCCACCGGCCGGGCGCGAGGCCGGTCGCCGTGAACTCGGGTGCGCGCCGGGCCCCTTCGGCGAGGCCGTCGTTGACGCCGTCCACGTAGGCGCGGACCCAGGCCGCCGTCTCCGGGTCGGTGCGGTCGAGCCGCTCGAAGCAGCGGCGGGCGGTGTCGGCGAGCCGGGCCTGGCGGACGAAGGTGTCCCAGCCGAGCTCGGCGGCGCCCAGGAAGGCGGCGGTGGTGCCCTGGGTCCGGTGCCGCTCGACCTCCAGCTGCCAGGCGCGGTCGTGTGCGGTGACCCGGCCCTGGGCGAAGGCGAGTTCGTCCGCGTCCCCGGCGCGCAGATGGGGGACGCCCCAGGCGTCCCGGTAGACCTCGATGCTCACGGAGACCCCGATCCCGTCCATGTCCGCGTAGATTTTCTTAGGTTAGGCTGGCCTAAATTAATCTACAGGAGTTCAGGGGAGGGGATTGCGGTGGGTCACGGTTGGCAGGGTGTCGTTCTCAAGCTGATGCGCGGCAGGGACTTCACGTTCACCGTCACGGGGGCCGAGCAGGTCACCGAGGACTACCGCCGGGTGCACCTCACGGACGGCGGTCTGCTCGCCGCCGCCGGGGTCCATCCCACGATGTGGGTACGCCTCTGGTTCCGCGACGCGGGCAAGCCGCACCAGCGCGCCTACACCCTGGTCGACCCCGACCCGGCGGCCGGCACCTTCAGTCTGGAGTTCGCCCTCCACGATGGCGTCGCCAGCCGGTGGGCCCGCACCTGCGCCCCCGGCGACACTGTGGAGGCCACTCTCCAGGGCACCGGCTTCGAGGCCCCCGCCCCGCTGCCCGAGCGGCTGCTCGTGGTCGGCGACCCCGCCTCGCTGCCCGCGGTCAACTCCCTGCTCGACGCGCTCCCCGGCGTCCCGGCGACCGTCTGGTTCGAGACCCGGCACGCCTCCGACGAGGAGCTTCCGGTCCGGCTCGACCCCGAGCGGCACGAGCTGCGCCGGGTGCCGCGCCAGGACGGCGGCGCCTCGCTCGTCGCCCGGGTGAAGGCCGAACTCCCCGCGCTCGCCGACACCGGCGCGTACGTCTGGATCGCCTGCGACACCGCGACCACCCGCACCCTCGCCGCGTACGTCCGCAAGGACCTCGCCCTTCCCAAGGAGCGCGTCCACGCGCTCGGGTACTGGCGCGCGAGCTGAGTGCACCGGGTTGACGATCCGTGACGTGGGAGCGTCATGGATCGTTCTCACCCAATCCGCGCGCACCACCCCGTACGAAAGACGCGGGGCGTGCGGGAACGGTTGTGTCTTAAATAATCGAAAAAGAACACGGAAACCCCCCTTTGGAGTGAACTCACCTCAGGCGACTGCCGGTTCACTCTCCGTGCGTAAAGATTCCGGTGTCTCAAGTCGCCGAGGCCGCGCCGACCCACCGTCCCCGTGGTGAGCGGCCGGCGACGCCATGTCTCCTGTGGGGGTTCCACCATCTTGAACAGCAACACCTTCCGCATGCCCGTACGCCGTACCGCCGCCGCCGCGACCGTCGCCGCGCTGACCGTCGGCCCCGTGCTCCTCGCGGCCCCCGCGGCGCACGCCACGGGCGGCGAAGGGCGTGCCACCGCCGTCGTCCTGCGGACCGGCCTCGACGTCTCCCTGCTCGGCAAGACGGTGAACGTGCCGGTCCGGGCCTCCCTCAACGAGGTCAAGGCGCCGCAGACCGAGAGCGAGACCGCGCTCTCGGTGAAGGTCCAGGGAGCCGAGGGCGGCGAACCGATCGACATCCTCGCCGCCGACGTCGCCACCTCGAAGGCCACCGTCGACGAGGACAAGGCCGAGGGGTACGTGAACCTGGTCAAGGCGCAGGTGCACGTCCCCGGCATCCCCGCGCTCTCCCTCATCGAGGTCGAGAAGGTCACCTCCAAGGCACTGTGCGAGACGGGCAGGAAGCCGGTCGCCGAGTCCAACGTCCTCGGCCACGTCACCGTCTTCGGCAAGAAGACCACCCTGTCGACCGGCGGCCGGACCCATGTCAGCGTGCCCGGCGTCGGCGACGTGACCCTGGACCTCTCCCGTACCTCCACGACCTCCCGCACCGCCGCCGCCACCACCCTCGAACTCAAGGTGGAGGTCAACCCGCTGGAGCTCGGCGTGGCCGAGGTCAACGGCACCGTCACGCTCGCCGAGGCGACCTGCGAGACGCCCGAAGGCGTCGCCCCGACCAAGAAGCCCACCGAGAAGCCGACGCAGCAGCCCACCGAGCGCCCGTCCGAGCAGCCCACCCAGCAGCCCTCCGTCAAGCCCGGCGGCGACGGCGGCATCAAGACCGACAACGGCGGCACCACGCCCACCGAACACCTCGCCGAGACCGGCGGCAGCTCCACCACCCCGTACATCGCGGCCGGAGCCCTCGCCCTCGTCGTCGCGGGCGGCGGCGCCCTCGCGCTGACCCGCTCGCGCGCCCGCTCCCGCGGCTGACGGCCCGAGGGGGAGGCGCCGGGGGGTGCCGTGGGGAACGGGTGCGGGGAGGGCGACGACGTCGCCCTCCCCGCACCCGTGTGTGTGCCCTCAGCCGCCGATCAGGAGCGCCTGGTCCAGGGCCTGGAGGAAACGGTTCGTCGTCGCCCGGTCCCGCACCGCGAGCCGCAGCCAGTGGCGGTCGAGCCCCGGGAAGGTGTCGCCCCGGCGGGCCGCGAACCCCAGCGACCGCAGCCGCTCCCGGACCGTGTCCGCGCCGTCGATCCGGACCAGCACGAAGGGGCCCTCCGCCCCCGCGACCGTCCGGACCTCGTCGAACTCCGCCAGCCCGGCCAGCAGGTGGGCCCGCTCCACCCCCATCCGGTGCGCCGCGTGCTCGGCCTCCGCGAGCGCCGCCCGCGACATGCACGCCTCCGCCGCCACCAGGGCCGGCGTCGACACCGGCCACAGCGGCTGCGCCCGCTCCAGGGCCGCGACCGTCTCCGGTTCCGCCAGCACATAGCCGATCCGCAGCCCGGCGAGCCCCCAGGTCTTGGTGAGGCTGCGCAGCACCACGAGCCCGGGCACGTCGGTCCGCCCGGCCAGCGCCTCCCGCTCGCCCGGCACCGCGTCGATGAACGCCTCGTCCACCACCAGCGTCCGCCCCGGCCGGGCGAGCGCGGCGATCGACGCGGCCGGATGCAGCACCGAGGTCGGGTTCGTGGGGTTCCCGATCACCACCAGGTCCGCGTCCTGCGGCACCATCGCCGGATCCAGCGTGAAGCCGTCCTCCTCGCGCAGCAGCACCCGGCCCACCTCGTGCCCGGCGTCCCGCAGCGCCGCCTCCGGCTCGGTGAACTGCGGATGCACCACGACCGGCCGACGCACCTCCAGCGCCCGCGCGATCAGCACGAACGCCTCCGCCGCGCCGGCCGTGAGCAGGACCCGGTTCGACGTCAGGTCGTGCCGCTCGGCGACCGCGGCCCGCGCGGCCCGGCCGTCGGGATAGGCCGCGAGGCCGGTCAGCGAGTCCGCGATGCGCTCCCGCAGCCAGTCCGGCGGGGTGTTCGTCCGGACGTTGACCGCGAGGTCGATCAGTTTCTCGTCCCTGACCTCGGCGTCACCGTGGTGGCGCAGGTCGTGGGTGTCGGTATCCGTGTGGGTGTCCATGGCCGCCGTCGTGTGGGGGGTGGGGATCGTGGGGGGTGATCCGGGCTCGCCAGCGATGTACCCGTGAGCCCGGGGCAACAACCGTACGCCTGGGGCGCCTTCGTTCGGAAGAAACGGGACGGAAGTGGCGATAGCGCACGTTGCACCCCTGGATTTCCGTTTAGGTACGAGAAGTGCGGCTCCGCCAACACTCGCCCTATTCGCCCCCTTTGCGTGCCCGGCCCCCACTACCGGTCCCGCGCGCCCGGCCCCCGCGTCCGGTCCCACACCCTCGACCGTTCCCGCACCCGCAGTCGTTCCCTCGCCCTCGCCCGCGCCCGGCTCGGCTCCCGGCTCCGCGCCCGCCGCCAGCAGGGCCGCGGCCTCCGCCACGGACGCCGTGCCCGCCACGGCCAGCGGCAGCGCCGACGGATGCGGTACGGGCACGGCCGCCAGCTCCCCGGCCGGGAACCCCCGCACCGGTACGCCGAGCACCGCCGCCGCCCCCGCGATCCCCGGCTCCGCCGCCCGCGCGTCCAGCGTGGCCAGCGACCGGACGTCGGCGCGCGTCAGCCCCGCCTCCCGCAGCACGGCGTCGACCAGCGCGAGGACCTCCTCCGCCGGCACGCCCGACCGGGCCCCGACGCCGAGGTGCGCGGACGGCGTCCCATCCGATAGCAAAGGCCCATGGCTGTAGTCGTCGCGCTCGGCGCGTTCCTGATGACGCTCTTCGGCGGCTGGGTCGCGCAACGCGTCACCGACCGCCGCCACCTCGTCCTCGGCCTCGCCGGCGGACTCATGCTCGGCGTCGTCGGACTCGACCCCCTGCCGGAGGCCCTGGAGGCCGCGGGCGACGACGTCTACGGAGTGCCGCAGGCGCTGCTGCTCTTCGTCGGCGGCTTCCTCTTCGCCCATGTGATGGAGCGTCTTCTCGCCGTCCGCAGCGCGGCGCACGGCGTCGCCCCCGGCGACCGGGTGCCGCAGGTCGGCCTCACCGCCGCCGCCGCGATGGTCGGCCACAGCCTCATGGACGGCATCGCGCTGGGCGCCGCCTTCCAGGTCGGCGGCGGCATGGGCGCCACCGTCGCACTCGCCGTCATCACCCACGACTTCGCCGACGGCTTCAACACGTACACGATCACGAGCCTTTACGGGAACGCCCGCCGCAAGGCCCTCGCCATGCTCGTCGCCGACGCCGTCGCCCCGCTCGTCGGCGCCGCCTCCACTCTGCTGTTCACCCTTCCGGAGGAACTGCTCGGCAGCTATCTCGGGTTCTTCGGCGGCGCCCTGCTCTATCTCGCCGCGGCCGAGATCCTGCCCGAGGCCCACCACGACCACCCCGCCCGCTCCACCCTGCTGTGCACGGTGGGGGGCGTGGCCTTCATCTGGCTCGTCGTGGGCCTCTCCGGCGGCTGACCTCACGCGCAGTGCTCCACGAACCGCGCGGCGACCTCCGGGGACCCCGCCCAGTGGGTGTGCACATAGCTCGCGTGCACCCCGCCCCGCACGAACCCCTCCACCCGCCGCTCCGGCTGCCGCAGTCCCCAGGCGGGCGTCGCCCCGGCCCCGGGCTCGATCACGGTCCGGTGGAACTCGTGGCCCCGCATCCGCGCCCCGGCGGGCGCGAGGACGCTGTCGCCGATCGCGACGGCGTCCCGGTACCCGAGCGTGAGCCGCTGAGACATCCGCGCGTCGGCGTCCAGCACCCCGCACATGGGGTTGCCGTCGAGGGACCGCGCCAGATACAGCAGACCGGCGCACTCCGCGGCGATCGGCGCCCCGGACGCGGCGAGCTCGGCCACGGCCTTCCTGAGCGGCTCGTTGGCGGACAGCTGCTCCCCGTACATCTCGGGGAAGCCACCGCCTATGACGAGACCACTCGTCCCCTCGGGCAGAGCCTCGTCCCGCAGCGGGTCGAAGGTGACGACCTCGGCGCCGGCGGCGGTGAGCAGCTCGGCGTGCTCGGCATACGAGAACGTGAACGCGGCCCCACCGGCGACGGCCACCCGCCGTGGTGCGCGGTCGTTCCGCGGGGCGGAACGGGTGGGTATGACGGAACCACCGGCGTGCAGCCGCCCGGCCACCGCCGGCTCCCACGCCTCCGCGTGCAGCTCAGGCGCACTGCGGGCCAGCGCCAGCAGGGCCTCCAGGTCGCACCCGGCAAGCACCTGCTCCGCCTGCGCCGCGACCGCCTCCACCGCGGCCGCCTGCCGCTCGGCCACCGGCACGAGTCCCAGATGCCGCGACGGCGTGGCCACGGCCGGCGCCCGCCGCAGGACACCCAGCACCGGCACCCCCGACTCGCCGAGCGCCTCCCGCAGCAGGTGCTCGTGCCGGTCCGTCGCGACCTTGTTGAGGATCACGCCCCCGATCCGCACCTCCGGGTCCCAGGACGCGAACCCGTGCACGAGCGCCGCCACCGACCGCGACTGCGAGGACGCGTCGACGACGAGGACCACCGGTGCCTTGAGGAGCTTCGCCACCTGGGCGGTGGACGCCAGCTCGCCCTGGTCGGCGGCCCCGTCGTACAGGCCCATGACCCCTTCGACCACGGCCAGGTCGCAGCCGCGCGCCCCGTGCAGGAAGAGCGGCGCGACCAGCCCCGTACCGCACATGTAGGAGTCGAGGTTGCGGCCGGGCCGGCCGGTGGCGAGGGCGTGGTAGCCGGGGTCGATGTAGTCGGGGCCGACCTTGTGCGGGGAGACGGCCAGACCACGGCCGGCGAACGCGGCCATGAGGCCGGTCGCGACCGTGGTCTTGCCCGCGCCCGAGGAGGGCGCGGCGATGACGAGACGTGCTACCACTCGATGCCCCGCTGGCCCTTCTGACCGGCGTCCATCGGGTGCTTGACCTTGGACATGTCGGTGACGAGATCGGCGAAGTCGACCAGTTCCTGCGGGGCGTTGCGGCCGGTGATGACGACGTGCTGGTGCCCGGGGCGGTCGCGGAGCACCTCGACGACCTCCTTGGTGTCGATCCAGCCCCAGTGCAGCAGGTAGGCGAACTCGTCGAGGACGTAGAACGTGTACTTCTCCTCGGCGAGGTCGCGCTTGACCTGCTCCCAGCCCTCGCGGGCCTTCTCCTCGTGGGTCTGCTCGCCCTCGGCGACCTCGCGCTGGATCCAGGACCAGCCCTCGCCCATCTTGTTCCAGGTGACCGTGCCGCCCTTGCCGGTCTCGCCGAGCGCCTTGAGGGCGTTCTCCTCGCCGACCTTCCACTTGGCGGACTTGACGAACTGGAACACCCCGATCGGCCAGCCCTGGTTCCAGGCGCGCAGCGCCATGCCGAACGCGGCGGTCGACTTCCCCTTGCCGACGCCGGTGTGCACCATCACGAGTGCGCGGTTGCGGCGCTGACGGGTGGTGAGACCGTCGTCGGGTACGACGGTCGGCTGTCCCTGCGGCATTAGGCGGCCCTCCATGTTGTCTGCGTGGTGTGTCCTGCTGCCTGTACGTCTCTGACGAGGCCGGCGATCGAGTCGGCGCGCAGCTCGTCCAAGGTCACGGCGCTGCCCCCGAGTTCGCGGGCGAGCTGCGCTGCGAGCCCGAGCCGCACCGGCCCGGTCTCGCAGTCCACGACGACGCTCGCCGTGCCCTCGGCTGCGTGCAGCCGCGCGGCCCGGGCGGCGAGTGCCAGCGGGTCGCCGCCGGTCCGGCCGCCGGTGGCCCGGCCGTCGGTCACGACGACGAGCAGCGGGCGGCGCGACGGGTCCCGCAGCCGCTCGACGCGCAGCACGTCGTGGGCCTTGAGCAGCCCGGCCGAGAGCGGCGTACGGCCACCCGTCGGGAGCTGTTCGAGGCGGGCGGCGGCGGCGTCCACGGACGAGGTCGGCGGCAGCGCCACCTCGGCGTCCCGGCCCCGGAAGGTGACCAGGCCGACCTTGTCGCGCCGCTGGTAGGCGTCGAGCAGCAGGGACAGGACGGCGCCCTTGACGGCGCTCATCCGCTGCCGGGCCGCCATCGAGCCGGAGGCGTCGACCGCGAAGAGCACCAGGTTCCCCTCGCGCCCCTCCCGGGTCGCCTGCCGCAGGTCGTCGCGGCGGACCACCAGGCCGGGGCCGGTGCGCCCGCGCGCCTTCTGGTGCGGGGCGGCGGCCCGTACGGTCGCGGACAGGTGCAGCTTGGTCAGCGCGCCCCGGGGCCGTACCGATCCCGTCGTCCTGCCGTGCTCGGTCCGGGCCCGGGACCGGCGTCCGGCCGCGCCCTCGCCGAGCCCGGGCACGCTCAGCATCCTCGTACGGAACGGCTCGGCGGCCCCGACGGCGGCGCGCTCGCCGGCGCCGGAGCCCTGCGGCGCCGGCGCGGGGGACTCCCCGGGAGCCGGGACGTCCTCGGGCGCGGACACGTCCTCGGGGGCCGGTGCGTTCTCGGCCGCCGGGCCGTCACCCTGCGGCGGAACGCCCCCGCCGCCGTCCGGACCGCCGTCCCCGCCGGGGCCCGGGTCGCCCGGGCCGTCGGGCTCCGGGTCCTCGTCGGGCTCCTCGCCCTTGAACTGCTCCAGCGTCTCGTCGAGCTTGTCCTCGTCGAGGCCGGGCGCGTCGAAGGGCGAGCGCCGGCGGCGGTGGGGGAGGGCCAGGAGCGCGGCCTGCCGCACGTCCTCGGAGGTGACCTCCGTCCGCCCCGCCCACGCGGCGAGCGCGGTCGCCGTCCGGGCCATCACGATGTCGGCGCGCATGCCGTCCACCTCGAACGCGGCGCAGGTCGCGGCGATCTGGAGCAGCACGGCGTCCCCGAGCGTCACCCGCGACAGCAACTCCCGGGCGGCGACGATCCGTTCGCGCAGCGCGGCCTCCTCGCCCGCCCAGCGGGCGGCGAAGGCGGCCGGGTCGTCCTCGAAGGCGAGCCGCCGCCGGACGACCTCCACCCGCTGCTCGGGCACGCGCGAGGCGGCGACCTCCACGGTCAGTCCGAACCGGTCGAGCAACTGCGGCCGCAGCTCGCCCTCTTCGGGGTTCATCGTCCCGACCAGCAGGAAGCGCGCGGCATGCCGCACGGAGACGCCCTCGCGCTCGACGTACGAGGAGCCCATCGCGGCCGCGTCGAGGAGAAGGTCGATGAGGTGGTCGTGGAGGAGGTTGACCTCGTCGACGTAGAGGATGCCCCGGTGGGCGTCGGCGAGCAGGCCCGGCTCGAACGCCTTCACGCCGTCGGCGAGCGCCTTCTCGATGTCGAGCGCGCCGACGAGCCGGTCCTCGGAGGCGCCGACGGGCAGCTCGACCATCCGGGCCGGCCGCGCGTCCGCCCCGAGGACCTCGTGCGGCCCGTCCGGGCACGCGGCGTCGGGCGCGCCGGGATCACAGCTGAACCGGCACCCGGCGACCACCGGGACCTCCGGCAGCAGCTCGGCGAGGGCGCGGACGGCGGTGGACTTCGCGGTGCCCTTCTCGCCCCGCACGAGAACCCCGCCGACGGCCGGGCTGACGGCGTTCAGCAGCAGCGCGAGCCGCAGGTCGTCCATGCCGACGACGGCGGTGAACGGATAGCGGGTGCTCATCGGGTGGTCCTTTCCTCGAGTTCGGTTCGCTTGTGCCCCGGTGGGCGGACCCGCGTCACGGCGCACCCGGCGGCACGAACGGCAGCCCCGCCGGAGCGCCCCGTTCGATCAGCCGCAGCAGCGCGTCGGTGTCCGCGTGTTCCTCGATCAGGTCGCCGAGGCGGTCGAGCTGCTCCTCCCGGAGGGCGCCGAAGGACGTGTCGGGGGCGGGGACGAACCGCCGTCCCGCCGCCGCCGCGACCTCCCGCAGGAACGCCCGGCGGAAGCCGTCGCTCTCCAGCGAGCCGTGCCAGTGGGTGCCCCACACGGAGCCGACCCGGCAGCCGTCCAGGAACGGCTCCCCGCCGTCCACCGACGCGATCCCGTGGTGGATCTCGTACCCCTCGACGCGTTCCCCGAGCGCCTCGCCGACCGGCCGGGCGAGGGTCTTCTCGCGCGCGAACCGGACCCGTACGGGCAGCAGCCCGAGTCCTTCGACGGCCCCCGCCCGCGACTCGACCTCGTCGTCGATGTGCTCGCCGAGGACCTGGAAGCCGCCGCAGATGCCGAGCACCGGCCGTCCCTCGGCCGCGCGGCGGGCCAGCTCGTCGGCGAGCCCCCGCTCCCGCAGCCAGGCGAGCGCCTTGACCGTCCCGCGGGTGCCGGGCACGACGACCAGATCGGCGTCGACCAGCTCCTCCGGCCGGTCCACGAACCGGACGACGACGCCCGGCTCGGCGGCCAGCGCGTCGACGTCCGTGAAGTTGGACATGAGCGGTACGGCGCAGACGGCGACCCGCAGCACGTCGGCGCCGACCGGCGGCGCGACGACGGACTCGCGGACGGTGCCCCGCAGCGAGACCCGCAGGCCGTCCTCCTCGTCGATGCCGAGCCCGTGCGCGTACGGCAGGACGCCGAAGGTCCGCCGCCCGGTCAGCCCGTGGAGCATGTCGAGGCCGGGTTCGAGCAGGGTCACGTCGCCCCGGAACTTGTTCACCAGGTATCCGGCGACGAGCGCCTGGTCCTCGGGGCTCAGCAGCGCCGTCGTCCCGAAGAACTGGGCGAAGACGCCGCCCCGGTCGATGTCGCCGACGACCACCACGGGCAGCTTCGCGGCCCGCGCGATGCCCATGTTCACGATGTCCGTGCGCCGCAGGTTGATCTCGGCCGGACTGCCCGCCCCCTCGCAGATCACGGCGTCGTACATGCCCCGGAGTTCCTCCAGGCACGCCAGGACGGGCTCGAAGAGTTCCTTCTGCCGCCCGCCGTGGTAGCCGCGGGCGCTCAGTTCGCCGACCGGCCTGCCCATCAGGACGACCTGGCTGGAGCGGTCGCTGCCGGGCTTGAGCAGCACCGGGTTCATCAGCGCGGTCGGCTCGACGCGGGCGGCCTGGGCCTGCATGGCCTGGGCCCGCCCGATCTCGGCGCCCTCGCGGGTGACGAAGGAGTTCAGGGACATGTTCTGTCCCTTGAAAGGCGCCACCTTCAGGCCCTGGCGGACCAGCCAGCGGCAGATTCCGGCCGTCACGACGCTCTTGCCGGCGTCGGACGTGGTCCCGGCGACGAGCAGTCCGCCACCCCTCATGCGTTCCTCCGCTTCAGCGCGCTCACGATCAGCCGGCCGCCCACGCAGGCGGCCAGGGTCAGTCCGGTGACCCGGCGGGACAGCCGGACCGCCCGGTCGATGTCGGCGACCTCGACGGCCCGCCCCGCCCCGTTGAGGACGGGCCGGTGCTCGACGCGTCCGCCGTAGGAGAGGGTTCCGCCGAGCCGGACGCCGAGGGCGCCCGCGAAGGCGGCCTCGACGGGGCCCGCGTTGGGACTGGGGTGCTGCGCCGCGTCCGCCCGCCAGGCCCGTACCGCTCCGCGCGGATCGCCGCCGGCGACGGTCGCGAGGGCGGCGGTCAGCCGGGCGCCGGGCCAGCCGGCCACGTCGTCCAGCCGCGCCGAGGCCCAGCCGAACCGGCGGTGGCGGGGGGACTTGTGGCCGACCATCGCGTCCAGGGTGTTGACGGCCCGGAAGCCGACCAGCCCCGGCACGCCCGCGACGGCGCCCCAGAAGAGGGCGCCGACCACGGCGTCGGAGGTGTTCTCGGCGACGGACTCGACGACCGCCCGGGCCATCGCGGGGCCGTCCAGCGACTGCGGGTCGCGGCCGCAGAGGTGGGGCAGCCGCTCGCGGGCCACCTCCAGGTCCCCGGCGGCGAGCGCCCCGCCGATGGCGCGGGCCTCGCGGCCCAGGGTCGTACCGCCGACGACGGCCCAGACGGAGGCGGCGGTCAGGGCGACGGAGGCGGCGCGGCTGCCCCGTACCGTGCGGGCGGCGAGGGCGCCGGCCGCGGCGGTGGCACCGGCGCAGACGGCGGTGTGCAGGGCTCCCCAGCCGCGGTGGTCGTGGTGGAGGCGCTGTTCGACGGCGGCGGCCGCCCGGCCGAACGCGGCGACGGGATGTCCGCGGCGGGGGTCGCCGACGAGCTGGTCGACGGCGAGGCCGAGGGCCGCTCCGTACGCGAAGACACCGGTGGCTCTGGATACGCTGCGGCTGCGGCCGGGCATGGCGCTATGTCCTCACTCAGGGTCCGCGCCCTGGATCGACGTGACCGGCGGCGAGAGTTCCTGACTCCCGGACCCTGGGGGTCCGGTCACAGTGGCGGGACCGCGCCGGATTCGCACCGGACTTCCTCTACTGCCGCCGTAATGGCCTCGGCAGTCCACCACGGCCCGAGAACACCCGTCAACTCACCCTTGACCTGCGTCGCGTCACTGTGCGGAGCACCACAAACACGACGGACGGGGGGGGGGCCCCCCCCAGGGGGGGGCGCCCCCCCCCGGTGGCCGGGGCCCGCACGCGCCCCTCAAGGTGATGACGGTCCCCCCCCCCCCCCCCCGCACCGCCGACACAGCGGGGGGGC